>JBKQVS010000033.1:0-49167 GCA_052139855.1 Desulfobaccales bacterium
CCTCCACCGCCAATTATCTCAAAGGCTATGGCTGGCAGCGCGGCCAGCCCTGGGGCGAGGGCACCGCCAATTTCCAAGTCTACCAATCGTCCCTACATTCACGTGCGGCTTCTTGCGCTCAAACTTCTTCTTGGCCATCTCTTCTCTCCAGCATAGGGTTACCCCCGGAGCCCGGCCTTCGGGCCGCGAGGTTGTCTTTCACTATTTGTCGCCCCAGCCTCTTGAGCTGAACGATTCCTTATTTCATTATCCGGTTCAAACTAATGCCTGACTCTTTCCCAAAACCCAAAACCCGTATATGGAGCCCACGACCGGGATCGAACCGGTGAACCTCATCCTTACCAAGGATGCGCTCTACCAACTGAGCTACGTGGGCTCGAGTGGAGCGGGAAACGGGACTCGAACCCGCAACCCTCAGCTTGGAAGGCTGACGCTCTGGCCATTGAGCTATTCCCGCCGTTAATCCCGTCATCAGTGGTCAGTAGCAGTAGCCAGTAAAATATTTCCACGCCAAAACATGCACCTTGCACTCTGAACCTTGAACTTTGAACTTTAACTGGTGGAGAGGGGAGGATTCGAACCTCCGTAGGCTGCGCCAACGGGTTTACAGCCCGTCCCCTTTGGCCACTCGGGTACCTCTCCTTTACGAAAAAAATTACGAAAAAAGAAAAATAGGGAAGCTGATGTCTCCCTGGAGCCGGCGATGGGACTCGAACCCGCAACCCCCTGATTACAAATCAGGCGCTCTACCTTTGAGCTACGCCGGCTCGCGCCCCCCATGTGCCTAGGCCAAAACTGCCCAAATTTTAACTTTATAAGTGTATGAGGCCGTGCGGCGAATGTCAATAATTTTTCTGATAAATTCTCACCGGAGCCTCCGCCGCCTCCCCCGTTTCCCGGGGTTTCCCCCGCCAACCCGCGCCCCGTCGCTACGGCCCCGGCGCAATCGTTTATTATAGGATATTCAGCCCGCCGGTCAAGTCCCCGGTAGTATGGGCTTCCAGTCAATCTCGCCCATCTCCCTCGTTCCTCCCGCTACCCCCGGCTTCCTCGCCAATAAACCGGGAAATTTAAGGTCTTTCAACTTCCTATTCCAGGGATTTCCCGATTCTCAGGCCAATCCCCCTCCCTTAAGATTGAGCCCCAGAGAGGGGATGACATGCGTTTAACCAAACCGCGATTGGGGCCGCCCCATGCCCCCAGGCCCAGGCTGATCCTCAGCCCTAACCCTTGGGGTCCGTCTGGCCGGTCACTTTCGGGCCCATGCGCCTGCATGCGCCGGAGGTTAGGATAAACGTGGGGGGCTGGCTGAAAAGACTCCTGCGGACCTTCGGTTTCCTGGCCCTGCTCCTGGGGCTGGGCGCAGGTCCCGCTCTTCCCCAGGCAATCTTTCTCTTCCCTGCGGTAAGGTTGCCGCTGGATCTTCCCCCGGTGCCGTCAGTGCCCTTGAACGAGCACCTCATGCGCGTCCCCATGACCATCTCCCGGCCCGCCGGAGTTCAGCACCTCACCCTGGAGGCCACCCTGTACCGGCCGCCCGGCCCCGGCCCCTTTCCCCTGGTGATCATGAGCCACGGCACTTCTCGGAACCCCAAGCAGCGGGTGGGGACGCGCCTCCGCTATGACGCCCAGAGTTGGGAATTTGTCAGCATGGGATTTGCCGTGATCATTCCCATGCGGCGCGGCTACGGGCATTCCGAGGGCGAGTACGCCGAGGTCGAAGGTCCCTGCGACTGCTCCAATTTTTATCAAGCCGGGGAGGAATCGGCCAAAGATCTGCGCGCCACGGTGGAGTATGCCTCCACCCTGCCCTTCATCGATCCCAACCGTCTGGTGCTGGTGGGACACTCCTCCGGGGGCTTGGCCTCCCTGATCCTGGCCAGCCAGGAATTGCCGGGGGTGCGCGGCGTCATCAACTTTGCCGGCGGACGCGGCTCCAAGCGGGGCATGAACTGTTCCCCGGATCGCCTGGTCGAGGCCTGCGCCCAGGCGGGCCGCACCACCCGGACCCCCACCCTGTGGATCTATACCGAAAATGATTCTTATTTTCCCCCCTGGCTGGCCCGGGAGATGTGCGCCGCCTTCCACCAGGACGGAGGCCAGGCCCGGCTCGTCATGCTCCCGCCCTTCTGCGAGGAAGGACACTATCTCTTCACCGACGTGCGCGGCTTGGCTAGCTGGACCCCGGTGGTCAATCGTTTCCTTAACGAGCTCGGGTTCTCCGGTTCCATGCCCCTCGCCCCCTAAATCCGCACCCCGCCCGCCGGCAGGGTTTCCCCTGCTCAGATTTAAGGAAAATCAGACGAGATATCCCCGCAGATTCCTTATGTTATTTCCATTTTGCTCGGGGCCTGGTTAACCTCAATGGCCCCCGGGGCTTGCTCTCTCCAGGGCTATTTCCCGGTTAACGTTTCGCCGGGAGTCAATTCTAACTAAAAAAAGTTGTGCAAAAGGAGAATTGATCCAATGAGCCGAGGCACTAATCTTCTAAAGACTGGCCTGATTCTGAGTTTGCTCACCTTGACCGGGCTGCCGGCAGCCGCGCAAAATGTTAACGATCCCGGGGTTCAAGAGAGGGAGCTCAAGCAGCAGCAACGCATTCAGCAGGGCATAAAATCCGGGCAGGTGACTCCAGGCGAGGCCACGCGTTTAGAGAACCAACAGTCGCGCATCAAAGCCACGGAAGACCAGATGAAGGCCGATGGCAAATTGACTCCGGCGGAGCGCGCCAAACTGGCCCGGCGGCAAAACTGCGCCAGCCGGAACATCTACCGCAAGAAACATAACGCCAAAGTCGAAAATTAAGGACAAAACCGCCTGCCTCACCAGGCAGGCGGTAAAACCCCCTTACCCACGTGTCAGGTCTCCCCTTGCCGGCCGCTTTCTGGGGCCCAACCTGGCGCCGGTCACCTGATGGGCAAAGGATTATTGTGGAGCCAAAGCTGTAGCACCAACAGGTTCCAAAGCTCCCGGCGGTAATCCTTTTTCCCGGAATCGTGATCCCGCCGCAGCCTTCTCACGGCTTCGGGACGGAATAACCCCTGTCGGGTTAAATAAGTCTCGCCCAACAGGTCTTCCACCAGGTCCCGCAAGGTTTCCTTCAGGTAGCGGGGGGTGGGGATCATAAAGCCTCTCTTGGGACGATGCACGATCCTCTGGGGTAAGAGGGGGGTCATGGCTTTCTTGAGGATATACTTCATGGTGAGGCCGTGAATCTTCAGGTGGCAAGGGAGACGGAAGGCAAACTCCACCAGTTCCCGGTCGAGAAAGGGGGCCCGCACTTCCAGGGAATTCATCATGGAGGCGCGGTCCACCTTTACCAGCACCCGGTCAAGCAAGAACTGCCGCGCATAAACAAAAAAGGCCCGTTCCAGCGGCTGCTTGCCGGCAAAGCCCTCGTAAAGGGAGCGGGTTTCGCCATAGATCCATTCCGGGTCGAAAGCCCTGGGAGAGGGGGGGAGCCAGAGGGACTCTTGCAGCTCCTGGGTCAACCCTCCCGTCCAGACCTGGAGGCGGAGCCAGGGGGGCAGCTTCATCCCCGCCAGGAAATTGGTCACCTCCCGGCCCAGGCTGATGTAATTGGAGGATATCGGCAACCGCGGCCCCAGGAGTTCCACTACCCGCTTGATTTCCCGGGGCAGCCTTTCATAACAAGCAGCATATTTGAAAGTTCGCAGCGCGTGATATCCGCCGAAAAGCTCATCTGCGCCATCCCCGCCCAGGGCCACGGTAATCTTCTTCCGTGCCAGTTGGGATAGGATAAACGTGGGGATGATGGAGGGGTCGGACATCGGCTCGTCCTGCCGGGAGACGATGGCGGGGAGCAATTCTCCCACCTGCATCGTGCTCAGTTGCTCCTCGTGATGATCGGTGCCGAACTCCCGGGCCACGAAGCGGGAGTGTGGCGACTCGTCATAAGCCGTTTCCGAAAAACCGACGCTAAAGGTCTTGATGGAGCTGGGAGGGCTCACCGCGGCCATAGCGGCCACAATGGAGGTGGAGTCGATGCCGCCGCTCAGGAACACTCCCAGAGGCACATCGCTAATCAGCCGCTTTTGTACCGCCCGGCTCAACAAAAATCTCAGCTTTTCTTCACATTCCCCCGGAGAGAGGTTCAGTTCGGGATCGATCGCCGGAATCTCCCAGTAAGGGGCGGTGTGTAAATTCCCCAGGGAAAATTGCAGGAAATGGCCCGGCCGCAGCTTATAGACCTGGTGAAAAATGCTGTAGGGAGTGGGCACGTATTCGTACGCTAAGAACCGCACCAGATTTGACCAGTCGATCTCCAGGTTCAGCAGGGGCAAGCCTTGCAGCGCCGACAATTCTGAGGCAAAGGCGAAAACCCCGTTTTGCAGAGTGTAATAAAAGGGTTTTTTCCCCATACGGTCCCGCGCCGCAAACAGGGTTCGGGTGGGCGGGTGCCAGATGGCGAAGGCAAACATCCCTTCAAAAGAATCCAGGCATCGGGGTCCTTGGTCCAGGTAGGCGTTTAACAGAACTTCGGTGTCAGAGCGGGTCTTAAAGCAAAATCCCTTTTGTTCCAGGTCCCGGCGCAATTCGGCGAAATTGTAAATCTCACCGTTGAACACCACGATTGCACGGTTGAGGGCGTCGGCTAAAGGTTGGTGCCCGCCTTCCAGATCAATGATGCTCAGGCGCCGGTGGCCCAGGGCCCCGCAGTCTCCCAGCCAGATGCCCTGGTCGTCGGGCCCGCGGTGCGCCAGGGGATCAATCATCCCCTGAATCCAGGCGGTTTTCTCCTCCCGGGACCCCGGGGCGTTAAAGAAGCCGGCAATGCCGCACATGACCTGTCCTCAGGGGAGAAACCCTCTGCCGATTATTCCGAAACTCGGCTGCGGCATTAGAGTCCCATGAGGGAAAACTCTCCTCTGCCCGGGCGCGGTTTCTTAATTATAGCCTAAAATGGTGTGGATTTGACCGGGCCCAGCCGCTATTGGCCGGGGCAATCTCCTGTTTGTACCCGGATCTCTTGCCAAAACGCCAAGGCGTTAAGGGCCAAAAGACCGGAAACCGGAATTATGCGATAACCTTGGCCCCACAGGCTAAAAATAGTTTTGGGGACCCTTCTCCCCGAGAAGATCCTTCTTCTTGCAGCCAAATTGTCTCTTGGGAGGCATGATATCATAAATTTCGCTGAGCAAGGCATCTTTCCTGAAATCTGGGCCTACTGAACCCTCAGAACCTGGATTCATCACTGCTCTGGAGCCTGAAGCCCCCTGGCGGCATCCCCCGGTAATGGTGCGCCCGAGAACAAGCCGCGGCCACCTGAATATACCCCCAATGACAGGCTACTGCTCTATATACCCAGTTTAAATCACCAGAATTGATATCATATTATTTATCAGATCGCATCTCACACCCCGCCCGCCGGTTAAACCTCAGCCTTCACGGTCAGAGTTACTCCACTTTCGGTTTTATCGGCATCAGGGCAAATTTTGATCATGAGTTTTATTGCTTCCCCTTTTCGCCTTTTCCTTTTTTCGCCTTTTCCCCCCAAATCTTTGCCGTTCTTTCATTTGACAGACCCTCCCGGCGGTGGCATATTTCTGTGCAAAGGAGCGAATTATGGACCCCAAGTGCGCCTCTCTGCTGCGGCAGCTTCCCCAGGTGGACGACCTGCTGCGCCACCCTGAACTGGCCCCGGCCGTTTCCCCCCTGCCCCGCTCCCTGGCCGCGGCGGTGGTGCGCCGGGTCCTGGCGGATGCGCGCCGCACCATCAACGCCCTGCCCCCTGAGGCGCTGCCCCTCCAACTCGATGAAACGGTCCTGCTCCAAAACCTCCGGGAAGCCCTCTCTGCCGCGGCCAGGCCCATGCTCCGTCGGGTAGTCAACGCCACCGGGGTGGTCATTCACACCAACCTGGGACGTTCGCCCCTGGGAGCAGCCTGTCTTGAACAAGTGCTTGAGGTGGCCAGCCGCTACAACACCCTGGAGTACGACCTGGCCCGAGGGGCCCGGGGCTCACGCCAGGATCACCTGGAGGGGCTGCTCCAGGAGTTGACCGGAGCCGACGGCGTACTGGTGGTCAACAACAACGCCGCCGCGGTGCTCCTGGCCCTCAACACCCTGGCTGCGGGCCGGGAAGTGGTCATTTCCCGGGGCCAACTGGTGGAAATCGGCGGCTCCTTCCGCCTGCCCGAAATCATGGCGGCCAGCGGCGCCATCCTCCGGGAAGTGGGCACCACCAACAAAACCTACCTCAGGGACTTTGAGAAGGCCATCACCTCCGACACCACCGTCCTCCTCAAGGTCCACCCCAGCAACTTTCGCATCCTGGGCTTCACCCACGAAGTGACCTTGGCCGAAATGGTGGACCTGGGGCGGCGCTACGACCTTAAAGTTGTGGAAGACCTGGGCAGTGGCTGTCTGGTGGATTTAAGCCGCTACGGCCTGGAAAAGGAGCCCACGGTGCAGGAGACCCTCAAGGCCGGGGCCGATCTGGTGCTGTTTTCCGGCGACAAACTCCTGGGTGGGCCCCAGGCCGGGTTGATCCTGGGAAATCGAGACGTGGTGGCAGCCCTGCGCAGCAATCCCATGACCCGGGCCCTGCGCCCCGACAAGATGACCCTGGCGGCCCTGGAGTCCACCCTGCGCCTCTATCTGGAGGAGCCCCGGGCCGTGACCGAAATTCCCACCCTCAGGATGCTGACCCGGCCGGTGGCGGAGTTGGACCGCCAGGCTCGCGCCCTGGCCCGGCGGCTGCGGCGTCGTTTCGGGACGCTCTGTCAGGTGGAAGTGGTGCACAGCGAAGGCCGGGCCGGCGGCGGGGCTTTGCCCCAGGCCCCCCTGCCCAGCCGGGCCCTGGCCCTCACCATACCTCCCCTTCCCCCCCAGGAACTGGAAGCCCGGTTGCGCCGGGCGCATACCCCGGTCATCAGCCGGGTGGAACGCGGGGTGGTGGTGCTGGACCTGCGCACCGTGCTGCCGGGGGATCAGGAGGCCCTCATGGCCGCCCTGGAGGAAGTGCTGACGGGCTTGAAATGATATGAGGGCGGGAACCGGTGCGTTCCCGCCCTCATATCATTCTCTAAACCAAATCAATCGGTGATGGGGTTTTGGGGGTTATGGTCGGGTCAACGGGCCCCCCGGGCCGGTTCGTAGTTCATCACGAACAGATACCCCGTCAAATTATTGCCATTTCTAACCGAATTACCCCAGGGGCCACGCCACCGGTTGAGCGGCCCCCGCCTGTCCGTTACCTCGTGGGGTCTCCCGGGAAACTTGCCAGACCATCCGCAGCCCTCACCCGGCGAAGCACTTGTCTCACCGGAACTGCCGCGGCTGCCTTCGCCGGGGAGAAGCTTTTACCAGGAGGCCGTTTCCGTCTTTCCGGGCCTTACCGGGGGGAGCCGGCTGAGGTCCCGGCCTTCATCTGCCACTGGCCCCGGGAGCTTGCTCCCGGGTGCGCAGTCGGACGGCCCTGGTCCAAGTTCCCTACTTAACGGAATCTTTCAGTTGTTTCCCAGGCTTAAATTTTACCACCTTGGTGGCAGGAATCTTGATGGGGCTGCCGGTCTGAGGATTCCGGCCTTCCCGGGCCTTGCGCTGCGTCACCATGAAGGTGCCGAAGCCCGCCAGAGCCAACCGGCCCTGGGACTTGAGCGCCGCTGACACAATCCTGATCAAGCTGTTGATGGCCTTTTCCGCGTCCACCTTCCTCACCTGGGCCTCTCCCGCCACTTGCGCAATCAATTCTGCTTTGGTCATAATCTCTCTCCCTTCCTCCTGGTTAGCGGTTGACTACTTAACCCTTAAACCTACGCCTGGAATTCGGAAAATGGGTACCCCGACGCCCATCCCCCCTTTAAGTTGTTTTAGTCCCCCGGATGCCGGATCGAGATTTAATCTCTGAGCCCGAGTCCACCTGAGGTTGCAGTTCCTCCTTGATAGCACAAAATTCCGGAGGATGACAATAAAAATGTTAAAAAATCCTGCGCCCATCGTTACATTTTTCAAAATCAGCCTCCTCCTTCCCGGGAAGTGTCCGGTCCAACATGCCGAAACTCAGCCTCTTAAATTTATAACTTATTTAATTAACAATATTATTTGGCCATGAGGTTGACGTCGAGGCCATCTCAGCCTCATTCGTCTCCTCGGGGGTTGCCGGTCAAAAAAGTCAGCCCGTTATGGATGGAGGGAAAGCGGAGCAGGAAAAGGGGAAATTCCCGTCGGGACGGGGCGGCTTACCTGGTCACCTGGCGCAGCAGCCCTGCGGCCACCCCGCCGAAGGCCAGATGGGGGGCGATAACCGCCAGCAGCGCCGGAATGCTGCCGGCCTGGCCGAAAGATGCGCAAAAGCCAAAGAACAACCAGTAGACGAACATGAATCCCAGGCCCACCGCCACCATGGAGGTGAGGTGAATCCGTTCATGGCGCAAGGCCAGCCCCAACCCCAGAATGACCAGGATCAGCGGCGTCAGCGCCAGGGAAAACCGGCTGTAAAGATCCACCCGGTAGGGGGTGGACTTATAGCCGTCCCGCTCCAGGCGCGCCGTATAGTTATAGAGTTCATTCACATCCATTTCCGTGACTTTCTTTTCCAGGTCCGCGAAATCCTTGGGGTGTTCCGTCAGCACCAGGTCCCGCTGTTGGAACTTTTCCCCGGTTACCGCCCCGGTGGTGGGGGCGAAGAACTGGACATAACCCTCGGAGAACCGCCAGTGGTCTCCTTGCCATTGGGCCCGGGCCGCGGCAATAATCTGCACCAGGTGAAACTGGCGATCGAAGAGGTAAATTTTTACCCCTTCCAGGGTCTGGATATCTTTGCGGAACATGACAATATTATAGATGGCCTGGTCACCCTTGTACCAGAAGTGTTCCAGGTCGTGCAGGTTGCGGGGCGGCTTCTTGTCCACCTGGGTCTGCCAGAACACATCGAGCCGGCCCTGGCTCCAGGGTATCAGGTAGCAATTGAGCGCCAGGAGCAAAAGGGCCATCACCCCGGCATAGGTGATGGCCGGCCGCACCAGGGACAGGATGTTCAGGCCCGAGGTCCGGATGGCCATGGTTTCATGCGATCGGGACATGAGGCCGAAGGTCAGCATGACCCCCAGCAGCACCGCGGCGGGGAGCACCTGCCCAATGGCGAAGGGGAGCTTGAGGATGAGGTATTCCGACAATGCTACCGGTCCCAGCTGGGCCCGGACCAGGCGGTCAATCTTTTCGAAGAAATCGACTATGATGAACAGGGAGACAAAGGTCACCAGGCTCAGCCCCATGAGCTTGAGGAACTCCCGGGCCACATAGTTTTCCAGGATACGGGAGCGTAACACCACCGGAAAGGTCATGGTTTTTATATATCAGAAATCCCGGTGGTTTTCATGCGCTATTCCCGGCCTAAAGGCTGGGGGAAAAGGGGAAGAGGCGAAGAGGGGAAAAGGGGGGAAACCCGATGGATTCATTACTTTCGGTATTCAGCTTGATTCCATATTGCCCATCGTGGCTATGGATCGACCTCAATAAAGGCGAAATCTCCGCAATTTTTTTGATTTTTCCCCTTTTCGCCCCTTCCCCTTTTCCCCTTTTCCCCCAAGGCTTTTTATGCGCTTAGGATTTCATCTCTCCATCGCCGGATCACTCTGCCGGGCGGTCTATCAGGCCCAGGTCCTGGGCTGTCAGGCCCTCCAGATCTTTGTCCAGAACCCCCGGGGCTGGAAATGGCGCCCGGTGGCGCCTGCGGCCATCCAAGATTTTTCCCGGGCCAGATTTCAGGCGGGGCTGGGGCCCCTGGTGGTGCATCTCGGCTATCTCCCTAACCTGGCCACGGCCGATCCGGCCCTCTATGCTTTGTCCACCCGGAGGTTGTCACGAGAACTGGAACTGGCCCGGGCCCTTAAAGCCGATTACCTGGTGGTCCATCCCGGTCACGGGCCGCTGCAGGAGGCCAGCTTCGACCTGGTGGCCCGGGCCCTGGCCCTGGCGGTCTCTCAGGTGCCGCCGCCCCCCCTGGTGCTCCTGGAAAATACTGCCGGTCAGGGCCAGGAATTGGGCTGGCGCTTTGAGCACCTTTCGCACATCATCACCGCCAGCGGCGTGCCCCTGGGGTTATGCCTGGATACGGCCCACGCCCATGGGGCCGGCTTTGACCTCAGCACCCCTCCGGGGGTCGCCCGGCTGTTGGCCGACCTGGCCCGGGGGCCGGGACTGGACGCGGTGAAAATCGTCCACCTCAACGACTCCCGGGTCCCACTCAATTCCCGGCGGGACCGCCACTGGCACCTGGGCCGGGGTGCCATCGGCCTGCCTGGACTGCGCCACTTATTGTCCCACCCCTGGCTTAGGCCCGAGGCCGCCATCCTCGAAACCCCGCAACCGCACCAGGCCTATGAGTGGTACAACCTCCTGGTGGCCCGGAGCCTGGCGCCCGACACCCTCCTCCTGCCAGCCGGGCCAGAATAGATAATTTTTCCCGCCGCCGGATGCCCCTTGCCAGAATCCGGTTTGTGACTCTCTTTGACGTAGAAATTTTAGCGGAAGTGTGGTACTGGTAGTATCCAAAAAGGTTAGGCGTGCAGATGGCTATCGGAAATCTTCCGGAATTTATAAGGAAAAATTACGAAGTCCACGAATGGAAACATGCTTCGGCTATTTTAGAAAGCGATTTCCCTGCTGAATGGCAAGAACTTATTAATATATTAAAAGATTTTAGGCTGAAGAGAACGGATGTTTTAGCCCCAGGTGGCGGACTATCTCCGATCTCTCAATGGTTTGACCAGGCGTTCAAAAGACGCCACTGGGTAGAAAAATCTTTTGAAACTAAAATTGTGGTCGATAAGCATGAAATACAAAGCCCTACTCATAAAGTAGATTGTGTCAAAAATAGAGTCGCCCTTGAGATAGAATGGAGCAATAAAGATCCATTTTATGACAGATATTTAAATAACTTCCGGCTGCTTTTCGACCTGCGGGCCATTAGCGTCGGGGTACTAATCACCAAAGCTGACGATTTAAGCGAAATTTTTAAAGGACTTGGATTATGGAATAAATACGGCTGGTCAAGCACATGGATGAAAAAGCTTCTACCCCGGATTGAGGGCGGGGGTGGTGGTGGATGTCCTGTTTTGGTATTCGGCATAACCCGGAATTTGTATGTAGAGGAATAGAATGAAAACGTCTGCTGAAGATTTGCTTTCAATAGGATTCGGAATATTCGGAACTATCCTCGCAGATTATATATGAATCTATTTTTTGAAACAAATTTAGTCGATGAATATAAAAGTTTGTCTCAAAAAGCTAGAGTTTTAAGCGAGCATTGGGTTGATAATCAGGTTTATTGTCCAAACTGTGGTAATATTACTATTGACAAATACGCAAACAATAAGCCTGTCGCTGATTTTTTCTGTTCATATTGCAAAGAAGACTATGAATTGAAAAGCACAAAAGAAATAGTTGGCACTAAAGTTCTTAATGGTGCATACCGAACAATGATTGAACGATTGCAGGATAGCAATAACCCGAATTTTTTTCTCCTAAATTATGATTTGCGAGATTTTGAAGTTCAGAATTTTCTCGTCATACCGAAACATTTTTTTATTCCTAAAATAATTGAAAAAAGAAAACCATTACCACCAACTGCACGCCGAGCAGGGTGGGTCGGGTGTAATATTTTATTGCAAAGCATTCCTCAAACTGGAAAAATATTTTTTGTTAAGAATCGACAAGTTGAACCGAAGGATAAGGTCCTTAAGGAATGGCAAAAGACGCTTTTTTTGCGAGAGGAAAAGGGGGCAAGCGCAAAGGGCTGGCTTTTAGAGGTTATGAATTGCATTGACAAACTTGGAAGTAAAGAGTTTTCTCTTAATGAAGTTTATGCCTTTGAAAATTTGTTGAGTAAAAAGTATCCTGATAACTTACATATTAAGGATAAAATCCGTCAACAATTGCAAGTTTTGAGGGATAAAGGATATTTGGAATTTGTAGAGCGCGGTCGTTATCGTCTTAACTAAAAATATGGAAATTACTATTATTTTATTTTGGCAAGAACCATTTTAAGGATTAATCAGCTTAGGAGTGAATTAGTCACGGGCAAAAAATATAAAGAGGATTACAATAATTTTCCATAATTAGTTTGGAAAACCTCCAAAAATATGGATTTTTATGACGGCGAAACATATCATCAATTTCAACCTTGGGTCTCGAAAAAGGGAACACTCAAGAAAACCTGATGAACTTTACCCTATTATTGAAAAATGTAGCCCAGGACCTTACTTAGAGCTTTTTGCCCGCCATAAAAGGAAAGGTTGGAAACAATGGGGTAATGAAATAGAGGATTACATCATGCAAATGACGTTATCATTGGTAAAATAAAAAGTTAATCCTGCTATTTAGGAGGAATGCCATGCCCACCTATGAATACCTCTGCGGCAAATGTGGGGAACAGTTCGTGCGCATCATGAGTATCAAGGAATACGAGGCCGGCCAGGTCGCCTGCCCCAAATGCAAGGCCGTCGACGTCAAGCAGCAGATGAGCCAATTCATCCCCAAGACTTCTCGTAAGAGCTGAACCGCCTTCGAGGGCGTTTACCCCCATCGCGGCAAGGGGCGGAATCGCCTCGCACCCCCAGGAAATTCCGGCCCTCCCTTGCCATCCGTTTTTATCTGACCACCCCTCCCACAGTTCCTGAAAATTCCTTAGCCCGGATTACGCATCAATTTTCGAAAAAGTGAGCCCCTGCAAAAGCATTTTATTTGTCATCCTGAACGAAGTGAAGGATCTCAACCTTTTGAGAAATACGAGATTCATCGCTTCGCTCAGAATGACCATTCCACTAATGGTAGATTTTGCCAGCGCCTCCAGGGAAAAAGGGCACCGTCTGCCGGGACCCTGACAATAATCAGTCATTCGTAGGTCTTTGGCCCACCCGCACATTGGCAAAAGTTCCGGATGAGCCTACTCCTAACTTTGAACTTTGAACTCTTCAGAACCGGGTAAGGAAAATCCGCTCACTCCTGCGGCCGCCACTGCCGGGCGGTTACCCCGGAGGCAGCCAGGTAAAGGCTCACCGCCCCCTCCCGGGTGAACTGGCAGGGTACCGGCCAGGAGGACAGGGCCGCACCGGACCGGGCGGGATCGCCATAGACCACCACCCGCCCGGGGTTCAATCGGGCCAGGATGGCTGTGCGCTCCTGGGCGCCGACCAGGGTAGCAGGGATGACCAGGGCCGCCAGCGGCCCGGCTGCGGCTGGCAGCTCCTCAGCCGCCAGCCCCCCCACCGGCGGCATCATCAGGACTCGCTGACCCTCATAGGCCACTTCCAGCGCCGGGGCCTCGTCCGCCCCCAGCTTCACGTACCTTAAGTCAACGCCGCCCAGGGCCACGGGGGGGCTGCCCCGGGCCAGGGACCGCGGCGTCGCGCCCCGGTCCCCCAAATAATTCCAGAGATCCCAGGCGGCCGGCCCTTCCCGGTCTCGCCGGCCGTACCAGTATGACCCCACGCTGAACTGCTGGCCCAGGCTGAGCAGTTCACCGGCGTTGGCCTCGTTCAAGTTCAAGGCGATGGCTAGGTCCAAACGCCGAAACTGCCGCCAATGGCAGTATCCCGGCAGCGGCCCCCAACCCGGGCCGGGGCGGCCCCACCGGGGAGGTACTGCCGCCGACACCACCAGCCGCCGGTTCTCCGGGCTCACCACCACCCCCTCCAGCCCCCCATAGGCGTCCAGGCAGGTCACTTCCAGGGCCTGGGGGGCCGTGGCCAGGGGCAGGGCCGCCGCAGTCACCAAAACCATCCCCGCCAGGGCCGCCCCGGCCCAGGTCAGGTAGCTGCGCCGGGGATAAAAGACCAGGATCAGGATGGCATAATAGGCGCCAATCATCAGCCAGGTGGGCGTAGGTACGATGATGGCGCTGCCGGGGACCTTGGCCCCCCACTCAATCACCTGATAGCCCAGCCACAGGGGGAGTTTGCCCACAAAGACCAGGGCCTGGGCCACCGGGGTCAGGGATAAGGCCTGGGAGATGACCGCGGCCTCCCCCAACGGCAGGGCCAGGAGCAGGACCAGGGGAATGGCCACTACGTTGACCAGGATACCCAGGAGGGAGACCACCTGGAAATAGAAGGCCGCCAGGGGCGCGGTGGCCAGGGTGGCCACCACCGACACCATAAACCACTCTTTGATTCGGAAAAAGAGACGGGCCGCCGGACCCGTGATGGGGTGATCCGACCTCGGCCCCGCTATCCACCCCACCAGGCGGGGGAGTATATAAATCAACGCCGCCACCGCCACAAAGGAAAGCTGGAAGGAGGTGGTAAAGAGGCGCAGGGGCGTGAGGCTCAGGATGACCAGGGCCGCCAGGGCCAGGGCGCTCCAGACCTCCCCGGGGCGTCCCAGGAAAACCAGGAGTAGGTAGGCCAGCACCATGACCTCGGCCCGCTGGGTCGAGGGCGACCCCCCGGCCACCCAGGCATAAAACACTACCGGGATCGCCGCCAGCAGCGTGGCGATCTTGACCGCGTTGACCCGCAATAGCAGCCGGGGAAAACGCCGCAAGAGCCAGAAACTGAGAAAATAGGTGACCGCGGCCACCATCCCCAGGTGCAGCCCGTTGATGACCAGCAGGTGGCTGGTGCCGGTGCGGGAAAAATTTTGCCGCATTGCCGGGGTGACTTCTCCCTGGTCCCCCAGCAGCATGGCCAGATAGATCGCCCGGCCGGCCGGGTCTATGCCCTTGAGAAGCTCCCTGATGCCCCCCCGGAGCCTCTCCCCCCAGGGATAGTCTTGGGTTTCGGCCAGAAAGAGGAGGCGTTGCGGGTCTGAAAGCCGCATCTCCCGGAACAGCCCGTCCGCCGCCAGATACCGGGGCCGGTTGAAGGTGCCGGGGTTGAGCAGCATGCGGGGCGGGGCCAAATGCCCCCTCACCACCAGGCCGGTGCCCACCGGCGGCGGTTCCGGTATCGGCGCCAGGACCAGGACCTTCCCGGCCGCGGGCCGCCAGCCCCAGGGACTTCGCCAGGCGAAGGCCTCCATGAAGAGCTGCACCCGTTCCCCCCCCAGCTTGCCGGGCCGGTTCAAATGGCCGAAAAGGATCAGGTTCTGGTGCTGGTGCAGTTTGGTGAGGTGGCCGGGAGGAAAATCCGGTTGCCGGGCCTGTTGATAAAACGCCACTCCCAGAAGCGCGAAAAATATGAGCGGCAGAAACCGGACCAGACGCCGCTGCCACCAGAGCAGGGCCAGGGCGGCCCAGAGCCCCACCCCGGCCGCCACCAGCCAGGGCTCCGGCAGGTGCAGGCCCCAGGCCGGGGCCGCCATCCCTGCCATCAGGGCCAGGGTCACCACCACCAGGGGCCGGGTCACCGGTCGGGCCTCCGGGCCGGCGCCAGGCAGGTGCGCCTCCCCGGGATCGGCCTTTAACTCTCCCTGACTGGCGTCCCATCGAGATAAAAGCATACAAGACCATCCATGGTCGAGAGCCGGTTAAAATTAACTATTCAATATTACATCGTATTATCTTGGTTGACAAACAATCTTTATAACGGCGATTAAATTTGTCATAAAAAATTATTAATAATTATGACTTCTTATTGTAATAAACTCACAAAAAATGTTTTAATCCGGGGCCCCGGGCCGGCAAACCGAAGCAACATTCCATCGCCCATCACCGCAGGGCCGCCCGAGACTACAGCGTCATCGTGCGAAAATGTTCTTGGTTTCCACAATAAGGCTCAGGTCTGACCGGGAAAAAGTAAATGCCGGCCCACTTTGTTCTTGACAAAATGACACGAATATTGAATAGAATTACAGTTATGAGGAGAATATTCTTTATCTTGGTCGTAATTTTGACGCAGGCCGCCCTGGCGGGCCCGGCCCCGGCCGCCCCCAAGATAATGTCCCTGGACGGCAGCCTGGTCATAGAAAACCCCGGCGCCAAATCGGCCAAGAAAGCCCCGGACTCCGAAGATACCCTCTATGAGCTCCTGGGAAAGGAAGTGCAGGTCTATATCTTCAATAAGAAAACCCGGGTCTGGCCCCAGGTCTATGGGGGCTCCGTCCATACTCCCTTTAAGGGAAATCTCAGCCTCAACGATCCTCAGTTAGAGGCCCTGATCCGCAAGTATTCCCAAATCTACGGGGTTGACCCGAGCCTGGTGCGGGCCGTGATGCGCCACGAATCGGGCTTCAAATCCACCGCCGTGTCTCCCAAAGGCGCCCAGGGCTTGATGCAGCTCATGCCGGGCACCGCCGCCCTCATGGGGGTGAAGGACCCCTTTGACCCCGAGCAGAACATCGCCGGAGGAGTGGGATATCTGCGGCACTGCCTCGACCGGTTTCAGTACAATGTGCCCCTGGCCGTGGCCGCTTATAACGCCGGTCCGGAAAGCGTGGCCAAGTGCGGCGCCATTCCGCCTTACCAGGAGACCCAGGTCTTTGTCAATAACGTCATGGGGGCCTACGCCGGTCCCAACCAGATGAAACCCGGCGCCCCGGGCAACCCCAAGGCGCCCGCCTCTCCCCCGGAGAAAGGCGCCAAATTACGCAAAAAAGACGCCAAGCCTGAGGACCTGGACGCGGAAAAAGCCCCTGAACCCCGCCGTCGCCCCCACCCCAAAATCATCGAGGTCAGGTCTTATAAGGCCAAGGCCAAGGTCGTCGCCGCCGAATAGGTCGGCGCGCCTCCAACCCGCCGCCTTTAACCCTTCGCCGGCTGCCCCCGACGCCGACCCCCTCCGCTGCCCCGCCCCTGCCTGGATCAGGCGGCAAACCCGCCTCAGCTAACCCCCTCTTTCGCCGGGCCTTCCGGCCACTCCTTGATATGAACCTCCCGCTGGGGCAAGGGGATCTCGATGCCGTGCTCGTTAAAGGCCTCAAAGATGGCGCTGTTCAGCTCATGGGTGGCGGGCATCCGGTCGCTGGGGGTTCTCAGGTGCACCATGATGGTGAAGTCCAGAGAGCTGGCGCCGTAAACCGTGAAATAGACCTGGGGCGGCGGTTTGGCCACCACCCGGGGGTTGGCTTGGCAAATCTCGGTAATCAACTGCGTCACCTGGCGCACGTCCGAACCGTAGGAGACCCCCACCTGCAAAGTCAGGCGGTTTATCCCCGCCCCATAATGCGTCCAGTTGGCCACCTTGTTGGAGAGCAGTTCCGAATTGGGGATAATCAGGACATACCGGTCAAAGGTCTCGAAGATGGTGCTCCGCACCCGGATCTCCTTCACCACGCCCCACTGGCCGTCGATCACCAGCATGTCCCCCACCTTAATGGGTCTCTCGAACAAGAGGATGAGGCCGCTGAGAAAATTGTTGACGATGTTCTGGAGGCCGAACCCGATCCCCACTCCCAGGGCCCCGGCCACCAGAGCCAGGTTGGTCAACGGAAACCCCAGGATGTTCAGGCCGATCAATCCTGCCAGGATTAAAACCACATAGTGCACGGTGGTGGAGATGGTGTATTGCACCCCGGGGTCCAGGGCGGTGTGGGGGAAGATCCGGGCCAGCATCAGAGCCCGAATCAGCCGGGACAGGAAAAACCCCAGGTATAGCGCCAGAGCAACGCCCGCGACGCTTAACGTCGTCAGCTTCACGGGTCCCAGGGTGGGGCCCCAGGTCATCCACTGAAAGGCCCAGGCCACCCGGTGCGGGGCAATCCCCCAGGTGTTAAGCGACACCAGAACCACGACCACCCCCAGAACGATACCCAAGGCCCAGCGGCTGGAGACATAGATCCTTCGAATCAGTTCGGCCCTTTCCGGAAAGAAATACCTGACTCGGCCGGCTTCCGGATGCAGGAGGTGGCGGATGATGGTCTCACCCATCATCCACAGGAGCCACAGGATCACCACGGTGAGCAGGGTCCAGACGGCCGCCTGGGCCAGGTACAGCGACAGGTTCTGGAATCCCAGGAGGTCAGCCAGGACGATGATCACCAGCAGGAAGAGCAGCAGTCCTCGCAAAAACAGGCTCGTCATCGGCCGATGCAGCCAGGTGGGGGCTGCCAACTGCGGCAGGAGCCGGGTCAGGTAAGCGCGCCGCAAAAGCCACAAGCCCCAGACCAGGATGCCCATCAGAAAAAAATGTTCCACGAACAGCCGGCTGGATTCGGGAAAATCGAGCCGGCCGGCGCTCTTGAGACCCAATATCCCCAGGCAGAGGTATGCCAGGAAAAGTTTCAGGGAGCGCCGGTAAAACCTGGCGACGTCTTTATCCAGGCCCAGCACTCCCCCCGCCGTCTGGCCGGCAAAAAACTCCTGGACCCACCGGATCGTCAGATGCAGAACCCAGAGCGCCACCAGACCCGCGAGCATCAACCGGGCCGGGTCGGAGTCTATCAGGTTAAAGTTCCAAAAAAACAGGCCCAGCCATAAAATCAGGCCCAGGCCGAACAGATTGGCTACCAGGGTGACTCCCAGGACATACAGGGGCAGCAGGTGGATATCGGTAGCCCGCCCCCTCCAGGCCAGAAATCGCCGGCTCACCAGGTCATTAAACCGCCGGGTGCTCCACCCCAACAGCACAATGAAACCCAGCAGGCCGAAGATGGGGGCCAGGCGTCTCCAAATAAAGGCCGTCAGGCGTCCTGATTCCACCAGGCCGCTGAGCCAGTCCCAGCCCCGCCCGGGGATGGCGGCCAGGCCCTTCCCCGCCTGGACCACCTGCTCCCGGAAGGAAATCGCCGCTGCCGGACGCTTCAGGAGCTGGCCCTTCCAGTCGGCCTCCAGTTGCCGCAACGACGGCCACAGGCCCGCGATCAATTCCTGCTCCTGCTCCAGAAGCTGGCGCCGTTGCGAAAGCACGCCCAGCACCTGGATCATCAGGCCATCCCGATCCCCCGCCAGGTTCAAATAGGTCAAAAAGGCTCGTTGCAGCTCCGGGGGCACCGCGCTGGGGTCTTTGGTCTGGATTATGGTGAGCTGGACCCGCAGGGCATTCTGCGCTTCGACGTTTTCTTGCCGGACTTTCTTGAGTGCGTCGATCTCCTGGCCCAGATCCTTGAGTTTCTCCTTGAGCGTCTTTTCTCGGTCACCATACGCCTCCAGCAGTTCCTGCACCTGGAGCAGCGGCAGCCGTTGCAGGGCCATGGCGGCTTTCAGGGTGGCCACCGCCACCTGGAGATTGTCCAGCTCTTTTTGGGTCTGGGCCAGACTTGCCGCGGCGTCCGGGACCCGGGATTCCCAGGCCTTGAGGTTCTCTTGTAACCGGGCAATACTCTGCTCAAATCCCCGGAACAGGGTCTCGAACGCGGCCATGCCTTTCTCCGGCTTCTCCGTAGGCGCGGCCTCAGCCCGGACCCACCCGGGCAAAGCCAGACACGCCGCCACGATCACCGCCGCCAGGAGCCGGCAAGGAGCATATTTTAGTGACATGGGCACCCCTAAATTCTCTTTCTCAATTAACCGATAAGTATATAGGTAAAAGGCCAGATTTCAAATGTGCCCGCCGCCGCTGGGATTATCTTTCGGGTTTTGGCTACGGGAATTGTTGGGTTTTGGTTAATAATTCATAAGCTTTTCATCAGTATTGACCACCCGATATTGTGAAGGGGAATTACCCGGTTGACAGATTTTTCCCCCTGGCATACAGTAAAATTACCTCAGTTAGGTGAGGCTCCTGCATAAAAACAGGCCACTGCCCAGAAACGTCGAGAGACGCCAATGGGCTGAACAGGTACTACCGGCTTAAGGTTTTACTTAATGTGGCTGAGTAAATCGACTCTACGTTATGCAGTGCCGAAACTCCACGAGTGAGGAAGGTCGTTTGCGCATTGTCCTGTCCAGGGCCTTCCACCAGCGTGGCAAGGCCCTTTTGTTGTGCCAGGTTACCCCGAGGGAGGGGAAATCATGGAAAAAATCAAGGTCTTAGGCGAATTCTTCTTCAGCCAAATCCAGGGGAAACCCATTTATGATCACCAGGGCCGCCAGGTGGGAAACCTGCGTGACCTGGCGATTCGCTGGGAAGCAGGCACGCCCAAGGTTACTGGCATCAAGTATGCCAAAGGGGTGCAGCGCCACATCCCAGTGGACCAGGTCGGCCATATCCATCCCAACCGCTTGGATCTGCACGCGGAGCTGGACGAAACCACCTTGGTCGACATGCATCCTGGTGAAATATATCTGGATAAATGGATCATGGACAAGCAGATCATCGACCTGAAAGGCTCGAAGGTCGTGCGGGTGAATGATATCAAGCTCATCTGGCTCCAGACCAACGGACAGAGATATATCGTCCCCACCGCCGTGGATATTGGCCTCCGGGGCCTGGCCCGGCGCTTGGGAGTGGAAATCCTCTTTCGGCGATTGCACAATCACTTTGTCTGGTGGGAATTCATCCAGCATCTGGAGGAAAAGACCGCCAGCCTCAGACTTCGAAGCGAAAAACAGCAATTGGACCAACTCCACCCGGCCGACCTGGCGGAGATTATCGAGGACCTGGACTACAAGAAACGCGCCGACTTCATCGAAGACCTGGACGTGGAGGTGGCCGCCGAGGCCTTCGTTGAAATGGAGTTGGACACCCAGATCGAAATCCTGGAACACATGGACAGTCAGCAGGCTTCGGACCTGTTGGAAGAGATGCCCCCCGACGAGGCCGCCGACCTCCTGGCGGAACTGCCGGAAGAAAAATCCGTCGAACTCCTCAACCTGATGGAACCCGAAGAGGCCCAGGAAGTGAGGGAGTTGATGGATTACGAGGCAGGCACCGCCGGGTCCTTGATGACCCCGGAATACATCGCTCTGTCCCCAAAGATCACCGCCACTGAGGCCATCCGGCAATTGCGCACCCTCGCGGCCGAAGCCGAAACTATTTATTATCTTTATATTGTCCAGGAAGACGAGACCCTTATCGGGATCATTTCCCTCCGGGAACTCTTGATGGCGGACCCCGAGACCCTCCTCCAGGATTTCATGCAGACCCGGCTTATCTCCGTCCAGCCCCAGGACGATGAACAGGAAGTCGCTGAAGCCGTGAACAAATACAACCTCCTGGCCATCCCCGTAGTGGACGCAGAGAGCCGGATGTTGGGCATCATCACGGTGGATGACGTCCTGGCAATGCTCGTTCCCGACCGCGGCAGCCTCGAGACCTTCGTCAGTCTATTTGTCAGAAAGCGCTCCATGCGGTGAGGTGGTCAGTGAAAAATCCTATCTTCCGGCGGCTCTTCCTCTTCCTGGCCATCATGGGGCCCGGCATTATCACCTCCAACGTGGACAACGATGCCGGCGGCATCACCACGTATTCCGTAGCCGGGGCCGCCCTCGGCTATAAAATCCTCTGGGTTTTCATCCCCATGATCGTGGCCCTGGTGGTCATCCAGGAGATGTGCACCCGCATGGGCGCGGTCACCGGCAAGGGCCTGGCGGACCTGATCCGGGAGCGCTTCGGCGTCCGGATCACTTTTTACGCCATGATAGGCCTGCTCCTGGGCAACCTGGGTAACATCATGAGTGAATTTGCCGGGGTGGCGGCCAGTATGGAACTCTTCGGGGTGAGCAAGTATGTGTCCCTACCCCTGGCGGCCCTGTTCACCTGGTGGCTGGTGCTCCGCTGGTCTTACAAAGTGGTGGAGCGGGTCTTCCTGGCCGCCTGCCTCATTTATTTCTGCTACATCTTCTCCGGCTACCTGGCCCACCCGAATTGGGGCGAAGTGGCTAAGGAACTGGTGCTGCCGAGCTTTTCTTTCGACAGCTCCTATCTGGTGATTTTAGTCGGCGTCATCGGCACCACCATCGCCCCCTGGATGCAATTCTATATTCAGTCTTCGGTAGTGGAAAAGGGCATTACGGTCAAAGACTACACCTATACCAAATACGATGTTATTATCGGCAGCATCATGGTCAACCTGGTGGCCGTCTTTATCGTCATCTCCTGCGCCGCCACCCTGAATGCCCACGGCATCAAAGTTGATTCCGCCAAGGAGGCCGCCCTGGGGTTGGCCCCCCTGGCCGGCCCCTGGGCCTCCACCCTCTTTGCCATCGGCCTGTTGAATGCTTCGCTCTTCTCGGCGTCCATTCTGCCTCTCTCCACCGCGTACTTTATCTGCGAGGCCTTCGGCATCGAGGCGGGCATCGATAAGTCCTGGGGTGAGGCCCCGGCGTTTTACTGGCTCTATACCATCTTGATCCTGGTGGGGGGCGGCGTTATCCTCCTGCCCCACATTAACCTCATTAAAGTGATGTTCTGGTCCCAGGTCCTCAACGGCGTTATGCTGCCCTTTGTCTTGATCTTTATGCTTATCCTGATCAACAACCGGGACCTCATGGGCGACTATGTCAATCGCTGGGGCTACAACCTCGTCTCCTGGGCCACCGTGGTGATCATGGCCGTCCTGACCCTGCTGATGGTGGTGACTTCTTTCTTCTAACCCCGGGAGGCCCGGGCCATCTGGACTGATGCGACCTCTCCGGGTTCGCCTTTAAGAGAGAGCGCGGCACACTTTCTCCCCTCCGGGCGCCGGGAACCGGAGCCTCACCCTGAAATTAAGCTTCTGCGCTTTTGGACCGAAATACTGAGAGCGGGCACAATATTCACCACCACAATTTCTGGAGGTAAGGCTATGACCGATGGCACCACATCATCCCGGGCGCTGGCGCCAATGCCGGTATTGGGGGACCTGATCCACAACTGGGGCTGGCTCCTGGCCCAGGGTATCCTGCTGGTGGTCTTAGGGACCGTCGGATTGGGCCTGACTTTCTTGCTGACTCTGGCCACCGTCTTTATTTTCGGGGTCTTTCTGGTCATCGGCGGCGGGGTCCAGATCTTCCAGACCTTCAAATGCAAGGGCTGGGGGAGTATCCTCTGGCACGTCCTCATTGCCGTCCTCTACGTGCTGGCCGGCTTGAGCATCATGGCCGATCCCCTGGCGGCCTCCACCCTGTTCACCCTGCTCCTGGCCGGGGCCTTGGTGGGCATCGGTGTCGTGCGCCTGGTCATGGCCTTCCAGGTGCGCGGCCTCAAGAACTGGGGCTGGCCCTTCATCGGCGGCATCGCCGCCATCGTCCTGGGCGTCATGATCCTGGCCCGCTGGCCGGTTTCGGGATTTTGGGTCATCGGCCTCTTTGTGGCCATCGAAATGATCTTTAGCGGCTGGTCTTATATTTTCATCGCTTTGGGGGCCAGGGCCATAGGGCAGCAGAAGGCCCCCGCCGCTTGATCAGTCCGCCGCGCCTTATGGCCGCGCCCGGTAACGGATATGTTTTCCATCAAGCTCCAATTGCCTGCCCGGGGTTTTTCCTTGCTCCCCGGGCCTTCGATGCTTACATTCCTGAAAATCAGGCAATTTCATGGCATCCGCGGGTGAGAGGGCATGATCATGAAAATCTTTATGACCGGCGGCACCGGCTTTGTGGGCGCCTTTCTGTCCCGGGAACTGGCCCGGGAAGGCCACGCCGTCACCATTCTCAGCCGTAAGGTCCAACCCTCGGCCCCGGCCGGCATTAGCTGGCTCACCGGCGATCCCACCCGGACGGGGTCCTGGATGGCCGCGGTGCCCGAGCATGACTGGATCATCAATCTGGCCGGGGCCTCGATCTTCACCCGCTGGAGCGACGCCCATAAGCAGGAAATCTTTACCAGCCGGGTCAGCACCACCCGCAACCTGGTGACCGCCCTGGCCGCGGGGGACCGGCGCCAGCTCTTCTGCAGCACCTCCGCGGTGGGCTACTACGGGCCCCGGGGCGAGGAGGAACTCACCGAAGACTCCCCGCCGGACGACGGCTTTCTGGGTGAATTGGCCAAGGCCTGGGAAGCGGAAGCTATGAAGGCTCAGGACCTGGGAGTCCGGGTGGTGATCACCCGTTTCGGCATCGTCCTGGGCCAAGATGGCGGCGCCCTGGGTCAGATGGTGCCCCTGTTCAGGAAGTTCTTGGGGGGGCCCATCGGCTCCGGGGTCCAATGGTTTTCCTGGATCCACCAGGCCGACCACGCCCGGGCCTTCCAATTCATCCAGGCCCACCCGGAAATTTCCGGTCCTGTGAACCTCACCGCGCCCTATCCGGTGCGCAACCGGGACCTGGCCCGCGCCCTCGGCCGGGTCTTGCACCGCCCGGCCTTCATGACCGCCCCGGAATTCATGGTGCGCCTGGCCTTGGGGGAATTTGCCGATACCCTGCTCACCGGGCAGCAGGTCTTGCCCCAACGGTTGGTGGACGCGGGCTTTACCTTCAACTTCCCCACCATCGAGGCGGCCTTGACGGATTTATTGGGCCGGGGGGACCACGCCTAAAGGACTGCCCACCACCCGCAACCTGGCCCGCGTGGCAGTCATGCCTGGGCCTTTGGTCTACCCTGACTTTGAACCTTGAACCTTGAACCTTGAACTTTTCAACCCAAATGAGAGAAAATAATAACGTGCGAGGACTTCACTATGGTGGGCGCCGGCGGAGGGTATGAGGGCTTCGATCAGTCCATAAGATGGGTCGCGGTGGGCATCGAATCCATTGCCATTGGGATCATCGTGGTGGGCGCCATAACCACCACCCTCGTCTTCCTGGTGCGGGTCATCAAAGAGGGCACCCTGGACGATTGTTATCGGAAATTCCGCAGCGATTTTGGCAAAACCATCCTGCTGGGTCTGGAGTTTCTCATTGCTTCCGATATCGTCGGCACGGTGGCGGTGGGCCCCACCTTCCAGGATCTGGGGATCTTGGCGCTTTTGGTGGTAATCCGCACCTTCCTGAGTTTTTCCCTGGAATTGGAGATCACCGGTCGCTGGCCCTGGCAATCTGGCCCCCATGTCCCCCGGTCGAAATAAGTTCACCCCGAATGCCATATCTCGCGATGAAATACAACTAAGAGCAGATTCTCCCTCTGCCCCTCTTCCCCTCTTCCCCTCTTCCCCTCTTCCCCTTTTCGCCCCGCCGGTCAAGAGAAGAGACGACGCTTGCCAATAACCGGCCATAAAACTCCCGTTATTTCTTCTTCCCCATCAAGATGCTCGCATCCATCCCCGATTGAATAAACCCCGGCTTCGTCAAGCCCGCCGCTTCCATCCATTCCGCCACCTCACCAGAGGTGTAGGCCCGGCCCCGAGGGGTGACGGCCAGCATGTGCACCCCGAACATGGCCGCGCCCGTGGGGCTGGCGCCGTCGGCGTTGAGGTAAAAGTCTTGTATCGCCAGCCTGCCGCCGCCCTTGAGGGCCGCCACCGCCTTGGCGATAATGAGCTTGCACTGCGCCTCATCATGGCTGTGGAGGATCTGGGAGACCCAGATAAAATCGTAGCCGCCCCCGATGTCGTCCTGGAGAAAATTCCCCGCCAGGGTGTCCACCCGGTCCGTCAGGCCGTTTTTGGCGATATTTTCCCGGGCGATCTTAATCGGCATGGGCAGATCGAAGACCGTTGCAGCAAGATCCGGGTTGGCCTGGGCAAAGTTAATGGCATAGGTAGCCGGACCGCCCCCCAGGTCCAGGAGGCGGCGCACCTTGGAAAGATCCAGCTTGGCCGCCACCCCCGGGGCCAGGTCCCGGGCGATGGCATGCATGCCCCAGATAAAGGCCCGGACCGAGTCTTCGTCCCGCTCCGGCCGGCCATCCACCCACTTCTCCGTTTCCACCGCCGGCGGGTGGCCCACTATGACCGTCTCCTTGAGGTCATCCCAGCCCCTTTTCCAGGTGTGTTCCATGTGCTTGATGATGGACCCCCGGTAGTTTTCCGAGCCTCGCACCAGGTAGCGGCTGGCCAGGGCGCTGTTCTTGAACTTGTCCCCGCCCTTGTCCACGAGTCCCAAGGCCGCCAGGCCATTCAACAAGATACCGGTGGCCCGGGGGTCGGCCTTAAGCCAGGCAGCAATTTCCCCTCCACTCTTCGGCTCGGTCAGGAAATCGAACAGACCCAGGTCCACGGCCACCATGAGCATCTTGGCGACCTGGAAGCCCCGGGCCATGGACATGATTTGCTCAAAACCGCCTTTAGGGTCCAAACCTATGGTGTACTCCCTTTACTCGGGGGTTATTATTAAAAGCAGGGTCAGGGGCAGCCGGCCCTTCCTTCCATTACTTGTTGCCTGAATCCAGCGCTTTCTCTTCCGTATGGTCAAAACGCCGGATCCAACGGTACACCGCCTCCCGCCAGTACCACAGGACCACAATGAACCCCATGCAGAGCCCCAGGATGATCAGGGTGCTGTAATAGTCGCCCTGGTAAACCTTGGCCCCTTGCAGGGTCAGGAGCAGGGTGCCGGGAAGCCGTCCCACCGTGCAGATCAGCAGAAATAATTTGAAGGGCATGCGGCTCAGCCCCAGGACGAAGCAGAGGTAATCCTTGGGAAAGCCGGGCAGGAGAAAGAGGATGAACGACACCAGGGCCCCCTGGCGTTCCATCAGAAAATCGAATTTTTCAAGGATTTCCTTGGGGATCCAGCGGGAGACATAGTGCTCTTCCAGCCAGCGGGCAATAAGAAAGGCCAGCACCGAGCCGATGGTCAGGCCCAGGGTGGAATACAACAAACCCAGGGGCACCCCGAACAGGTAGCCGCCGATAAAGCCGGTGGCTTCCCCGGGGATGGGGGCAAAGACCACCTGGAGGGCCTGGATCAGGATGAACACCAGGGGCGCCAAGGGCCCCGCGGCCTTGAGGACGGACTTGATCCACTGTTTGTCGGCGCACAGACCGCTTATATGGCATACCTGGCCCCACAGGAAGCCGCGGAAGTGAAAGGCCCAGAAAAACAGCCCCAGGCCCACCAAAAGTGCCAGCAGGCCCCACATCGCCGCTGGGCTCTTCCACCAGGACATCCCCTTGGGTGCCGGCGTGACCCCCGCTTCGGGGACCTCATGCTTATCCGAGTTGTGCATCAAGTCTTCTATGCCAGTAAAATCGAATCCCTGGGGATGCGGCACTCATCTGCCTCCGGGCCTCGCCGCTCCCTCACCTGCTCTAGGCAACTATATCTCAGGTACGCCCACATCCCCAGGAGAAAAACGCCAAATGCGGTGAAAAAAAGAGAAACGCGGCTCCGTCGGGCCTGTGGAGCCTGGTCCCCGGCCTCCTGCCGGGGTTGGGACTGGTGGCTCATGCCCTCCTTACCTCTCCCACCGGCTCCCCTGGCGGCTGCCCCGGCGGGCAAACTCTTCCCGGATGCGCCTCAGAACCCGGGATTTATCCAGACACCAGGCTGGGGCCGCCAGCTCTGCCGCATGGGGATCGCTGGCCAAGCGGTGAATCACCAGGTGGGGCGGCAGCCGCTCGATGAAGTCCACCACCCCATCGACGTACTGGTCTTCGGTGAGACAGACGTACTCCCCCTCCCGGTGCAGCCGGGCCAGCCCCGAATCTTTAATCACATAGAGCAAGTGGATTTTGACGCCCTGCACCGGCAGCCCGGCCAGAAAACGAGCGGTAGCCGCCATCTCCCGGGGTCCCTCTCCCGGCAGCCCCAGAATCACGTGGGCCACCACCGCCAGCCCCCGGGCCGCGGCCCGCGCCGCGGCCTCGCTGAAGCAGGCCGCGTCGTGGCCCCGGTTGAGGCGCGCCAGGGTCGCGTCATTCGCCGATTGCAACCCCAGCTCCAGCCATACCAGCCGGTCCCGGGCGTAGCCGGCCAGGAGGTCCAGGACGTCATCCCCCAGGCAATCCGGCCGGGTGCCAATACTGAGGCCCACCACCCGGGGAGGCGCCAGGGCCGCCTCGTAAAGCTCCCGGAGCTGCGCCACGGGCGCATAGGTATTGGAAAAGCTCTGGAAATAAGCGATGAACCGGGCCGCCCCGTAGCGCCGGGCGAGGCGGGCCATCCCCGCCTCCATCTGGTCCGGGATGCTCTCACCCCGGCCCCAGGCGCCGGTCCCGGAGCCCCGGGAATTGCAGTAGAGGCACCCCCCGGCCCCCACCCGGCCGTCCCGGTTGGGGCAGGTCAGACCCGCGTCCAGGGTGATCTTCTGCACCCGCCCGCCGAACCGCTCTTGCAGGTAGGAATTGAGGTCCCGGTAGGGCAGGTCCGCGGCCATCAGGCCAGGTCCCCCCAGGCGTACTGGATCAGGGTAAGGGCGGCCAATGCCGCGGTGGGCACTTTCAGGCGCCGCGGTCCCAGGCTGACCACCTGGAAGCCGGCCTCCCGGGCCAGGGCCGCCTCCTCGGGAGAAAAACCGCCCTCCGGCCCGATGAGGACCCTGACGTCTTGGGGCCGGGGGAGATCCACAATAGACTTCAGGCCCCCGCCCCGCTCCTCTTCCCAGAAGATGAGCTTGACCTCCTCCGGGCCTTCCAGCGCCGCGGCAAAATCCCGGGGCGCCTCGATCCAAGGCAGTCTGGACCGCTGGCAGGACTTGATACTCTCCCGGGCCAGACGCTCCCACCGCTTCCGGCGCCGCTCCGCCCGTTCCGGGGTCAGCCGTTCCGACCGCTCCGAAATAAAGGGGAAAATCCGGGTCACCCCCATCTCGGTAGCCTGGCGCACGGCCTCGTCCATCGCCTCCCCTTTGGCCAGGCCGATCCCCAGGACCAGAGGCAGAGGCGATTCTCCCCAGGAATCCAGCTTTCCCAGGATGCGCAGCGTGGCCCCCCGGGGTTCCAGCGCGGCCACTTCCGCCGCAAAATTTCCCCCCTCCCCGTCGCAGACCTCCACCCGGGCCCCCACCAAAAGGCGCAGGACCCGGGCCAGGTGAAGGGTCTCCTCCGGGTCCAGGGTCACCAGGTCCTGGCTAAATTGCCGGGGATGGGCGTAAAATCGGCGCATAGTGAAAACTCAAAGTTCTAGGTTTTAGGTTCTGGGTTCTGAGTTCTGGGGGTATGCGTCAGTTTTGTATCAACCCCTGGTCCCTGCCTCCTGCCCCCTGACCCCTGCCTTTAACCCCTGACCCCTGCCGTTAATGTTTCTTCAGGGCCTTTTCCAGGGCGGCCACCCGCGCCTCCAGGGCCTCCAGGTCCGAGGCCTTGGCCACCTTGATCTCGTCCAGGGCGCTTTTGGTAAGTTCCTTGACCTTTGCCACCATGGCCTGCTGGGCCTCCTGGGCCTTTCCCAATAATTGCCTTACCGCCTCAGGCCCCTCCTGCTGGGTGATCTCGCCCCGCCGCACCATTTCCTTGACCAGGTCCTCCACCTTTTCCTTGGTGAAATCAAACACCCCCACGCCAAACAGCCACGCCTTCTGCAGCATTTCTTTCATGATATACCCCTCGTCATCATTGCCGGCCATGGGCTGCCGCCGGAGAAATTTCCGCTGGCCCCACAGTACCGCGTTCAAGGCCGCCGGAAAATCAGGGCGCCCCAATCCTCCTGGGTGATAAAGCCGGTTTTGTGCAAACCCAGTCCCTGGTAGCGGGCCTCCAAAGATGCGGCGTCCTCGGCCAGAAATCCGGAAATGATCAAGACGCCGTCACTCAACAGCCGGGCGGTCAGGGCCTCGGCCAACTGGAGCAGGTCCGGGGCCGTGATGTTGGCCAGGATGAGGCCGAACTGCTGTCTCAGCGCCGTCAGCGGCGTCTCCTCCACCCACACCCGGTCTATCAGATTGTTCAGACGCACGTTTTCCAGGGCCGCAGCCACGGCCTCCGGGTCCAGGTCGATGGCCAGCACTTCCGCGCCGTAGCGCGCCGCGGTCAGGGCCAGGATGCCGGTGCCGGTGCCCACATCCAATACCTGCCAGGGGCTGCCGGCCCGGGGCCGCCGCTCCTCCCACACCTGCTCCAGGGCCCTGAGGCACAACAGGGTGCTGGCATGCCGGCCGGTGCCGAAGGCCATGCCCGGATAAATGGTGATCACCGTCTCCCCCGGTTGCGCGGCGTATTCCTCCCACGGCGGCCGGATGACCAGGTTGGCAGTCACTTTCAGGGGCTTGAAATGGGCCTTCCAGGCTTCGGCCCAGTCCTCTTCCGCCACCTGCCTGACCTCCAGGCCCAGGGGATAGAGCTCGTAACTGCTGAGGCGCTTAATATAGTCCTGCATCTCCTGCCGCTGCCAGGCGCCATATTCCTCCGGCCGGAAATAGGCCCGGATGAGCGCGCCGCCGGCCGGGACGTTCTCCTCCTCGATAATCACCCCCCGGCCGCTGAAATCCGTCAGGAACAGGGAGGCCTCTTCCTGCATCCGGGCGGGCACCAAAACGCGCACCTCGATCCAGGTTTCTTTTGCCATAACCACAGTATAGCCACCACCGCACCGGATTGCAATATACCAGGAATCTCAAGAGGTTGGGGTGAGGGGGGAATAATCTTGGCATCTATGGACGTGGCGCACTAATAAAGAACAAGATAGAAGATTACCGGACTCTACTCGATGGTATATTCCACCATCATCTCCTTGAGCTCCCCCTGCTTTTCTTCCGGGGATGGGCCTTTACGCTGCCGCGGGGCCTTTTTGAAGGTGCCAGTGCCCAGCCGGGGATAAAGCAGGGTGTTGCCGGCAAATAATTCGGCGATGGTGATAATCTGGAGCCGGGGGAACCGGAGGCCCGGCAGACTCTCCGGCTCGTAAAAACCCGCGGCCGCGGCTTCTTCCTGCATAGCCCGGGTTGAAGTTTTAAGGGTGACCAGTGCGCCGATAACCGCCTTTTCGCGTTCCAAAACTCCTTTCAGGTCGCGAACCTGACTTACCGCCACATGTCCGCTTTTCACTTGCACAATCAGCTTTTTATATTTACCGCTCTGATCATCGCTGAAATGGATGATGCCGTCAACGCCACTGTCGGCGCCTTTCTTTTTGTCCTGGGCCGGACGGGCCTCCACCATCCCTAAGGCCCACCACTCGAACTGATGCCGATTTTGTAAGGCCAAAGCCTCGGCACTGGGAACGTCCACCGGTTCGCCGATCACTTCATAAACAGCGAGGTCTGTTTCAAAGGTGTCGTGTAACCTTTTTTTGATTAAGGCAATGGCCAGATGAGTGATATCTATGCCGATCCAGTGGCGTTTCAGGCGTTCGGCCACGGTAATGGTGGTGCCGCAGCCGCAAAAGGGGTCCAGCACCACGTCGCCTTCGTGGCTGCTCAATTGAATAATGCGCTCCAACAGAGCTTCCGGTTTCTGGGTGGGGTAGCCTAGGCGTTCCTTGGCTTGGGCGTTGATAGGCGGGACATCCGCCCAGACATCCTGAATGGGTACCCCCCTCACCTCATCCAGGTATCTTTTATATCTTGGCCATCCTCCATCCGGCGGCCAGTAAATCCTACCGGCGGCATCTAGTTTTTCTAAATTTTCAATGGCAAATTTCCAGTGATTACCTTTGGCGGTCACATCAAAACCACGCCAGTGCTTCCCGGATGAACCTTTGCGAATCCCCAAAGCGGTAAGGTCGCTGGCAGTCCAGAGCCGTCCGTCCGGATCGGTTTGGCTGTAATGGGATTTGAGATACCTTTCATCATATCTGGTAAACAGGGGATTCCAGGTATAGATGTCGGTCTTGCTGTAAAAGAAGATCACGTCATGGGCCGGACCGGGGCGTTTGGCGCTACTGTGGGCGCTGGTGCGCTTCCAGACGATCTCGGCCAGAAATCGCTTCGGCCCGAACACCGCATCCAGAAGCATCTTGATGTAATGGCTGGCCGTGGGATCGCAGTGCAGATAAAGGGAGCCGCTGGGTTTCAGCACCCGGTGCAGTTCTGCCAGGCGAGCGGCCATCATAGTGAGGTAGGCCATCATGTCGTTGGTGCCCAGGAAGTCGCGCAGAGCCTGAAGAATATCGGCCAGTTTCTTGGTCCCAGTGGTCACCACATCCCGAAAGGTATGTTCCGATTCCAGCCCCCAACGCCAGGAGTCTTCAAAAGCGGTGATCTGGGCCGCGGATGATTCCCCGCTCTTCTCTGCGAATAAGACGTTATAGGAAGCCTTGCTGTTGAAGGGCGGGTCCAGGTAAACCAGGTCCACGCTGGACATGGGGATATGCTGCTTTTGGAAGATTTCCAGGTTGTCGCCGAAATAGAGTTGGTTTTTCCAGCCTTCTGCCGTCATGAGCGGCCTCGCCAGGAAAGATTAAACGGATGGCCTGCGGATATATTTTGTGCCCTGCTAATCTCACCTTATCGGTCAACGGGTTAATAAGCAACAAGGAATTTTATCTGGGTAACCATTTTGAATCTTTACGAAAAATATTCAGTAGTTGCTATAATTAAGGATTTGGGGGAGGAGGCAAGGGGCTTTTCCTTCGGTTTTCCGGCCCCTGCCCACATCCCACTGGCTACTGGCCACTGACAACTGATTCCCGTCCCTCAATCTTCCGGATCACGGGCAGGACCCAGGGCAGCAGCGCGAACGCCGGCCAGGCGATCAGGAAGCTCAGGGAAAAAAAGGTGGCGTAGCCCAGATAGGCCGCGGCCCAGCCCCCGATATAGCCGCACAGGCGGCCGCTCAGGCCGAACAGCATGGACAGGAAGGCGTAGTGGGAGGCGCTGAACCGCTTGTCACACAGGCACATGAGGAAGGCCATAAACGCCGCGGAGCCCATCTGGCCGGCCAGGCTCTCTCCCAGGGTGGCCAGGTAGATGGTATAGTGCCAGGCCCCGGGCAGGGCCGCGGCCCAGTACCCCAGAATGGAGCAGGCCTGGAGGATGCCCAGGAGCCACAGGGCCCGGCTGATACCCCAGCGCGCCGTGATAAAGCCGCCCAGAAACCCGCCCACGATAGCCGGGATTTTCCCCACGGTGATGGAGGCCACCCCGAACTGGGTGCCGGAAAAGCCCATGTCCCGCCAAAAAGGGCTCACCATGGCCCCTAAAAAGGCGTCCCCGGCCTTGTAGGCCAGGATGAAAACGATGATGGCCCCCATGTGGGGATGGCGCATCAGGACTTGCAGCGACTCCTTAATCTGGCCGAACCCCTTGCCGGTTTGCGCCCGGGCCACTTCGGGCCGGCCCCGGTGGAAGGGGCCGAACGCCACCACCGTGAGAACCAGAGCCGCCATGATGATGGCCACCCCCACGAAGGTGGCGCTCCAGCCCACCAGGTCGCTCAGGATCAGCACCCCGCCGCCCGCGGCGATGAGGCCCACCCGGTAGGCCCCGATGCGGATGCCGTTGGCCATCCCCAGTTCATCGGTATCCAACAGATCGATGGTGTAGGCGTCCACCGCCAGGTCCTGGGTGGCCGATGCCAGGCACAGGACCCCCACCAGGACCCAGAACCCCAGGCTGACGGGGGCGTTGGCCACGTAAGCCAGGCCCAGCATGCTGAGAATAACCAAGACCTGGGCCGGTACCAGCCAGGCGGCCCGGGTGCCGAACCGGTCCGCCAGGGGACTCCACAGCACCTTGAGGCTCCAGGCCAGGCCCAGGAGGCTCAGGATGCCGATCTGCTCCAGGGGCACGCCCCGGCTGCGGAGGTAGTAAGACAGGGTGGTGTAGACGAACCCGAAGGGCACCCCCTCGGCAAAGTAGAGGACAAAGACCACCAGAAATTTGAGGGACCGGGACAGGTTGGCCGGGGCGGGGGCGGGCATGACACCTTTGATATTAAAGCAAGGGGGAAGAGGTGAAAAGGGGAAAAGGCGAAAAGGGTATGAAAAAGGTCAGAAATTTATGCAGCTTGCCATGCTACCGGGAGCACGACACCTGAGTAGCGAAAAAAGAGTTATAGAAATCGGTTTTCCCCCTTTTCGCCTTTTCCCCTTTTCCCCTTTTCCCCCCAGAGTTTTTATTACGCCTCCCCGAGACTCTGGGCGATGGCCTCCGCCACCTTCAGCAGGGACGGCACCACCTCATACGGCGGCAGCCCCTTCAGGTCGGCTTCAATGATCTTCTCGTCAAAGGGGATGAACCCCAGGATGGTGAAATCCGGCAAATTCTTTCTGAGAAACTCCTCGTCCGCGGCGCTCCGGATCTTGCTGCCCACGATGGCCACCTTCTTGAGGCCCAGGTCGCCGGCCAGATCTTTGACGTGCATGGCGGTTTCGATGCTGCGGCGCCCCGGTTCCACCACGATGATCAACCGGTCCACCCCCTGGGCCGTGGCCCGCCCCAGGTGTTCGATCCCCGCCTCCATGTCCATGACCACCACCTCATCTCTCAGCAGCACCATATGGGTCACCAGGGTGCGCAGCAGCACGCTCTCGGGGCAAACGCAGCCGCTGCCGCCCTTCTTGACGCCGCCCATGATGATCAGCTTGATGCCGTCGATCTGCCGGGCATATTTCTCCGGGATGTCATCCACCTTGGGGTTAAACTTAAAAAAGCCCCCCATGGACCCGGGCTGGGACTCGGTCCGCTCCGCGATCATCTCCTTCATCTGGCTCAAGGGCACGAGGTTCTCCGGATCGGGAACCCCCAGGGCCAGGGCCAGGTTGGCGTCGGGGTCGGCGTCCACCGCCAGGACCTTCTTGCCTTGATTCCGGTAATAATTGATCAAAAGGGCCGCCAGGGTGGTTTTCCCCACCCCGCCTTTGCCGCTGATGGCGATTTTCATTAGCTAACTCCTGATAAAGTTTTCTGAATTTAGTCTTAATTAGAGAAAATTTGCCCCCCGGACAGTAGCGGGATATGACCTCAGCCGCCTTTTCCCGCGTGAGCCGCCCTGCCCTCCGCAGTGCGAAGATGCGCCAGGCTCCGGTGGCGCCGGCGTCCGCCCTGTGCTATGGTGGTCTCACCGGACCGTGAGGTTCTCGGCTGGGCAGCAACGCCGCAGTCTCCCAGCCCGATTCTATCTTGGAGAACGCCCATGCAGGTGCACGTCGAACCGTTGGCCCCCGAGCTGGAAGCCGGCATCCGCCAAAAACTGGCGGCCAACCCTTTTATAAAATTTGTCGGCATTCAGGTGCCGCAGTTGGGCCGGGGCTACGCCCGGTTCCTGCTGCCCTTTAAACCCGACCTGGCCAACTCCATCGGTCTCCTCCAGGGGGGCGTCATCGCCGCCCTGGCCGATGAGGCCGTGGCTTTCGCCCTCTATAGCCTGGTGCCGCCGGGCGAAACCTTCAACACCGTGGAGATGAAGATCAACTTCCTGGGCGCCGTAAAAGACGGGGACGTCATCGCCGAGGCCCACATCGCCAAGCGGGGCCGCACCATCTCCCTGGGGGAATTCGAGGTGCGCCAGGCCGACCGGCTGGTGGCCAAGGGCCTGTGCACCTATATCCACTTGGCCGGGAGAAGGTAAGACATTAATCAGCACCAAGGCACCGGGGGACCCAAGAAGAAAAATATGGTGGTAGGCAATGCCCTCCCTCCATATTTCTGGGATGATCGGTGCCGGGCCCACCTCGCCCTGCCTCTTCCCAGCTTTCCCCTTTCGCCTTTTCGCCTCTTCCCCTTTTCGCCCTAATGCTTATATCCCACCGGCATCACCAGGAAAGGGATGTTGGCCGGGGGCAGTTTTAAGGCCTGGCCCAAGGCCTTGTCATTCATCCCGCCGGCGATCCCGGCCCCCAGCCCCAGGGCCCCAACCTGCAGAAAGAGGTTCTCGGCGATCAAACCCGCCTCTATGTGAGTGAACAAGGTGCCCTTATCCCCGTTCTTGACCTCGGAGCGTTTATAATCGCCGGCAATCACGAAAATCACCGGAGCTTCACCCAGCCACACCTGGGAATTACAGGCCTTGACCACTGCCGGGCGGAAATCCCCTTTGGCCATCAGCTCCAGGGCATGCTCCGCCACGTTATAGTGATAAAGCCCGGGGGCCACGCCGCTCACGCCCCGCTCTCCCGCCACCAGGTAGAGATCCATGGGGTAGGTGGCCTTACCCGAGGGCGCGGTCCGCTTGCCCTGGGGATTGTTGATGCCGTCCGCGGCCCACAGCAGTTGGGAGATTTGTGCCAGCGAGAGGTCGCGGTTGGCAAAAAGTCGAAACGAGCGCCGGTTTTGCAGCGCCTCCTCCACGCTCATCGTCCCCTTGGTGGCCGGGGCCGGCAGTTTGATGGCCTCGGCCCCGAACCCGGCGGTCAAATTCCCCAGGGTCAACCCCAGGGCCATGGCCAGACTCAGCATGATTTTCATTGGCAGAACCTCGGTTTCTCAAAATGTTGGGCGCCTGCACCGCCTCACGCCTGGTTCCCAGCCGCTGCCGCCGGTCAAACCAGGGTCTCGACAGGGCCTCCAGACACACCCACAGGGAAGATAGTGCTTATGATGACCGGATGCCAGGCCCTGGAGGAAAAAACTGGCCGCACCGGGAAAACCCCGGGGCCATGGCCACAAAAAAATGACTGGCCAAGTGGGGGAGACCTGGCCAGTCGGTGAAAGGAGAAAATGGTATATGAACTTTGATTAAGGGGGGGAAGTGGGTACCTTAATGGTTCATATCTGTTTATTTAAGACTGCAGCAATCGTGCCATAAACCCTTTAATCTATTTTATGCTGTACATTCAGTCTCTTACCTTTTTCACGCCGCGCCCTCCGGTTCAATTATTTGTACCACCGGGGGGCCAACCCGAAGCCATATGTCAATGAACCGATTGAATTAACTGAGCTAATGCCTAATATAAATTGTCGCAGGCTCGTACAAGAAGTCGCGCTCCTGCGGGGATGCTGCCAGGCGGATGTCCGGTCCCTCTTTAAACCCCGCCCCGGGCCAGGCCGAGGACAAACACCACCAGCCGGGCCATGGCGGCTTTGGTCAGGTGAATTACCAGGTCGGTCTCCTGGCACGGGACCCGTCGGGCCTTAAAAAGGCCTTCCACTGCCAGCTCCACGGCCTCCCCCCGTTTTTTGACCGTCAGGCGCGGCTCTTCGGCAAAAACGAACAGGTTCTGCCCCGGCAGATGACAGGCCGCCAGGACGGCCTCCTCCAGCAGTTCCGGACCCGAAGGCGCGGCCGGAGAAAGCTGTTGCTGCGCCGCGAACTCCTCTATGCTGCGAATCAGCCCCTCCCCGGGGGACAGGGGAATTTCCAGGATGATGCCGGTTGTGGGCTCGCCGGCGGCGGCTTCCGTGGCCGCCAGTTCGTCCACCCGCAGGACGAACGTCCCCCCGTGTTCGTCCCATACCATGAAGCCCGGGGTGCGGCGTTCCAGCCGGATTTGAGGGTCCCCAACCACAGCCTGGGCCCGGGAACACGGTATCAGCATAGCACGCCTCTTTTTGAGCGGATCAGCGGGTAATCGCAGGCTTTACCCGGCGCCGCCGGATTATCATAAGTTTCATCGGGGCGAGAGCGCCTCTCGCGGTAACGATTGTACCTCGATTACCGCCATTATCCAGCAATTTTTGCCGCGCCGCAGCCTGGTGGGGCAGGCGCCCCCGCAGGAGAACCGCGCCTTTATTCAAAGAATTACTCAGGAGGGCCGCGGTTCGGACTTGACCCCCTCCGTGAGAAATCTTAATATCTATAATGAGATAAATTTTTGGTGAAATCACCTGAATGGGAGAAGCACATGGCATATTCCCCAATCGTATTGGATCACTTTAAGAATCCCCGCAATGTGGGAGAAATCATCAGCGCCGACGGCATAGGCGAAGTCGGCAACCCCGTGTGCGGCGACATGATGAATGTCTATATCAAAGTCGAGAATGACCGGCTGGTGGACGTCAAGTTCAAGACCTTCGGCTGCGGCGCCGCCATCGCGGTCTCCAGCATGATCACCGAAATGGCCCGGGGCAAAACCCTCGCTGAGGCCATGAAGATCACCAACGCCGATGTGGCCGAGGCCCTGGGAGGCCTGCCTCCCAATAAGCTTCACTGCTCCAACCTGGGGGCCGACGCCCTGCACTCCGCCATCAAGAACTATCTGGACCGGAAGGCCGGGAAGGTGCCCGACACCGAACTGGACAAAGAACCCCACCACAAACAGGAAGGCGCAGGCTGCTACTGCCCCTACTGCCAGAAACAGGTGGAGGAAGAATCCCCCATGTGCGTCTTCTGCGGCAAGGATATCCCCCATGATCACGACCACTGATAACCCGCCCCGGGAGATGAGGACGCTGACATGGGTGTAATTTATCTGGACCATCTGGCCGCCACCCCTCTCCACCCCCGGGTGAAGGAGGCCATGATCCATCACATCGAGACCGTCTTCGGCAACCCTTCCACCGACAACCAGGTGGGGCAGCCGGCCGCTGAGGCCCTGGAGCAGGCCCGGGCCCAGGTGGCCTCCCTGATCAACGCCGAACCCAAAGAGGTGGTCTTCAACTCCGGCGGCACCGAGTCGGTCAATCACGCCATCAAAGGGGCCGCCATCGGGCTTAGGGAGAAGGGCCGCCACATCATCACCTCCAACATCGAGCACAAGTCGGTCCTGAATTCGCTCCGGACCCTCCGCCTACTGGACTACCGCGTCACCTCTCTGGACGTGGATAAGTACGGCCTGGTTGACCCCGTGGAGGTGGAGAAGGCCATCACTCCCGAGACCATTCTCATCAGCATCATGCTGGCCAACAACGAGATCGGCACCATCGAGCCCATCGCCGACATCGCCAAAATCGCCACTAAGCACAAGGTGATGATGCACACCGACGCGGTGGCCGCCACCGGGATCATCCCCGTGGACGTCCAGGAGTTGGGGGTCAACCTCTTGAGCCTGGCGGCCAACCAGTTTTACGGCCCCCCCGGGGTCGGCGCCCTCTATATCCGCAAGGGCACGCCCATTTGGCCCCTTATCGACGGCGGCCTCCAGGAGAACAAGCGCCGGGCCGGCACCGAAAACCTCATCGGCATCGTGGGCATGGGCATGGCCGCCGAGCTGGCCCGTCTCGAAATGCCCGAACGCCTGCCCCGCCTTAAGGCCCTCAAAGATCGCCTGGCCCAGGGCCTGATCGAGAGCATCCCCGAGATCAAAATCAACGGCCACCCCACCCAGTGCCTGCCGCACCTCTTCTCCGTGTCGGTGGAATACATCGAAGGCGAGAGCCTGGTGCTCATGCTGGATGAGGAAGGCATCATCGTGGCCACCCGGTCCGCCTGCGCCTCCGGGTCGCTCCGGGCCTCCCATGTGCTCATCGGCACCGGCCTGGGCCACGCCCTGGCCCAGGGCACCCTGGTCTTCACCCTGGGCATCGACAACACCGAGGCGGACATCGACAAAGTCCTCAAGGTCATGCCGGGCATCGTCCAGACCCTGCGGGAGATGTCCCCCCTTTACAAGAAGGAGCACACCGGCTAAAAAAATGGGGAAATGGCCTGACTCGGCTTATTTCCCCATTTCTTCTTCTGCGCTTTGAGCGCGGCTTTCCTTTAGGTCTTCCCCCGGGAATGGTAGTAACCGATGATCTCCCTTTTGGAGATCATGGAGACAATTTTTTCCGGGGCCTCTGCCTTTACCACTGGCAATGAATCGACGTTAAGCGAGACCATCTTATCCAGGGCATCCTGCAAAGAATCGTCTAAGAAGACCCGCACCACCTTGGGGGTGGCCACATCTTCAGCCACCACCAGCCGGCTCAGACTCTCCTCGAACATCACCTCCCGGATATCGTTAATGGATAAAATGCCGGTCATGTGGCCAGTTTGATCCACTACCGGGAAATAGGCTTCACTGGAGTGGGTAACCACCTGAATAAGCTGATCCAGGGGCATATTTTCAGAAACGGTGGTCACTTCGCGAGGCTTGGCCACGTCCGAGACGCTCATCTGCTCCAGCAAGCCCCGGGAAAATTCAGTCATATGGGCCGGCGAGGCCAGCCGGTCCACCACCTGTTTTTCATAGAGGCTGACCTTGCCCAACAACAGATACGAGATGGTGGACACCACCATCAGGGGCACCAGCAATGTATAGCTGGCGCACATCTCGCAAGCCATAATGATGGAGGCCACCGGTACCTTGGCCACCCCGGCGAAGAAGCCGCCGATGCCCACCAGGACGAAGGCGTTGGGGTGGATCACCCAACCCGGCGCCAATTGATGCCCCAGAAAGCCGAAGGCGCCGCCCAGCATGGCCCCCATGAAGACCGACGGGCCAAAGACGCCGCCGCTGCCCCCGGAACTGATGGTGCAGGACGTGGCCACAATCTTTGCCAGGGCCAGCAGCAACATGGTGCCCCAAAAGATCTTGCCCTCCAGGGCCGCCTGCACCCAGCCGTAACCGCCATCCATTACCTGCGGCAATGAAAAGGCGATAATACCCAGCATCAGTCCTCCCAAAGCGGGTTTCAAAAATTTGGGGATCGGCACTCGCCTGAAAAACCGGTCCCGGGCCACGTCATAGAATAGCTTCACGTAAAGGTAGCCCACCAGGGCGCATACCACCCCAAAGATGGCGTAGGGCAAGAGCTCCACCGGGTCGAAATCCACCGGGCCAGGGAAAAACAAGGCGGTTCGCCCGAAATACTGGTCAAAAATGGAAGAAGCCACGATGGAGGAGACGATACAGGGTAAGATGGCCTCGGATTCAAACTCCGTTTCCCGGTAGAGCACTTCCGGGGCGAAGAGAGCCGCCCCCAGCGGCGCATGGAAGATGGCCCCGATGCCGCCGGCCGCCCCGGCCAACACCAGGATGCGCCGGTCCCGGGGTTTGAGTTTTAAAATCGTCGCGAAGAAAGAGCCGAAACCCGCCCCGATCTGGGCGATGGGGCCTTCTTTGCCCGCCGAGCCGCCGCTGCCGATGGTAATGGCGGAAGCTATAATCTTCACCAGCGGCACCCGCTTACGAATATAGCCGCCCCGGCGGTGAAAGGCCTCGATCATGGCATCGGTGCCATGCCCCTCGGCTTCCGGGGCGATGAAAAAGACCAGGATGCCGGACAACAGGCCCCCCAACGCGGGAATGATGAGGAACAGCCGGGAACTGACGGCCCCCAAAGCCGCCACAGTTGCGGTTTCCATCCCCGGTACCGGTTCCATAAAGCCGGTACGCAGATGCAAAAAATGGTGCAGGGCATATCGGAGCAGTTCTTCAAAAAGAATGGCTCCCAAGCCGGCCACTATCCCCACCGCCATGCTCATGAGCGGCCAGCGGAAATGGCCGGACCAGCCATAACGCTCCGGGGTGAGGCGGTGTTTGAACAGTCGTGATATTATGCCATCCATGGATAACCTTGAAACCGGAATGCAACTTTTTTAAATTTTTCAGCAGGCAAGGGTTATCGTTTCAATATATCAGGAAATTAAGGGTGAACAACCGCAAATAATGGTTATCCTATCCCATAAGTTACTCAACCATTGGCGGCACAGGCTATCCGGCCTGTGGCCGGGAAGGGGTATTGCATGCCTGACAAGGTGAAGGATTTTCCGCCTGGCATTGATCTCAAAGACGAAGATATCTACGAGGCCATGCAAAGCATCCCGGGATATCTGGACATCACCCCCGGGGACTTTAAGGAGCTCTATAGCCTGGCCTACCGCCACGCCCTGGAGCGCCTCAGCCGCGCGGTCACCGCCGCCGAGATTATGACCGCCGACGTGGTCGCGGTCAATCCCGGCACCCCGGTTGCCGAAGTAGCCGCCGCCATGGGCCGGCGAGGCGTCTCCGGGATCCCGGTAGTCGACGCCGGCCATAAGGTCGTGGGGGTCATCTCCGAAAAGGATTTCCTCTCCCGCATGGGTGTCGCCGAACCCCGGAACTTCATGAGCCTGGTGGCGGGCTGCCTCATGACCAAAGGCTGCGTCGCCCTGCCCATTAAACGGGCCATGGCCGCCGATATCATGACCTCCCCGGCCGTCACCGTGGCCCCGGACACCCCGGTGCAGACCATTGCCGCCCTGCTCAACGACCGGGGTATCAACCGGGTTCCGGTCACCGACCCGGCCGGCCGCCTCCTGGGCCTGGTCTCCCGGGGAGATATCGTTACGGCCACCATGGGGAGGGGAGCCTCATGATCGGGACTTACTTCCGCAAGATGGCCGCCACCACCCAGAGCCCGCCCCGGGTCAGCCTGTCGGAAATGCTCTGGTCCTGGCTGGGAGGCTTCCTGGGCATTGCCGCGGTGGCCTATCTCAATTACCGCGTCGTGGATCAGGCCGACCTGGTCATGATCATCGGCTCCTTCGGAGCCTCGGCGGTGCTCATTTACGGGGCCATCAAGAGTCCCCTGGCCCAACCCCGCAACCTCCTGGGCGGCCACGTTATTTCGGCCCTCATCGGGGTCACCGCCTTTAAACTTCTGGAGCCCCATCTCTGGCTGGCCGCCGCCCTGGCGGTGGCCACCAGCATCGCCGTGATGCACGCCACCAAGACCCTCCACCCCCCAGGCGGCGCCACCGCCCTCATCGCGGTGATCAGCGGCCCCAAGGTGACCAGCCTGGGCTACCTCTATGTCCTGGTGCCCGTGGCCGCCGGCGCCCTGGTCATGCTGGCGGTGGCCCTGATAGTCAACAACCTGGCCCCCCGGCGCCGCTACCCCGAATTTTGGTGGTGAAAATGATTTGAGGGGGAAGCTGGGAGTGGGAACCGCAGATCACGCTCAAAAGGTTATTCCGGCGAGGCTGGTCCCACCCGCTCGCCAAAGCTGACCACCGCCCGGGGAATGAGCCGGCGCAGGAAGACCATCCGGTCCATGGGGTTGAGACGGGCGTAGGCCGGGTAATCCGGATACTCCGGGGAGAGGACCGGGGACTCCTGGCCGGACCCGGTCCCTCGGCGCCAGGCCTGCCGCACCAGTTCGATGATGGGGGTCTCCGCCTCGGGCACCGCCGCCAGCCACCCCAGGCGGCGCATGACTTCAAACCGCACCTGGTCCACCAGGGCGAAAGCGGTGTCCATAATCTTCATCTTGATGTCATTATCCAGATCATCCAGGCGGAAGCGCACCGACCCCCCCAGCCCCTGAGCCCCCATCACCAGGTCGAAAAATACGAACAGATTTTCTTCCCCGGGGGTGGCCAGGTACAGGAGAGTAGACGGACTCAGATCCTGGAGCCGGGTGTCCGGGCTGAATTGTTCCTGAAAACGAGCCAGCCAGGAGCGAAACCCCTGGTCCGCGGCGACCTTCGACCGGAAACGCTCCAGGTTGATGACCTCAGCCACTGCCGTCCTCTTTGGTGCCGTTCCCCTGGAACATGTTCATCTGCTTGATGGCGCGATAAAAGTATTGCAGCCCGGAAACGGTGGTCAGGATACCGGTAACCCAGAAAAAGACCGGCAAAACCAGGGGAGGGAACGCCCAGATCTTGTTCAGCAGCACGAAACCCACCGTGATCAGTTGGAAGGTCGTGGTCCATTTGCCCGCCAGGGAGGGCCTGACCTTCAGGGGGATATCCGCCAGCCGGAAGAGCACCACCCCCACGGCCAGGATCACATCCCGGCTCAGCACGATCACCGTCAGCCAGGAGGGAATCTGGTGATAGATGCTCAGAGTGACGAAACTGGCGGCCATTAGAATTTTGTCCGCCAGGGGGTCCAGGTAACTGCCCAGGCGGGATTTCTGCTGCCAGGTGCGGGCGATGAGACCGTCCGCCAGATCGCTCACCCCGGCCAGGATAAACACCACCAGGGCCTTGCGATAATTCCCCTGGATCAAAAAGATGATGAACAGGGGAGTCAGGATGATACGAAAGAGGGTGATGAGATTCGGAATAGTTAAGCTGGCCTGCGAAACGGGGCGGGAAGCCATGATGCCTTAATCGATTTCCTCTAAAGAGATTTTGCTTTTAAAACTTTAGCATACCCATGACCGATAACACAATCCATTAACTGCGCCGCGGTGATTTCCCCGGTCCTGAAAGAGGCCTGGGGACCGCGGCTGCTCCCCCGATGCTGAATTCCCGGGCCGTCAAGACCCGGCGCCGCTGGAGCCCATGGCGCGAACCCGCCCTGGGCTTGACAGCCTTGCCCGGCTTCATATATCCTGGCCTGAAGGCAATGGGTGCGGGGTCACGGGCTCCGCCGCGATTATGGCCGGCGTTCATCCCGGGGCGGTATCCGGCTCCCGCCTCAACGCCCCGGCTCTCCTTCAATTGCCGGCACACGGGGAAAAAACATGCGGGCGGTAGTGCAACGGGTCAAAGAGGCCTGGGTCCGGGTCGATGGGGCAGAGGTGGCCAGGATCGGCGCCGGCCTGCTGATTCTGGTTGGCGTGGCGGCCGCTGACGGCCCCGAAGACGTGGCCTTCCTGGCTCAAAAGCTGGCTAACCTCCGGGTCTTTGCCGGGGATGGCCGCCTGATGCATCTTTCCCTCCTCGACCTCAAGGCCGAGGTCCTCCTGGTCTCCCAGTTCACCCTCCTGGGCGATTGCCGCAAGGGGCGGCGGCCCTCCTTTGAGACCGCCGCCGCCCCGGAGACCGCGGAGCAGCTCTACGAGGACCTGGTCCGGGCCATGGCCGCCTATGGCCTGACGGTGGCCACCGGCCGTTTTCGCCAGATGATGGACGTGGGCCTCATCAATGATGGGCCCGTCACCCTCCTCCTGGACAGCAAAAAAGTATTTTAGGCCGGCTGCCATGATTGACAAACCCCGTCAAAAAAATTATTATTTTCAGAAACTTATCCACTATATGGGGAATTGTACTCCACCCCTCGCCGGGATGATTCGGAATGCGCATCGGACTTCGGGGGAATCCCTCTCTCCCGCCCCGGGTCCGGGCCCGGGAGAGTAAGCGGGAGAAGGGCGCCGAGGCTTTTCGGCCCTGGGCCGCAGGAGAAGTGATGGAATTCATCGACTTGAAAAAAGTGGACAAATTCACGGCTGACAAGCCTTATCGGGAACTCCTGTATGATTCCCCCAACCTGCGGGTGCTGGCTTTCAACTTTGAGCCCGGGCAGGAATTGCCGGTCCATTCCCATTCCGCCGACTCCGATGTCGCCCTCATCATCCTGGAAGGAGAAGGCGAGTTTACCGGCGCCCATGAAATGCCCGCCAGGGCCGGTCAGACCCAGATTATGCCGGTGGCCGAACCCCACGGCCTCAAGGCGCATACCCGCCTGCGGCTCCTGGTTGTCATCGCCCCCACCCTCTAGCGCCGACCCGGGGCGGCCAACAACCGCCGGGCGAACCGGAGCCGTCCACCCTCCGTGTCGCGGCTCTCTCAGGCTAAAACCTCCGAACCCGGGAACTCGGGAAGAACGCCCTATCCGGCCTTAAAGCTCTATGCTGCCTATCTACCTCAAAGACCGGGATTTCATCCCGCCCGCAGACACCATCTATTACCTCCTCACCCGGGATGGCTTATTCCTGGTGAAGCGCACCCCGTTCTTTGAGGCCGTAGTCCCCGCCGGCGGCATCCCCTGGCTCGAGCCCCAGGCCCCGGAAGTCCGCCTCAGCGCCCCTCCCCTGCCCGCCGCCGTGCTCCTCGAGGCCCTGGCTTTTTTCCGGGCGGTTTATGCCCGCTACGAAAGCGAAGCCGTGGCCCTGCTGGCCTGGCGGGAGGCCACCCGGACCTATGAACTGGTCGTGCCCCACCAGACCGTGGGGGGCGGCCACTGCGATTACCAGGTCAAAGACTTCCCCGCCGACCTGATGCGCCTGGGCACCATCCACAGCCATGCCGGCGTGGAGGCCTTTCACTCTCTCCGGGACTGGCAGGACGAACGCTTCGAAGACGGCTTCCACCTGACCATCGGCAACCTGGACACCGACCTCACCCTGTCCTGCTCCGTGGTCGTCCAGGGCGCCCGGGGCCCCATCCCCCCGGAGCGCCTCTTCACTCCCTACCCCATCCCCTGGGATCAGGCGCCGCCCGCGTCGGATTGGGCCGAAGCCGTGGACCGGAAAGTCACTCCCCTGCCCCGCCCCATCGAGTTCGGGCCGTGAGGGGCAGCAGTTAGCCATTAGCTGTTAGCTGTTAGCTGTTAGCTGTTAGGGGAGCGAGCCAGAGATGGGCAAGAGTATGGCCTGAGCCCACAGGGGGTAGGGCGGGAAAGCGAAGCGCATCCCGCCTTTAACATTATTACATCTCTAAATTTTGAACGTTTTTCAACTCGTTTCCAAGCCCAGCTTGGGAATGAGAAAAATCAAAGAGTGGCGAACTGCTATATATTGACAATAAATTCAGTGATAGGAAATTACCCATACCTAACCGCTAACTGCTACCCGCTGAGAGCTATTATGCTTGAAATTAAAGCCATCGGCATCGGGGGCATCGGCTGCGCCCTCCTCCCCTTTCTCTGCCGCTACCTGCAATATTCCGGCGAACCGGCCCGCCTCACCCTCATTGACGGCGACCGGTTTGAACCGGGCAATGCGGCCCGCCAGGCATTTCCCCACCTGGGCAACAAGGCCGAGGTCAAGTCCCATGAACTGGCCCGGGACTTCGAGGCCCTCGCCTTCCGGTCGGCGCCCGAATACGTCACCGAGGACAACGTAGCCCGTTTGATCGGCGAGGGAGAAATGGTCTTTCTCATGGTGGACAACCACGCCTCCCGTCACCTGGTCAGCCGCCACGTCTCCACGTTAGCCGACCTTACCCTCATTTCCGGGGGTAACGACGAGGAGGACGGCAACGTCCAGGTCTACCTCCGCCGGGCGGGCCGGGACCTCACTCCCTCCCTGGCCCGCTATCATCCCGAGATTGCCCACCCCCGGGACCGGAATCCCGCCGCCCTGTCCTGCGAGGAACTCATGGCGGCCGGCGCCCCCCAACTGCTCTTCGCCAATCTCATGGTGGCGTCCCTGATGCTCAACGCCTTCTATGCCCTCAGGCAGGCCCGCTTGACCTACTCGGAAGTTTACCTGGACATCGTCAAGAACCTCAGCCGGGCCGTGTCCCGCCCGGTGTGATGCCGCCTCGCAAGCAAACAGGAGGCACAGGCGTCTCGCCTGTGCAGTTGTAGCAGTAAGGCGCGTCCCACGCGCCATCTTACGCTGCCTAAATCGCCTCCTCCATTTCACTTTTCAAATTGAGGAATAAAGACGATGGCTAAAAGTCCCCCTTTGTAAAAGGGGGATTTAGGGGTATTTAAAAGGAGTTCTTTAGGGAAAAGACTCCGGCTAAAAAAAATAGCTTTTTGATGGCGAATCGCTACACCCCCCACAAAAAAGAGGAAGTAAGGGCGCCCCTTACTTCCTCGTATATTTTTCCGGGCCAGCGGCAGAGAGACAACCTCGCCCCCCCAACCCTCCACTCCCGTCTTAGGCTTCGGTTTGCTTTTTGATCCGCTTCCTCTTTTTCATGGGCTTATATTTACCCCTCCCCGACCCCTCCGGTTTGACAATCTCCGCCATGAAATCGTATTTACTGCACATAAAGGAATATTCCTGGGGATGGGCGGCGAGCTTCAGGCAATAAAACGGCTTGCCCTCGTAATAAGCCGTCACATCGGCTTGATGGGTCCAGATAGTATACTCAATCCAACTGTTGGGTGGAATCGTCAGGGTGGCGTCGCTGTTTTCCGAGGGAATGGACACCTCGTATCTGGTTTTGTTCTTGATGATGCCCGTATAGGCGACTCCATCCCTTACCTCAGGCATGGCCTGGGGTGCGCCCTGCCTGGGTGTGTCAATGGCGCCGGCTACCCCCGCCGCAACCAGCATAACCCCGATAATTATGGCCGTTATTTTCATCTCCCCCACCTTTTTGCTGCTCCTGGATTTTTTACCAACCTCAGCGCCACCCCAGCCGCGTGGCCCGATACAACTCATGATAAAATTGACGGACTAAATTCCCGCCCTTACTTCCGGTTAATGATTTAATGTAATGATCCTGTCCGAATATTCCCACCGCGCCAGCTTAACCAACAGCCGTTATTCTGTTTTAAGAGTAATGCCTGTCGTCCTCGCCGCACTGTACACTATCGTTAAGGGCTTTTTCTGGACTTGTCAAGAAAATTCTCAATAATTTTCCTTTCTTTTAACCTGCGGGGCCCTCGCCCTCCTTTTTTTCACCTCGATTACCATTATTCTCTAGAAATACACCCCGGGTAAATCAGGCTAAACCTGATTTTCACCTTCCAAATTTCCTATAGTTTCAGTTCTCAGGGAGAAGGCTTCAAAGCCGGATCAGAACGCCAATGATCGGAGATGAGCAGATTCAAGAGTGCGGCAAAAGAACCCAAGCAACGGCGATGGCGTCGACCCTCACTTAATCCGAACCTGGCACCTCTACCGCCTCACCGGTGAGAGCCGCCACTTCCGCCAACAGAACCCTCAGGAGGTCCGCCTCCGGCACCTTACGCACCACCTCGCCTTTCTTGAACAACAGCCCCACCCCGGCGCCCCCGGCGATCCCCACATCGGCCTCCCGGGCTTCTCCCGGGCCGTTGACCACACAGCCCATGATGGCCACCTTGAGGGGCGATTTCACCGTCAACAGGCGTCGTTCCACCTCCTCGGCCAGGGCGAAGAGATCGATGCCGCAGCGGCCGCACGTGGGGCAGGAAATCAGCTCCACCCCCCGTTCCCTCAGGTGCAGGGCCCGCAAAATCTCGTAGGCCGCCCGCACTTCTTCCACCGGGTCCCGGGTCAGCGACACCCGCATGGTGTCGCCGATGCCCTGAGCCAGCAGCAGGCCGATGCCCAGGGCCGATTTCACCGTGCCGGCGATGAGGCCCCCGGCTTCCGTCACCCCCAGGTGCAGGGGGTAGTCCGTCTGGCGGGACAGCTCCTCATACGCCGCCACCGTCGTCAGGACATCGGACGATTTCACCGAAATCTTGAAATCGAAAAAGCCCCAGTCCTCGAACTGCTTGACCCAGCGCCTGGCGCTGGCCGCCAGAGCCAGGGCGGTGGGCGCCCCGTACTGCTCCAGGAGGTCCGTCTCCAGAGAGCCGGCGTTCACCCCCAGGCGCAGGGGCACGCCCCGCGCCCGGCAGGCCTCCACCACGAGCTTCGTTTTGGCCGCGCCCCCCAGGTTGCCGGGGTTGATGCGGATGGCATCGGCCCCCGCCTCCAAAGACGCCAGGGCCAGACGGTGATTGAAGTGGATGTCGGCGATCAGGGGCAGAGGACTCTCGCCCTTGATCGCCCCGAAGGCTTTCACCGCCTTCCGGTCGGGCACGGCCAGGCGGGCTATTTCACATCCCGCCGCGGCCAGGCGCCGGATCTGGGCCAGCGTCGCCCCAACGTCGGCGGTGTCGGTGTTGGTCATGCTTTGCACCGCCACCGGTGCCCCGCCGCCGATCTGGACCGGGCCCACGAAAATGGCCCGGGTGGGTTTGCGTTTGATCTCAGGCATCAGGAAAGCTCACTTCAGCATTTTCCCCGATTGTAGCGAAAACCGGGGGCTACCGCAAGAATGAGGCGCAGGAGAGTTGGGAGAATAGGCCAAAGGCTGACAGCCATTTACAATCCCTCCCCCCACCCCCCATACAGGGGGCTGGAAGGGGAGTTTGAGGGGAGGGTGGGGGAATTGACTTCCCCCAGTCCTTCCCTCAAAATTTATCCCAACTGCCGCCAGAGGCGGATCATGGGCGGGGTGGCGCTGGCAACGTCCTCCGCCGCGGGGAGCGCCGCGAAGAAGGCCCGGGCAATGGCCCGGCCTTTGTCTTCCTGGGCCGCCGGCCAGTCGCCGTAGGTCAGGGCCCCCACCTTGCAGGCCATAACGCAGGCCGGCGCCTTGCCGACT
>JBKQVS010000034.1:0-3918 GCA_052139855.1 Desulfobaccales bacterium
GCGAATGCAAGTGCATGACGTCGACTACCTTCAGCCACGGTAAAGTGCCCGCAAACAGCGCCGGGATAATGGCGAAGTATTTCGCCACGTCGTTGGCGATCGAGAAGGTGGTCAATGCCCCCCGGGTTATCAAGAGCTGCTTGCCAATTTCCACCACTTCGATCAACTTGGTGGGGTCGCTGTCCAGATCCACCATGTTAGCCGCTTCTTTGGCCGCCTGGGTGCCGGCGTTCATGGCCAGGCCCACGTCGGCCTGGGCCAGAGCCGGGGCGTCATTGGTGCCGTCCCCCATCATGGCCACCAATTTCCCTTCGGCCTGGGCCTTCTTAATGTAGGCAAGCTTGGTCTCCGGAGTGGCCTGGGCGAGAAAGTCATCGACCCCCGCCTTTTCGGCAATGGTCTTGGCGGTCAAGGGGTTATCCCCGGTGATCATCACGGTCCGCAGCCCCATCTTTCTCAGCCGGTCGAAACGCTGGGCCATGTGGGGTTTCAAAATGTCCTCCAGCACTACCACACCCAGGATCCTGGCGTCTTCTGCAACAACCAGCGGGGTGGCGCCCTTGGAGGCCACGTTATCCACGAAGCCGCTGAGCTCACCCGGGATATTGCCCTGTTGGCCCTGGACGAATTCCATAATGGCGTCCGGGGCTCCTTTGCGGATGCGCGTCCCGTCGGGCAGATCAACGCCACTCATGCGCGTTTGGGCGCTAAACGGCACAAACTTTGCCTCCGGCGGCACTACGATTGGGGTTTTGGTCTCCTCTATGAATAGCTCCAGGATGCTCTTCCCCTCGGGCGTCGGATCCGCCTCGGAGGCCAGGGCGGCCAACCGCCCTACCTCGGCAACCGAATATTTGCCGACGGGAATGAACTTGGTGGCATGCCGGTTACCCACGGTGATGGTACCGGTCTTATCCAGCATCACCACGTCGATGTCGCCGGCCAACTCCACCGCCTTGCCGCTCTTGGCGATAATGTTGGCCTGGAGGGCGCGATCCATGCCGGCGATGCCGATGGCGGCCAGCAAGGCGCCGATGGTGGTGGGAATCAGGCAGACCAGCAGCGCAATAAGGGTTGGCACGTCGGTGCCGAGGCTGCGCAGGGGTGCTTTGAGGCCCAGATAGCCCATCATGTATTGCTCGGCGTTCCAGGACATGGCCCACAGGGGCATCACCACGATCAGGAAGGCCAGGGTAAAGGCGGAAAGCACCAGGGTCAGGGCGATTTCATTGGGAGACCGCTGCCGGATGGCGCCCTCCACCAGGGCGATCATCCGGTCCAGGAACGAGTCACCGGCGCCCTGGGTGATCTCCACGACAATCCGGTCGGAGAGCACCACGGTGCCCCCGGTCACCCCGGAGCGGTCGGTCCCGGCGGCGCGAATCACCGGCGCCGACTCGCCCGTAATTGCCGATTCATCCACGGAAGCCATGCCTTCGATGATCTCCCCGTCTCCGGGTATCGTCTGTCCCGCCTCCACCACCACCAGATCCCCCTGTTTCAGGGTCGATGACGAAACCTCCTCAATAGCCTGCGCTTTATTGAGACGATAGGCCACGGTTTCGTGACGGGCCCGCCGGAGCGAGTCGGCCTGGGCCTTACCCCGGGCCTCGGCCAGGGCCGTGGCGAAGTTGGCGAACAACACGGTCAAGAAGAGCCAGGCGTCCACCCAGATGAAATAGCTGATGGGCACCTCGCTCACCTGCTTGCCCAGCGCCGCCTGGATCAGGTACAACAGGGTCAGGATGGCGCCGACTTCGACCACGAACATCACGGGATTTTTCCATTGGATGTCAGGCCGCAGCATGATGAAGGCCTGCTTCAGGGCCGCCAGCCCGGTTTCTTTCTCCAGCAGTCCTTGGGGTTTCACCCGGCGCTGCGATCCTGGCATGGTTGTAACAATATCGGCTGCAGGTAGTACTTCTTTAGGCTGAATATTCATTTCGATATGTCTCCATCTGAGGTCTCATCAGGTGAGCCTCAAGGTTGCTCGAAGTTTAGCCCCCGAAGGGGATGGGCCCAAAGTGCTCCGCCATCGGACCCAGGACGGCCACCGGCAGGAAGAGCAGGGCGCCGATGATAATTACCGTCCCGAACAAGAGGATGCCGAAGGTGAGGGTGTCCGTACGCAGAGTCCCCAGGCCAAAGGGGCTCGATTTCTTCGCTCCGAGATATCCCGCCATGGCGATGGGCGCGATAATCGGCAGATAGCGGCTGAAGACCATTACCAGGCCCGCGGCGATATTCCAGGGGATAGCGGTGGGCGCCGGAGTCGCATTGCTGACCAAACCGTAAACCACCCCCAAGCCATCGAAGGCCGAGCCGTTATTGGCCGAGGCCGAGGAGAAATTGTACAACATTTGGGAAAAACCATGCGCCCCGGGATTGCTGGCGGCCAGGAGTCCCCAGCTGGTCGCCGCGAAGAGTCCGGTGGGCATAAGAATCATGAACGGATGCACCAGTAGGGCGACCACCGCCAGCGTCACTTCCCGGGCCCCAATCTTTTTTCCCAGATACTCTGGGGTCCGCCCCACCATCATGCCGGCTACGAAAATCCCGATAATGATGTATAAGAGCATGTTGATCATGCCCACGCCCTTGCCGCCGTAGATACAGTTCACCCACATGCCCCACATGGGCGCCAGGGCGGCAAGCGGGTTGAGGCTGTCCTCTTCGGCGTTCACCGCGCCGCAGGTCACGTCTGTGGTCACCGCGTCAAAGGTGGCCCCCGCCGAGGTTCCGAAGCGCAGTTCTTTGCCTTCGAGATTGCCCAGGTGCTGGTCCACCGGCAGGCCCGCAACGGCCGGCAGGGCTACCATCTGCTTCCCGCCCGGCGCAGTGGCGCTGGGAACTGCAAAGGTTCGGGCCTGGGGATGAGCGGTCAATCCCGGGTTCGGTTGCAGCGTGTCATAGCAGACCGACCAGACGACGGTGCCGGCCATCAATATCAGCATAACCGAAAAAATGACGTAAGCATGGCGCATCCGACCGAGCATATGGCCGTACATCAGAACCAGGCCAAACGGGAAGACCATCATGGCCAGGGTGTTGAAGAAGTTCGTCAGGCCGGTGGGATTTTCAAAGGGGTGCGCCGAGTTCATCCCGTAAAAGCCGCCCCCATTGGTCCCGAGCATTTTCATGGACTCAAAGGCCGCCACCGGGCCCACCACGATGGTCTGCGGCTTCGCCTCGCCCTTGTCCGTGGTTCCCATGGCCGCAGGTTCGAGGGTCGAAACCTGATAAGAGCTTTTTAAGGTCATCGGACTGCCCTGCACCAGAAACACGAAGGCTACGACAAAGGCGATGGGGACGAACATGTAGATCAACACCCGCCACATGTCCAGGAAATAGTTGCCCACCCTGGAATCGCCGCGCAAAGCCCGGATCACCGCGCATAGGCCGCTTAAGCCGACGGCCGCCGACAAGAAGAGATTGGCGATGGCAAAGAAGATCTGGCTAAAGTTGGATAAGGTCTGCTCCCCGGAATAGTGCTGGAGGTCGGTGTTGGTCATGAACGAGGTCACGGCTTGAAAAATGGTGCTGGGGAAAATCGCCCCCTTGCCATCCGGATTGAGCGGCATCCAGGGCTGGAGCGTCAGCACCAGATAGCCGAAGACGAACAGCACAATGTTGAAAATGAGCAGGGCGGCGGTATACTGCTTCCAGTTCTGGGGGCCGCTGTCCAGGCGTTTTTCGAACCAGCGGAAGACCGGCAGGGGCCGGTATTTTCCGTCCATGATCCACGCCATGTAACGGCCCAGGGGGAAGGCGACCAGGGTCGCCGTGGCCAGAAGCGCCAAAGGAAGTAACCAGGTTTGGACAAACATATCTTAAGCTCCTTGAAGATATTGCAGGATTGGTGTTGCCCTGGCTCAAAACCACTCCGGCCGGATCAAGGCCACCACCAGGTAAACGAAC
>JBKQVS010000035.1:0-9687 GCA_052139855.1 Desulfobaccales bacterium
AGAAGTAGTTTTCTTCCTTGAGATAGGTGGGGGCGGTTTTGTGGTCCGGGCAAAGGCCGTCCACCAGGTCCCGCTCCAGGTAAAAGCACTCGCAGCCGAAGCAATAGAGCCCGCCGTACTCCCCGAAGTAGATGTCCCCGGAGTCGTGCACCCGTTGCAAGACCTCCTGCACCACGCGCATGTGGGCCGGGTCGGTGGTGCGGATGTAGTGGTCGTAGCTGATATCCAGGCCGTCCCAGGACCGGCGGAAGCGGGCGCTGATCTGGTCCACGAAGTCTTTGACCGGCAGGTTTACGGCGGCGGCGGCTTCCAGGACCTTGTCGCCGTGTTCGTCGGTGCCGGTCTGGAAGCGCACCTCCTCCCCCAGGAAACGGTGGCAGCGGGCCAGGGCATCAGCCACCACCGTGGTGTAGGCGTGGCCGATGTGGGGCTCGGCGTTGACGTAATAGATGGGCGTGGTGAGGTAGATAGTCATAGTCAGTTGCCAGTTGCCAGTGGTCAGTGGTCAGTAGGGTGGGTTTTATGCACCAACAATACTGGCCACTGAAAACTGACCACTGCTCTTACTTGCTCGCCTCCAAAGCCTTGATCCGTTCCAGCGCCTTCCGGAGGAGATGCGCGTCCGAATCGGGGTTGCCGGTGTTCAAAAAGTGCCGGTAGGCTTCCAGGGCCTCGTACTTGTTGCCCATCTTTTCCAGGGCCTGCCCCTTGCTGTAGTAGGCTCGGACATAGTTGGGATTGAGGGCGATGACCTGATCGGCGTCGGCCAGGGCCGGCTGCGGTTTGTCCAGGGCCAGGTAGGCCAGGCTCCGGTTGTGCAGGATGTCCGGCGCTTTAGGGTGCAGTTTCAAGGCCCGGTTATAATCTTTGATGGCCTCCTGGGCCTTTTGCATATCCAGGTAGGTGTTGCCCCGGTTGTAGTAGATCTGCCAGTCCTTGGGGGCGAATTTGGCGGCCTGGGTGTAGTCCGCCAGGGCCTTGTCGAAGACATTCTGGCGGCTGTAGGCCAGGCCGCGGTTATAGAGGGCCTCGGGGGAGTTCGGGGCCAGATCCAGGGCCTGGTCGAAATCGCCCACCGCGTCGCCCCACAGGGACAGCCGCATTTCGGCAATACCCCGGTTGATGAAGGCCTCCACCATTTCCGGGTTATCCTTCAGGGCCGCGGTGAATTTCTCTATGGCCAGGGTGGGATTGCCCTGGGTCAGGGCGGCGACGCCGGCCTCAAAGGGTGCGGTGGCGTTTTGCTCCGGCTCGGCGGCAGCGATTCCCAACAGCAGGCTGAGCGCGGCCAGGGTTAGGGCAATAACGATACAGACTTTTCTCATGGGCTCTACTTGCTCCATTTTTTTTATAAGGTAGCCAGGGATTACCCTTGGGGCATCTCGTGCTGCGCCACCAGGTGGACACAGTCCCCTTGCCGGGTTTTGCCGCGCCAGAATTTAGGCGTCGGGCAGGTTATCCTGGCAAGAGATCTTTTCCAGGAAGCCTTTCACATCGTTAAGCGCGGTCCGGGTGGCTTCCCGGGCGGCGACGAAATCATACATCAGATTGCTTTCGTCGGCTTCGATGTACTCGCTGTGCCGGATCATCATTTCGGCCCCCTGGAAGAGCCGGCCCACAAAAAACATGAAATAGTGCAGATCGTTGGTCATGGTTTGCCTTTGCGGGTTGTCGGGACGGGTTTGAAACCCGCCCCGACGCAGGTCATCCGTCCTTTTCGGGTGCGCCCGGATTGAGGGCCGCGTCCACAAAGTCCTCGTGGCTACAGGCCGGGTTGATGCCCGGGCAGGCGGTCTTGGCGTTCTCGAGTTCGTCGGCATCTACCAGCAGGACCGGGAGAAAAGGCCACTGGCGGCAGATAAAGGGCTTCACCGGGTGCACCCGGCAGAGGCCGCCCTCCATCAGGAAGACGCAAAAGCCGTTGGCGGCCACAGTAAGGCGGGGGCCCAGGTCCGAGGCCTCGACGTAGCGGCGGCAGAACTCCGCCGCGGGCATATCGAGCAGCGCGGCCATGGCCTCCACTTCGTCGGGCTTGACAAAGATACCGCCGCGGCCGGAGCAGCAATCGCCGCACTGCCGGCACTGAAACACCAGGGGGTGTGAATTATGGCTCATAAGTTCTTCAAAGGCGGCTGGCCGGTGGATTCGATGACGCTGCGCCACAGGGGCGAGTCCAGTTCCACATCTTTGCGTTTGCCCACCGCCGCGGCGATGGGAATGTGCACGTAGTGGCTGTGCCAGCGGCTCACCAGCATGGCGGTCTTGCCGGCCATGCCGGCGTGGACCGCGTTTTGCCCCAGAAAGCCGCAGTAGATGCGGTCATTGTAGTTGGCCGGGCGGCTGCGGATCAGGTAGCTGGGGTCGATATATTTCAGATTGATTTCCATATGACGGCGCTTGAAGTAATCCTTGATCTCATCCTGGAGAAAGTGGCCGATATTGCCGGGCTTGAGATTGCCCGAGGGGTCACGCTCCCGGTTCTCCTCGGTGAAATAGCGTTCCCCGGCGCCCTCGGCCACCACGATGAGGGCGTGGCGCCGCAGTTGCAGGCGGCATTCCAGGTCGGTTAACAGGCCGCACTTGCCGTCCAGGTCGAAATCGGCCTCGGGGATGAGGACGTAGTTGACCTCCCGCAGGGCCAGGGTGGCGGTGGCGGCGATGAACCCGGAGAAGCGGCCCATGAGCTTCACCAGGCCGATGCCGTTGGGAGAGCCGACGGCTTCGGTGTGGGCCGCGTGGATGGCTTCGGTGGCCACTTCCACCGCGGTGTCGAACCCGAAGGAGCGGCTCACCAGGGGGATGTCATTGTCGATGGTCTTGGGGATGACGATGACGCTGATGCGCAGCTCCCGGCGGGCGATTTCCTTGCAGATCTCCGTGGCCGCCCTGAGCGTCCCGTCGCCGCCGATGAGGAAGAGGATGCGGATGTTGATGCGGTCCAGGGCGTCCACGATCTCGCCCGTGTCCTGGGGCCCCCGGGAAGTGGACAGGATGGTGCCCCCGAAGATATGGATGTTAGCCACCATCTCGGGGGTGAGGTCCACCAGATCGTGGCCGTACTTGGGGATGAACCCCTGAAAGCCGTAGCGCACCCCGTATATATGCCGCACCCCGTAAAGGTGGTAGAGTTCCAGGACGATGGCCCGGATGACATCGTTGGTGCCGGGGCATAAGCCGCCGCAGGTGACGATGGCGCAATGGACCTTGGAGGGGTCGAAGTAGATCTGGGACCGGGGGCCGGCCATCTCCAGGGAGAGGGGCTTTTCTACCGGGGGCAGGCTCTCCAGGTATTCCAGGGAGTCATGGACCGCGACCCGGTCCGTGTCTGAGACAAAGCTTTTTTCCAGGAGCCGGCCATGGCGGTCCACCATGGCATATTTCGGGATCGGGGTTTCCACTTTGGCTTCGCCCAAAGCGGGAATCTCCGTGGGAAAATGGTCAAATTCGCTCGCGGCGGTCTCGTTGGTGTGCTTTTTCGTCATCGCGGCACTCCCCCATGCCTACTCATCGCCAAAGGTCTGCCCCCCGATACCCGTCATTCCGGCCCAGGCGCCGGAGCATTCCGGGCGGCCAGGGTCGCAACTATTTATTTTAAACCGTTCCCGGCGGTGAACTCAAGGGGCAAATCCTACCAGGTTTCAGTCATGGCCTCCATCTCATCCTTTAGCTCCCGGGCCATCAACTTTTTGATGGCCTCCTTGGGGGCGAGATTTTCATAGAGAATCTTATAAGTGGCCGTTACGATGGGCATCTCCACGCCCAAACGGGTCGCCAGGAGGTGGACGGCCCGGGAGGTTTTGACACCTTCCGCCACCATGGCCATGCCGGTCAAGATCTGGTCCAGGGGGACGCCCTGGCCCAATTTGACGCCCACCTGGAAATTGCGGCTCTGGCTGCCGGTACAGGTGAGGATCAGGTCGCCCAGGCCCGCCAGGCCGGTAAGGGTCATGGGGTTGGCGCCCAGGCGCGCCCCCAGCCGGACCATTTCGGCCAGGGCCCGGGTGATGAGCGCCGCCCGGGGATTGTCTCCCAGGCCCATGCCGGAAAGGATCCCGGTGCCGATGGCGAAGATGTTCTTCAGGGCCCCCCCCAACTCCACCCCGGTGATATCGTGGGAGGTGTACACCCGGAAGTGGGGGGCGGAAAAGATGCGCTGGATAGAGTGGGCGATCTCCCGCTGCCGGGAGGCGACAGTCACCGCGGTGGGCTGCTTCTGGGCCACTTCCCGGGCGAAACTGGGACCGGCCAGCACCGCATACGGGATTTCCGCCCCCATTTCTTCCCGGACCACCCCCTCCATGGTGAGGAGCGAGTCGACCTCCATGCCTTTGGTGGCGCTCAAGAGCGCCGCCCCCGGGGGGCAGTGGGGCAGCAGGTCGCGCAGGCTCTGGCGGAACCCGTGGGAGGGCACCACCATCAGGATCAAGCCGGCCCCCGCCAGGGCCTCGGGGAATTCCCGGGTGAAGGTGATCCGGGGAGAGAGCCGAACCCCCGGCAGAAAGGTATGATTGATCCGGTCCCGGTGCAGGTCCGCCAAGACCTCCGCTTCCCTGACCCAGAGGCGGACGTCCTTGCCCTTGTCGGCCAGGAGGTGCGCCAGGGTGGTGCCCCAACTCCCGGCGCCGATCACCGCGATGGGCGGGTTTTCAGGAGAGTCCAAGGTCGGCCTCGGGCTCGGGTTCGCCTTCATCACTTTTTTCCGCCACTTTGGCCAGGCTCACCACCCGTTCCTCTCTCTCCAGGTCAATGAGTTTGACTCCCTGGGTGACCCGGCCGATCAAAGAAATGCCTTTGGCCATACTCCGCAGGATCTTGCCGCCGTCGGTGACCAGCATGATCTCATCGTCGTCGTTCACCTGGAGGATGGCCATGATGGGGCCGTTGCGGTCGGTGATGTTGAGGCCCAGGACCCCCTGGCCCTTCCGGTGGTGCTGGGGATATTTTTTGGGGTCGGTGCGCTTGCCGAAGCCCCGCTCGGTGACGGTGAGGATGGTGCCGCCGGGACGGAGCACCTCCATGCCCACCACCCGGTCCTCCGGGGCCACTTCCATGCCTTTGACGCCCCGGGCGGCCCGGCCCATGTCCCGGACCTCGGCGGAGGGGAAGCGGATGATCTTGCCGTAGCGGGTGCCGATGACGATGCTCTGGTCCGGCTCGCTCAGGGCGGCGCCCACCAGCTCGTCCCCGGCGTCCAGGGAGAGGGCGATGATGCCGCCGCTCCGGGGCCGCTGGAAGTTCATCAGGTCGGTCTTCTTGACGATGCCCCGTTGGGTGGCCATCACCAGGGATGGGCCCGGGGTGAATTCCCGCACCGGCAGGATGGTGGCCAGCTTTTCATCCTCGCCCAACTGCAGCAGGTTGACGATGGCCTTGCCCTGGGCCGTGGGCGACCCGATGGGAATCTCGTGGACCTTGAGCCAGAACACCCGGCCCTTATTGGTGAAGACCAGGAAATAGCTGTGGGTGGAGGCGATGTAGAGCTGGGAGACGAAATCGTTTTCCCGGGTGATCATGCCCATGCGGCCCTTGCCGCCCCGGCGCTGGCTGCGGTAGATGGTCAGGGGAGTGCGCTTGATGTAGCTCCGGTGGCTGATGGTCACCACCATCTCCTCATCGGCGATGAGGTCTTCGGCGGTGAACTCCTGGGCCAGGGGCACGATTTCGGTGCGCCGGCCGTCGCCGTAGCGCTCTTTGAGTTCCGTCAACTCCTGGGCGATGAGGGCCTTGACCTGGGCCTCTTCCGCCAGGATCAGGAGCAGGCGCTGGATGGTGGCCCTGACCTCTTCGGCCTCAGTGATAATCTTCTGGCGCTCCAGGCCGGTGAGGCGCTGCAGCCGCATTTCCAGGATGGCCTGGGCCTGAATCTCGGAAAGGGCGTATTTCGCCCGGGTCTCCTCCAGGGTGGCGCCCGGCGGGGCCTTCCGGATGAACTGTCCGGCCATCAACTGCTGTTTGGCCTCCGGCGGGGTGGCCGCGGCCCGGATCATGGCAATGACCAGGTCCAGGAAGTCCAGGGCGATGAGGAAGCCCTCCAGGATGTGGGCCCGGGCTTCGGCCTGCTTCAATTCGTAGCGGGTGCGCCGGAGGATCACCTCCCGGCGGTGCTCCAGGAAATGATACAGCAGGTCCTTGAGACTGAGGAGCTCCGGCCGGTTGTGGACGATGGCCACCAGGTTGATGCCGAAGGTGACCTGCATGTTGGTGTGCATATATAGCTGGTTCAGGATGGGTTGAGGCAACTCATCCTTCTTGAGCATGATCGCCACCCGGAGGCCTTCCCGGTCCGATTCGTCCCGGATGTCGGCGATGCCTTCCACTTTTTTGTCTTTCACCAGCTCGGCGATGCGCTCGATGAGGCGGGCCTTGTTCACCTGGTAGGGGAGTTCCCGGACGATCAGGCTCTCCCGGCCCCCCTTGCGCTCGACGTTCACCTTGGCCCGGATGCGGATGAGCCCCCGGCCGGTGCGGTAGGCTTCGGCAATGCCCTCGGCCCCGTAGATAAAGCCGCCGGTGGGAAAATCCGGCCCCGGGATCAGGGCCATCAGTTCCGCCAGGGGGATGTCCGGGTTATTCAGGGTGGCCAGGAGGGCGTCGCAGACTTCGTCCAGGCAGTGGGGCGGGATGTTGGTGGCCATGCCCACGGCGATGCCCGAGGAGCCGTTGATCAGGAGGTTGGGCAGACGGGTGGGCATCACCAGGGGCTCTTTCAGGGAGCCGTCGTAGTTGCCCACGAAGTCCACCGTGTCTTTCTCCAGGTCCTGGAGAAGTTCGTGCGCCAGACGGGTGAGACGCACCTCGGTGTAACGCATGGCCGCGGGGGAGTCGCCGTCGATGGAGCCGAAGTTGCCCTGGCCGTCCACCAGGGGGTAGCGCAGGGAGAAGTCCTGGGCCATACGCACCATGGCGTCATAGACCGCGGTGTCGCCGTGGGGATGGTATTTACCGATGACATCGCCGACGATGCGGGCGCTCTTGCGGTAGGGCCGGTTCCAGTCGTTGCCGCCTTCGCTCATGGCGAAAAGGATGCGGCGGTGGACGGGTTTAAGCCCGTCCCGGACGTCGGGCAGGGCCCGGCCGATAATGACGCTCAGGGCGTATTCCAGGTAGGACTTCTGGATTTCATCCTCAATGTTGATGGGTACGGCGCGGGTTTCCGTCATAGTGAATAGGCTCGGCTGTTTATTTGATGGGTCCAGAGTTGATTACCTATGTAACTCGTTCCCAAGGTGCCCTGGGGAACGAGGCGAATGGATATTATCTTAGAGCCAGAAGCTCACAATTCGAATTCACTCCTTGAAATTCCTGATTGTCGAATAATTGACTGGAGTGTTCCTATTCTCAGCTCTTCATGATCAGGAACTGGAACGGTAATCGTGCTTCCCGGGCGCATTTTCTGCATCGCGATATGGCTGCCTCGACGACGAACTTCTTTGAACCCATGGCGCGATAAAATTTGACAAACCTCTTTGCCGGAAAGAACGGGAAGCTTACCCAACCGCTACCTCAACCTGAGTAATATAAACCTCTTCCCGGAGACGGTCTTTAATCTCTTCTCTAGACGCCGATTCAAAAAATAGTTCCAAGGCTTCCTGGAGATTTTTCCGCGCTGCCTCGATACTCTCTCCCTGGCTGGCTATGTCGAGTTCCGGACACAAAGACACATAGCCGTCGCCTTCACGTTCAATGATTGCGGTAAGCTGCCGCTTCATTTTCTGCCTCTCGCCATTAGTGGTTGTTTGACTTCCGGGTAACCCGCAGGGCCACGTCGAGAAGTCTTAACAGGGTTGCTTGCCAATCCTAAGAAATTAAATTTGTTTAAAATTAACGCCATTACGGATTAATCGTCGTCTGATAGACAAACTGCCCCTTTTCCACCTTTATGACCGTCACCCCTTTGATGGGGTTGTGGTTGGGGCCCATGGTGATAATGCCGGTGACCCCGGCGAAATCATGGGTGGCGGCCAGGGCCTGGGCCACCATGGCCCCGTCAGTGCCGCCGGCCCGGGTCATGGCCGCGGTCAGGAGGAAATAGCCGTCGCCGCCCAGGGCCGCAAAGCCATCCAGGGGTTTTTTATACGCGGCTTCGTAAGCCTGCATGAACTTCCGGCCAATCTCCGTGGTGGCCCCTTGCCGGTGGAACAGGGCCGTAAAGTACATGCCGTTCACCGCCGGGCCGCCGATGCTGACCAGTTCCGGCACCTGGGCCCCGTCCCCGGTGAGGATGGGGATCTTGACCCCCAGGTCCTGGAGCTGCTTGGCCAGCAGCGCCACTTCGGTATAGTAGTTGGGGGCATAGATGAGATCGGGTTTGGCCCCCTTCAGGGCGGAAATTTGGGCGCTAAAATCCTGGTCGCCCGTCTGGATATAACTGGTGGATACCACCTGACCGCCCCGGCGCTGGAATTCCTTCTCAAAAAAATTGGCCAGACCGACACAGTAATCCTGGGCCTGGTCGATGAGCACCGCCACGCGCCTGGCCTTGAGGTTCTCCCAGGCGAACCGGGCCGCCACTTTGCCCTGCAAATCATCCACGTAAGCGGCCCTGAAGGCGTAGGCGCGGTTCTGGGTCACCAGGGGGCTGGTGGCGGTGGGCGAAATATTGGGGATTTTGGCCCGCTCGGCGATGGGCACGCCCGCCAGGGTGTCACTGCTGATCACTTCGCCGATGATGGCCGCCACCTTATCCTTCTCAATGAGGCGGCTCACGGCGTTGGCCGCTTCGATGCGGTCGCTCCGGGTGTCCACCAGGAAGAGCTGCACGGGCTGCCCCAACACCTGGGGCTGGAGCTGATGCGCCACTTGAACCCCTTCCCAGACCATCTGGCCCATGGCCGCGGCCGGACCGGTCATGGGAAGATATACCCCGAGCTTAATGGCCGCCGCGGCCGGCGACGCCAAAAAGAGCAGGACGGCAGCAATGAGAGCCGATCGTTTTAAGAAAAGGGGAACAAGGTGAAACGGGGAAAGGGCTATGGCCATGATTTTGGATTCACCTTGGCGCTTTTTTCCTTTTTCCCGCCCGAATCTTTTCAATGCTTGTCCCCTAGCCATATCATAATTATAATAGCAGAAAAAACCGGCGCCGGGAAGGAAATCCGGCCTCGATGACGAGGTGCGGCCATGGAGTTGCAACTGGCAAAACTCACCATCCCCGAGGGGGCCAATCTGATTTTGGGCCAGAGCCATTTCATCAAAACCGTGGAAGACCTGTATGAAATCCTGGTGGGCGCCGCGCCCGGCATTAAGTTCGGCCTGGCGTTTTCCGAGGCCTCGGGCGACTGCCTCATCCGGGTGGAGGGCAACGATGCCGACCTCACGGCCGCGGCCACGGAGAACGCGCGCCTGATCGCCGCGGGGCACACCTTCAATATTCTTATGAAAGGCGCCTTTCCCATTAATGTGCTCAACGCCATCAAGCTCTGCCCCGAGGTCTGCCGGATCTTCTGCGCCACCGCCAATCCGGTGGAAGTCATCCTGGCCCAGACCGAGCAGGGACGGGGCATCCTGGGGGTGGTGGATGGGGTCTCGCCCAAAGGCGTGGAAGATAACAACGGCCAGGCCTGGCGCTACGAAATCCTGCGGCAGTTCGGGTATAAGAAGTGATATTTGGCGGGAGGGCCAGGGACACGAGTCCCTGCCCTCCCCCCAAGCCCCCCTCCCAACCCTGTAAGGGGGGCAGGCAAGGCG
>JBKQVS010000036.1:0-5243 GCA_052139855.1 Desulfobaccales bacterium
TCGCTTCAACGTCCCCAAGGAGGACTTGTGTGAACGCCGATAACAAAATTCTGGTCATCGGGGGAGGCATGAGCGGCCTCACCGCGGCCCTGGAGGCGGCGGAAGCCGGGTCTCAGGTGATCATCACCGAGGCGGGCCCCTACCTGGGCGGCCGGGTTGCCCAACTCCACCGATACTTCCCCAAGCTCTGCCCTCCCACGTGCGGTTTGGAAATCAACTTTCGCCGGATCAAAGAAAATCCCAACGTCAGCTTTTACACCATGGCGGAAGTAACCCAGGTCAGCGGCAGCGCCGGCAATTTCGACGTCACCGTAAAGGTGCACCCCCGCTACGTCAATGATCGCTGTGTGGCGTGTCATGCGTGTGCGGAAGCGTGCCCCCAGTGGCGGGTCAACGATTTTAACTATGGTCTGGACAAGACCAAGGCGGCCTATCTGCCCTATGATATGGCTTTCCCCCAGCAGTATGTCATCGACAAAAGCGTGTGCAGCGGCGACTGCGGCCAGAAGTGCCTGGAGGTCTGCGCCTACGACGCCATCGAACTGCATCAGAAGCCCCAGACCTTGAATTTCAACGTGGGCGCGGTCATCATGGCCAGCGGCTGGGAACTCTACGACGCCACCAAGATGGACAATCTGGGGTTCGGCGTCGTGGCTAACGTCGTCACCAACATGCAGATGGAGCGCCTGGCGGCCTCCAACGGACCTACCGGCGGCCAGATCCTCAGGCCCAGCGACCAGCAGGCCCCCAAAAAGGTGGCTTTTGTGCAGTGCGCCGGTTCCCGGGATGAAAACCACCTGCCGTATTGTTCCTACATCTGCTGCATGGCCTCTCTGAAGCAGGCCACCTACTTGCGGGAAAAAGACCCGGAAACCGAAGTGTATATCTTTTACATCGATATCCGTACTCCGGGCCGGTACGAGCAATTTTACTGGAAGGTCCGGGACGATGAGCATGTCCATCTGATTAGGGGTAAGGTGGCCAAGATCACCCAGGAACCCGGGACCGACAATGTGGTGGTGGTGGCGGAAAATACCGCCACGGGTGACAAGCAGAGCACGGTCTTCGACATGGTGGTCCTGGCGGCGGGCATGGTGCCCTCCACCAAAGCCTCCCCCTTCCCCCTGCCGTTGTCTTACACCCCGGATGGCTTCGTCATTCAAGACCTGTTGCCACCGGGAGTCTACGCCGTGGGTACTTTGAAGGGCCCCCTGGATGTGACCAAGTCGGTGCAAGACGGCACCGGGGCCGCCCTTAAGAGTCTCATCGCCCTGGGCAGGAGGTCATGATGGATATAGAAAAGAAATACGGAGTCTATTTGTGCAAGGGCTGTGGCATCGCCGAGGCCATGGATTTTGAGAGCATCACCAAGGTGATCAAAAAAGAGGGAAAAATCCAGCACATCAAAGAAGCTGAAATCCTCTGCAGCCCCGAAGGTCGGGCCCTGATCCTGGAAGATATCAAGCTGGAAGGCGAGGGCATCAATGCCCTGGTCATCGCGGCTTGCTCACCCCGGGTGAAATACGAAGAGTTCGATTTCCCCAATGTCCTGGTGGAACGCTGCAACATCCGGGAGCAGGTGGCCTGGACCCAGGAACCCAACAACGAGCATACCCAGGCCCTGGCGGAAGACTATCTGCGCATGGCCTGCGCCCGCATCAAGAAGGCCGAGATGCCGGAGCCGTACCAGACCGAATGCGACAAGACCATCCTGGTCATCGGCGGCGGCACCGCAGGCTTAAGTGCGGCCCTGCAAGCGGCCAACAACGGCTACCAGGTGGTTCTGGTGGAGAGAGAGGCGCAGTTGGGCGGATTTGCCGCTAAGATGTACCGGCAGACGCCTTCCAGCTACCCTTTTACCACGCTCCAGGAGCCGGTGGTTTTCAAGATGATCCAGGAAGTCCAGAATCATCCCAAAATCAAGGTGATGACCGCGGCCACTCTGGAGAAACTTGATGGCCAGCCCGGGTTGTTGGACGCCGACATCAAGGTGGGCAGTGAGGTGGAGACCATAAGGGTGGGGACCGTGGTCATGGCCGCGGGCTGGAAGCCCTATGACGCCACCAAGCTCACCAAGCTGGGCTACGGCCTGTCTAAGGATGTGATCACCAATATCGAAATGGAGGAGATGGCCAAAGCGGGCAAGATCGTGCGGCCCTCCGACGGCAAAGCTCCGGAATCGGTTGCCTTCATTCAGTGCGCCGGTTCAAGGGATCCGGAACATCTCCCGTACTGCTCCGACTTCTGCTGCATGGCTTCCCTGAAGCAGGCCCTGTATGTCCGGGAGCAGAACCCCAACGCCATCGCCTATATCCTCTACAAGGATATCCGCACCCCGGGGCAGACGGAGCTGTTCTATAAGGCGGTGCAAAGCGATCCCGGCGTGATGCTCACCAAGGCTGAGATCGCCGAAGTGGGCTTAGGTGACGGCGGCAAGCTGCGGATCAACGCCACCGACACCCTGCTGGGGGCAAACGTGATCTTCGAGGCCGACCTGGTGGTTCTGGCCACCGGCATGGTCCCGGCGACCGCGGACGAGCCGGTGCTCAATCTGGGCTACCGTCAGGGGCCGAATCTGCCCGATCTGGAGCTGTTCAACGGCTTCGCCGACTCCAACTTTATCTGCTTCCCGTACGAAACCCGGCGGACCGGCATCTATGCTGCCGGCTGCGTCCACCAACCCATGAACATGGCCATGGCCACGGAAGATGGCGTGGGCGCCGCCTGCAAGGCCATCCAGGCCGCGGAACACGTGGCCGCAGGCATGGCGGTGCATCCCCGGGCCTGGGACGAGACCTTCCCTGACGCGTTTATGCAGCGCTGCACCTCGTGTAAGCGGTGTACGGAAGAGTGCCCCTTCGGCGCCATCGAAGAAGACGAAAAAGGGACGCCGTTCTATAAGGTCAACCGCTGCCGCCGGTGCGCCACCTGCATGGGGGCCTGTCCGGAGCGCATCGTCTCCTTCAAGGACTACAGCGTGGACCAGATCGGCTCCATGCTCAAGTCCCTGGATGTCCCGGAAATCGAGGATGAAGACGATCCGTTAGCGCCTCTCCGGGTCATTGGCCTGGTGTGCGAAAACGACGCCTACCCGGCCCTGGACGCCGCGGCATTGCACAAGCTGCGCATTAATCCCATGGTCCGGTTCATCTCGCTACGCTGCCTGGGGTCCTTCAACATGGTGTGGGTCTCCGACGCCCTGTCCCGAGGGATTGACGGCATGATTCTCCTGGGCTGCAAGCACGGGGACGACTATCAGTGCCACTTCGCCAAGGGCAGCGAACTCTGCGAATACCGCCTGAGCAAGCTGTCGGAAACCCTGGATAAGCTGGGCCTGGAGTCTGACCGAGTCGTCCAGTACCAGATCGGGCACTCCGACTTCGACCGCCTGCCGCAGATTGTTGACGACTTTGTGGCCCGGGTGCGAGAGATCGGCCCCAACCCCTTCAAGGAATTCTAGGAGGTATGCTCCATGGCAGGCGAAACTATCATTAAACCGGACCTCCAATTCGTGAAGCGGGTAATGGCCGCCGGGGGGGACACGGTCAAGAAGTGTTACCAATGTGATACCTGTTCGGTGGTATGCAACCTCACCCCGGACCAGAAACCCTTTCCCCGGAAGGAGATGCTCCAGGCCCAGTGGGGGCTCACCGAAGTGCTGAGCGACCCGGATATCTGGCTGTGCCACCAGTGCAGCGACTGCACCGTGTATTGCCCCCGGGGCGCCAATCCCGGCGAGGTCTTGGATGTCCTCAGGCAGATGACCATCGAGAAGTTTGCCACACCGCCGGTGTTGGCCAAGGCGGTGGGAGACCCCAAGTTCCTGCCGTTGCTCATCGCCTTCCCGATGCTGCTCTTGTTGATGGCCTTGAAGCTCACCGGCCACTGGAACATCCCGGAAGGGACCATCGTTTACTCCCACTTTTTCCCCACCCTGCTGGTGGACTTTATCTTTGTCCCCGCCTTCTTCTTTGCGGTGGCGGTACTGGGCAAAGGGGTGTTGGCCTTCTGGCAGGACATCAATGCGCCGCACCCATGGCGGGTCAAAGTGGAAGGCAACCTGGTGGGAAACCTCATCGCCACCTTGAAAGATATCATCTTGCACAACCGTTTTCGGGTGTGTGAAACCACCTACAACCGGTCCACCAACCACCTGTTCCTGGTGTTCGGGTTTATCTTTTTGCTGGTGGTCACGACCTGGGGGTTCCTCAATGAGTGGGTGTTGCATCACGAATCCCCGTATTTCCTGTTGTCACCGATAAAACTGCTGGCCATGGCCGGGACCGCCGCTTTGCTCTATGGTATCTGGAACATCATCAAAGAGCGCCAGGCCAACGCCGAAAAGGCGGGATACGGGTCCTACTATGACTGGTTTCTGGTCTACCTGATCTTCGCCGTGGGCGCCACCGGCTTGCTCTCCTGGCTCTTCCGCCTGGTGGGCATCCGAATCCTGGCCTACCCCACGTACTTTCTGCACCTGACCGCCATCTTTATGCTGTTCTTCTACGCTCCGTACACCAAGATGGCCCACATCGTCTACCGCGCCGTGGCCATGCTCCACGCCCGCATGTCGGGCCGGGGCTTCTAAGCGCGGCAGGCGGCATTTGAAACCGAGCCGGCCCCCCCTGGCGGGGGCCGGTTTTTTTTTGTGTGTGGCAGACCTGATCGCGGGGGTGTATTATGGGATTTTTATTTGGCTGAAATTTTGATAAGATATCCATGAACCAAGAAAAAATCTAAGGAGTTGAATATGGTAAATTTGAATATGAAGGTGGTGGAGCCCCGGAAGCTGACTACAGAGAGCCGCTTCAAGTTCCGGTGTCACCCGGGGATATCGTGCTTCACCGAGTGCTGCGGCAAGACCACCATCATCCTCACCCCCTATGACATCCTGCGCCTGAAAAACCGTCTCAATATGAAGGCGGCGGATTTTTTGGCCCAATATACCCGAATGGAAGCCCATGACAAGTCGGGCCTGCCCATGGTGATCATGGACATGCCCCGGTTCGAGCACCACTGCCCCTTTGTGCGGCCGGTGACCGGCTGCACGGTCTATAAAGACCGCCCGGCCACCTGCCGCTACTATCCTATCGGCCAGGGCAGCCTCATTACCGAGGAGGGCCTGGACGAGTTTTTTTTCTACGTCCGGGAACCGCACTGCCGCGGCTATGAAGAGAAGGACGAGTGGACCGTGGCGACCTGGCGGCAAGACCAGGGGGTGGACAAGTACGACGAGATGAACC
>JBKQVS010000037.1:0-14518 GCA_052139855.1 Desulfobaccales bacterium
ACCTTCCGCCCGTTCTTTATCGGCACCCCGAAAGGTTGAGGGGAGGGAGGGATCGTAGGGGCGGTTCGCGACCCGCCCCTACCCTGCCAATCTGTCGGGGTAAACCGGCGTGTCCGCCCTCAGCGGACGCACACATGGGTGCGCCCCTACAAAAAACCTGTAAGGGGTTGGGGATGGGGGTTTGGGGGCAGGGGTAGGGGCCACTTACGAAAAAGCCCCTAGCCCCTTCCCCCAAAATCGCTTCAGCTTTTTTCGGCCACGGCCCAGATCATTTCGTAGCTTACCGGGATGGCGCCGTCGCTGCCATAGTTGGTCTGATAGGCCTCGATGAGGCCGGCCAGGAGGCGGGGGGACAAGGGACAGGGCCTGGGGTTGGTGGCCCCCGTGGCCTGGAGGGCTTTGAGAAACTCTTTCACCGAGGGGAAGGTGGCGGTGACCATTTCCCGGGCCAGCCGCACCTGGGGGAAGCCGGCCCCATAGAGGCGGTGGGCCCAGGTCTCCCGGTCGCCAAACCCCTGGGCCGGGATCGCTGGGGGTGCGGCCAGGTTCAGGCTCCGGGCGGCCCGGTTCAGGGCCTCGGCCAACTCGTGAAAGGTCCGGGGTCCCAGAGTGGAGAAGGCCAGGACGCCTCCGGGGGCGAGATTCCGGTATAAGGCGGCCAGGGTCTCTTCGGGGTGGGTGAACCACTGGAAGGTGGCATTGGCGATGATCAGGTCATATTCGCCCCGGATGGGGGCTTCCCCGTCCGCCACCAGCCATGCCACTCCCGCCCCCGCCCCCAGACGCCGCCGGGCCGCCGTCACCAAAGCGGCGTCCAGGTCGAGGGCCACCAACCGGGCCGCCCTGTTGGCCTGCCTCAAGAGGCTGGTGAGATAGCCGGTGCCGCAGCCGATCTCCAGGATGCGCCGGGCCTGGGCCAGCCGCTCTCCCACCCCCGCCGCCAGGCTCTGCGCCATGAGGCGCTGCATGCCGGCATGCCGGTCATAGGACCGGGCCCGCCGGGCGAAATTGCGTCTGATGCCCTGTTTGACTTCCTTGCCGTCCTGCATGCAAGATAAGGGCCCCAAATCGAACTGCATCTTTAGCTCGCCGTGCTCAAGCATTGCTCCAATATCCCGTTAAAGGCCGCGGCCTGGGTCAAAAAAGGCAGATGACCCGCCCCGGGTAAAAGATTGAGCCGGGCCCCGGCCAGATGTCCCGTCAAAAACTCTCCCTGGGCCGGGTCGACGATCCGGTCTGCCTGCCCCTGGATGACCACCACTCCAGCGGGTAGTCCCGGGAGCAGGGGTCGGAGGTCTTGTACCAGCAGATAATCCAGGCCCGCCGCCAGGGTTTCGGGCCCGGCCTGGGAGGTAAACGCCTGCCGGGCCTGGGAGGCAAACGCCGCCTCCCCCGGCGCCAGACATTGTTCGGCAAACTCGGCCAGCACCGGTTGTGGATCGTGCTTAAGGGCCCGGCGCATAGCCCGCACCACGCCCGGAGGCTGTCCCCAGGAGTAATCCGGCCGCCGGGTAAAGACCGGGGCCACCCCCGCCAGGACCAGCCCCCCGGGGGACGGGTCGGTCAGGCCGCTCAGGGCCTCCAGGAGCAGCATGCCCCCCAGGGACCAGCCTACCAACAGGGTCTTTTCGAGCGGCATTTGCTGCAAAAAGTCGGCAAACCAGCCTGCCTCCCAGACCGGGACCGTGGGCGTCAAGACCGTCGCCCGGCGCCCGAAGGCCGCTACCTGCCCTTCCCAGATCCGGCCGGAGGCGCCCCAGCCGTGGAAAAACGCCAGGGTGGTCATGACCCCAGACCCATGGCCCGGGCCGTGTCCACAATAATCTCCCGGGCCCGGGACAGGTCAGATGCGGCATGGGCCGCGCACAGGGAAAAACGCACCCGGGCCCGGCCCGGCGGCACCGTGGGCGGGCGCAGGGCCACCGCCATCAGCCCCTGGTCCATGAGACGGGCAGCAAACGTGAGGGTGCGTTCGTTTTCCCCTACCAGCACCGGGACGATCTGAGTTTCGCTCCCGAGGATATCCAGCCCCGCCGCAAGCAAGCTCCGGCGAAACAGATCGGCTTCCCGGCTGAGAAAGAGCCGCCGCTCCGGCTCTTGCGCCACAATCGTCAGGGCCGCATCAATCGCCCCCAGCACCGGGGGGGCCAGGGCGGTGGAGTAGATGAACGACCGGGCCCGGTTATGGAGATAGTCTACCAGGCGCCGGTCTCCGGCCACGAAGCCTCCCTGGGAGCCCAACGCCTTGGAAAACGTGCCCATGTGAATATCCACCCTCTTGGTCAGGCCCAAGGCTGCGGCCAGTCCGCCTCCCTTGGCTCCCAAAACCCCGGTGGCGTGGGCCTCGTCAATCATCAGCCAGGCCCCGTATCTCTCCTTTAACGCCACCAGGTCCGCCAGTGGCGCCAGGTCGCCGTCCACCGAGAACACCGAGTCGGTGATGATGAGGCGCCGCCGGGCGGCCCCGGCGCCACGCAGCACCTGCTCCAGGCGGTTCAGGTCCCGGTGGGGAAAACGCTGCAACGCGGCCCCGGACAGCTTGATGCCGTCATAAATGCTGGCGTGGTTGAGCCGGTCGCTGAAAATCACATCCCCCGGCCCCACCAGCGCCGATATCGTCCCCACGTTGGCCATGTAGCCGGTGGGGAAAATCACCGCGGCTTCGGTGCCCTTGAAATCCGCCAGTTTGGCTTCCACCGCCTGGTGCAGGGCCAGGTGCCCCACCACCAGCCGGGAGGCCCCGGCCCCGGCGCCCCACCGGGACGCGGCGGCCCGGGCCGCCTCGATAATCCGGGGGTCCTGGGACAGACCCAGGTAATCGTTGGAGGACAGATTGAGGAGGACCTGCCCGGCCACCCTGACCTTGCCGCCGGGCAGCACCTCCTCCACCACCTTCAGGCGCCGCCTAAGCGACCGGGCCTCCAGTGCGGCCAGTTCTTGACTTAACTCTTCCATGCTGATTCAAAACCTCACCCCCCCCTCCCACCCCCTCCTATGGGGGTTGGGGGAGGGTTTCAGGGAGGGGGTAGGGGCCGTCGGCCCATAGCCCCCTCCCTGAAATTTTCAGCAATAGGCGTCAGCGCCGCCAGAAAAATCTCCCGGGCCGCCGGGGACCCCAGGTCCGCCACTTCCGGCAGCCGGCCCAGGATGGGCACCCCGGTGAGGGCCTCGATCACCCCGGGATTGGTCGCCGCCGCCAGGCCCGGGGGCTCGGGATAGCGGTTGAGGATGACCCCCGCCACCTCGATCCCCGCCGCCTGTGCCGCCTTGACGGTGAGCACCGTGTGGTTGATGGTCCCCAGGCCGGATTTGGCCACCACCGCCAGGGGTAAGCCCAGCCAGCGGATCAGGTCCAGAACCAGGAAGTGCATGCCCACGAGCGGGACATAGAGCCCCCCGGCGCCTTCCACCACCAGAAATTCATACCGGGCCGCCAGGTCCTTGAGACCCGAGGCAATGCGCCCCAGGTCCACTTCCACCCCTGCCTGGGCCGCGGCCACCCCGGGGGCCAGAGGCAGCGAAAGGGCGATGGGGGTGAGGACTTCCAGGGGTTCATCCAACCCGGCCAGGGTCCGGGCAAAGTCGGCATCCGTAGGGATCAGGCGCCCGCCCTCCTGGGGGCAGCCGCTCTGGACCGGTTTAAAATAGACCGCCTGCACCCCCCGTTGTCTAAGCGCCGCGGTTAGCCCCGCCGCCACCCAGGTCTTGCCTACGTCGGTGTCGGTGCCGGTGATGAAGACCCCCCGGAGGGGAGGAAGCGGTGGCAGCGGCCGGTTCAGGCGCATCTCCCTTCGTGGGCTAAAGCCGCCTGCCCGGCTTCAGGCGCCGCGGCTTCCTGCACCAGCTCCAGGCCCAAATCCGCCAGCATCTGCCGGTCCTCATCGGGCATGCGGCCCCGGGTGGTGAGGTAGTCCCCGGTCATCAGACTATCGGCCCCCGCCGCGAACAGCAGGGGAGCCAGGGAGCGCAGGGTGACCTGACGGCCGCCGCAGATGATGATTGAGCGCTCCGGGAAGGTGAAGCGAAAGGCCGCCACGATCTTCAGGGCCGTAAGCGGGTCCAGCAGAGGGCGATGCGCCAGGGGGGTGCCGGCCAGGGGGTGGAGAAAATTCAGGGGAATGGCGTCCACGCCCAGAGTTTTGAGCGCCTGGGCTATCTCCCAGCGCTGGGCCAGAGTCTCTCCCAACCCGAAGATGCCCCCGGCGCACACGGACAACCCGGCCGCCTGGGCGTGCTCGATGGTGGCCACCCGCTCGCCAAAGCTGTGGGTGGTGCAAATCCGGGGGAAAAACGAGGCCGCGGTCTCCAGATTGTGGTGAAACCGGTACAGCCCCGCGGCCTTTAACTCCGTCAGGAAGCCCCGGTCCACAATCCCCAGGGAGGCGCAGATGCGGATGGGCAAGGCTTCCCGGATGGCGGCCACCGCCGCCAGCACGGCACTCTGCTCCCGGGGCGACATGACCCCCCGGCCCGCGGTCACCAGGGAGAAGCGCGAGGCCCCCGCCGCGGCCGCCTGCCGGGCGGCGGCCACCAACTCTTCCGTGGGAAGGAGGGGATAGTGGGGCGCTTGGCTTTTGGCCTTCGCCGACTGGGAGCAGAAGGCGCAGTCCTCGGAGCACATGCCGGACTTGGCGTTGATGATGACGCAGAAGCTGACCCGCCGCCCGAAATGCCGCTCCCGGAGTAAACTCGCCTCCCCCAGCCGGGGCCACAATTCCGGCGCCGACAGGCTAAACAGCTCTTCCCAATCCGAATAATTCATCCAAGCAAGCATCGCCCAGGGCGGACCGATTGTCAACCATAAAAATAATAACGGTTTACATTAGCAGCACAGGATGAACCTTCCCGGCCGATGCCGCCGGGAGGACTGGCCTTGAAAAAACAGGGGGAGTGGAGCATTGCGGGGAGCGGCCTTCACCGCCTCTGGACGTAAACCTCCCGGGCCTTGATGCCGTCGGAGGGGCCGATGAGGCCCTCTTTTTCCATGGTCTCGATGATGCGGGCCGCCCGGTTGTAACCCACCCGGAGCCGGCGCTGCAGCATGGAGATGGAGGCGTTCCGGGTCTCGGCCACCAGCTCCACCGCGTCGGCGTACTTCTCGTCCCGCTCGCCGTTTTCGGCGACCTCCTCGTCGGCCTCCCGCATCTCGGTAATCCCGGGCTCATAATCCGGCGCCGCCTGGGCCTTCAGGTAATCCGTCACCCGGGTGACTTCCTCGTCAGAAACGTAAGGCCCATGGATGCGCTTCAGGCGGGAGGTGCCCGGCGGCATGAACAGCAGGTCCCCCCGGCCCAGGAGGCGCTCGGCCCCCATGGCGTCCAGGATGACCCGGGAGTCCGTCCGGGCCGAAACCTGGTAGGAGATGCGGCAGGGAAAGTTGGCCTTGATGAGGCCGGTGATGACGTCCACCGACGGCCGCTGGGTGGCCACGATCAGGTGGATCCCCGAGGCCCGGGCCTTCTGGGCCAGGCGGATCAGGTACTCTTCCGTGTCCCGGGAGGACACCAGCATCAGGTCCGCCAGTTCATCAATGACGATGACCAGATACGGCAACCCCCGGGGCAGGATGCCCTCTTCAATCCGGGGGTCCGTCTTCTTGGTTTTGGCCTTCTGGTTGTAGCCTTCGATGTTGCGCACGCTCAAATCGGAGAGCAGGGCGTAGCGGCGCTCCATCTCCCCCACGGCCCAATGCAGCGCCGTGGTGGCCTCCTTGGGGTTGAACACCACCGGGTGGAGCAGGTGCGGGATGTCCTCGTACATGGACAGCTCGATGCGCTTGGGGTCCACCAACAGGAAGCGCACCTCCTCCGGGGTGGCCTTGAACAGGATGGAGAGGATCATGGCGTTGAGGCCCACGCTCTTGCCGCTGCCGGTGGCCCCGGCGATGAGGAGGTGGGGCATCTTGGCCAGGTCGGTGACCACCGAGGTGCCCATGATGTCTTTGCCCAGGGCCAGGCTCAGGCGGGAAGGTGACTTCTGGTAGGCGGCGTCCGCCAGGATTTCCCGTAAACCCACCACCTGGCGCTTGGGGTTAGGCACCTCGATGCCCAGCACCCCTTTGCCCGGCACCGGCGCCACGATCCGGATGGACAGGGCCTTCAGGGCCAGGGCCAGGTCGTCGGCCAGGCCGGTGATCTTGCTGATCTTGACCCCCAGGGCCGGCTCATATTCGAAGCGGCTCACCACCGGGCCGCTCATGATGGCGGTCACCCGGCCCTCCACCCCGAAATGCCGCAGGGTGTCCTCCAGCTTCTGGGCCTGGACCAGCATGGCGTTCTCCTGCACCTGGTGATTCCAGGGCGGCGACTGGTCCAGGAGATCCAGACCGGGCAGGACATAGGCCCCGGGAATGGGCGCGCCTTTGCGGGATTTAAGGCCGGGGGCCTCCGGCGCCGGGGTCGGCGGCGTCATAACTGACGGCGTCAGGACCGGGACTTCCGCCTCGCCCCCGCTCTGGGTGACGATCCGGCGTCCGACGCTTGGCCGCCGGGGGTGGTACGGGGGCGCCTCCGGCAGTTCCTCTTCCCCCCGCCGCCCCAGGCCAAAGGCTGACCTGAGCCCCTGGCCCAAAAGCGCCATGAGTCCCACGTAGGATAGGCGGGTGGCCCCCATGACACTGACCAGCAGGACCAGCAACAGGGCCAGCGCCGCCCCGGTCCCATTGAGGCTGGGGAGCAGGACCGCGGTCAGGAGACTTCCCAGGGAGCCTCCGCCATAGTGCATGCCGTCGCCCCACCCCAGGGACAACAGCCCCGCCGAGGCCAGCAAAATCCCCAGGCCCGAGACGGTTTGCAGCCAGCCCAGGTCCTCCAGCCCTTCGTGGTGCGACTGCCAGGCCAATCCCAGGAGCATCACCGGCACCCAATAGGCGGCCAGGCCCAGCAGCCCGATGAGACAATAGGCCACCAGGACCCCGGCCTTGCCGGCGCTGTTGTGGACTGCGGCGGTCTGCCACAGGGCCGTGAGCCCCTGCGGGTCGGCCCCCGAGTGGGTCCAGAGGGACAGGAGGAAAAACCCGGCCAGCCCCAACAGCAGCAGGGCCGCCATCTCCTGGCCCAACCGCCGCGTCCAGGCGTCCTCGGGCGCGGCCGCAGCCTTAGGCGCCGGCGCCGCCTTGGGCTTCCGGGTCGTGGTCTTTTTCTTCGGCGTCTCGCTCTTGGCCATGGTTTTCTTTAGGTAAGGGGGGGCTTTTTCGCAAGCGGCCCCCGCCCTTACAAAAAGCCCCAAACCCCATCCCTATAAGGGTTGGAAATCCTGTTATTTCGGCAGGTTAATTACTTAATGCCTGAATTTTCCTTAAATTGCAATAACTTTCTTGTATCACGCGCCCATGTCCCGGCCACCAGATTTTTGTAGGGGCGGGTTTTAAACCCGCCCCTACAGGTCCAGGTTGACCGCACACTCTACTCCGACTCCACCGCGCCCACGAAGTTCGGCTCCTCTGCCGCCGCCGTGGCCGCCAGGCGCCGCCGGGAAGTAATCCCCGTCAGGCTCGGCAGGATAAATTCCAGGGCCCCCGGCGTGATGGGCAACTGCTTAAAGACCTCGAAGCCAGCCTCGGCCATCGCCTTCTTCCAGGACTCGTCCCGGGCCGCATCTTTGGACCCGTAGGCCAACTCGAAGTAAATCCCCTTGATCTGGGCCGTGGCCAGCAATTTGATGCACACGAAGCAGGGCTGCAAGGTGACGTAGAGCGTCGCCCCCTTGATGGCCACGCCGTAGCGGGCCGCCTGGGCGATGGCGTTGGCCTCGGCATGGGAGGCCCGGCAGTAGTTGTATTTGTCCACGTCGGCGATGTTCAAGGCCCGCCGGTGGCAGTAGGGGCTGCCGTCCGGCATCACTTGATCGGAACAATGCGGCGCCCCGGGCATGGAGCCGTTGTAGCCCGTGGCCAGAATCTGCCGGTCCTTCACCAGCACCGCCCCCGTGGGCCGGGAGTTGCAGGTGCTCCGCGTGCTCACCAGCTTGGCGATGAGCATGAAATATTCATCCCATGAAGGTCGCATAGATTATTCTTTATCCCTCTTCAATCTGGAAAGTGACAACAAAAAATTGAGAAAAGTGGCACAGGCCTCCGGCCTGTGGTCATTTAGCTTTTTTCATAGAGCCAGGGGTATTCTTCAGGATTTGAAGCCAGGCCTTTTTCCACGGGGTTTTGTCTGAGATATTGCCATTTCTGCAACAACTCCGCCTCATCCCTGATGATCCTATCATAGCGCTCATCCTGCCAGAAGGTCTCCCGGACGCCTCGCTGGGCATTGATAATCCTGGCGCTGTAGGTCTTCACACTGCGGATAATTTCTGACAGGTTGACGGCGCCGCCATCAGGGAGGACCAGGGGTTGGGCAATGACATGGATATGGTTGGGCATGATTACCGCAGCATGAACAGTCCATTTCTCCTTATCCCAATAAAGCAGAGATTGCAAAATCATCGTTCTCTCTTCGGGAGAAAGGACGCCCTCCCCTTTAAGGCGCCAGGTAATGAAATAGATGCTGCCCGGCTGCTGCCAGTGAGGCAAATTGCGTCTGGTAGTTTGAAAAGAGGTCACAGGCCGGAGGCCTGTGCCACTAAAATTCTTATTTCTGGGCATCATTTCTTCAAGAAAGCCGCGATGGCCTGCTGTGTGGCCCCCGCCTCCTCCTCCAGGGGAATATGGCCGCATTCGGGCAGGATCACCAACTCCGAGCCCGGAATGTCCCGCTTGAAATTCTTACCCACCGACAGCGGCACCACTTCGTCGTCCGCCCCCCAGATAATCAGGACCGGCACGCTGATGGTCTTGTATCGGGCCGTGAGGGCGTCGATATCGTCCGGCACCAGCTGCCGCGCCGTCTGGGTCACCGCCTCCCGGGCCCCGGGCAGACTGCCGTAGTAGGCGTAGGTGTCGATCTGCTCCTCGGTAATCCTGTCTTTATGATAATAACATTTCCTCAGCACCATGGCGGCGGCGGTCCGGGGCGAGACCAGCTTGCCGCCCACCGAACCAAGGACGGGCGCCTGGGCGAGCCAGATGAACCAGGGCAGCTTCTGGGGATAGCCGGCGCTGTCGATGAGCACCAGGCGCTTGACTCTTGCGGGCTGGTCCTCTCGCACCTTCAGGTAGGTCATGAGGGTCACCCCGCCGCCCATGGAATGGCCCATGATTACCAGGTCGTGCAAGTCTTTCTGACGGATGAACGCCGCCACCAGGTCGGCCTGGTCGCTCACCGCGTATTTGCCGTCCTCGGGCTTGTCCGACAGGCCGTAGCCCTTGAGATCAATCGTAAAAACCCGGTGATCCTTGGCCAGTTCCGGGGCTAAAAACCGCCAGGTATAGGCGCAGGCCCCGAAACCGTGCAACAGGATCACCGGCGGCCCCTGCCCGGCCTCGTAGTAGTTGATCTTGACGCCCTGATAATCGAAGGTTTTTTGCGCGCCCAAGCCGGTTTCCGAATGGATTTGGCGTAGATGTGCCTGGTAACACCCGGGCAGAATGATAACCACTATGGATAGAAGTATTTTAATGATTATCATGATTCCTTGCCGTTAACTTTTCTCTTTAAGATCAAGATTCGAAAACTTCTTGAATAGATTTTGTTTGATTTTTCTGGTCTTTTGCATCTTTCAAGATTTTATCAATTGATAATTTAACTTCAGGCTTTTTTCGTTGAAGTATTTTCTTTATTTTATTAATTTCAGAGTCTATAATATTCAAATATCTTTCTAAATAATTTTCTATAATTACATCAATTTGGTAAGTTTCCACCTTATTTGATTTAACATTAAATAGTTCTTTTCGGAATTGTATATGGTTTATTTTTTTTATTTCAAGATTATTCTTTTTCAAAGATGCAATATATAAATCTTTTTCTAATATGAGCAAAGGATAATATATTTGAATATTTATCTCCTCTTCTTCAGAATTATCTGGCAATACCCAGCCTTCGTAATGCCTGCTAATACTATATTCGAGCGATTTTACAAGTGAATTAAATAATTCATGCTGCTCATCGCTATGAAAAGCCATCCACGATGATTTGTCATTCTTCATCTTAAAGGTGCAATATTGGGTTGCGATTAGGCCTTTACAATAATGATGAAATTTATCCATTCCCACAAATTCAGAAAAATCTAAATAACTATCATCTTTCCAAAATTTTATGGGAAGTCCAGATAGCTTAATTTCCTGATGATGGAGGAATGAAACGATAGATTCCTTAGCAAAAAAAACTATCGGAAAAGCATTATTCTTGCATTCACAAATTATATTCGGAAAAATAAAATTATAACCTTCTTTATAAATTCTTATTCCTGATAATGCATCTATATCAATCTCCCTTGATTTCCCCGTTTCAGGGTCAGGAAATACTGGATTTGTTTGGACATAATAACCTTCTTTTTCCAAAACCCCTTCTACTCTCTGTTCAATAAGATAGCCAGATTTTTCAATTGCCTCCTTCATTTGTATTAATGATATTGATTTATGCTCATTCGACTTTTTAGTCATTTTTGCAATCCCTGGAATCAAACCCCTATTCATGAGGCAAATTAATCACATATTAACAAACTCCCTGGCGTAAATCAATCACCCCGGGCGAGGTCTCGGCGGCCCGGTCCAGCGACCCCGGTTCCACCAGTTTCACCCGCGGTTGGACCCCGATGCCCTGCGCCAGCTTGTGGGCGATCTCCTGCAACATTTCCCGCTGCCTGGTCATCTTGTCGAAGAACAATTCCTCCCTAACCTCGATCCGCACCTCCAGAAAGTCCAGGTGCCCCTCCCGGCCCACCACCAGTTGATAGGCCGGCTCCTCCCCCTGGATGGCGGCCAGCACCTGCCCCACCCGATTGGGAAAGATATTGGTTCCCTTGACGATAACCACCTCATCGCAGCGGCCCTCGATGCGGCTCATGCGGGCCAGAGTCCGGCCGCAGGGACAGGGATCATAAAACAGGCGCACCAGGTCGCCGGTGCGGAATCGCACCAGCGGCGTGGCCTCCCGGGTGAGGGTGGTGATGACCAGTTCCCCCAGTTCGCCTTCGGGGAGAAGCTCGCCCGTGGCCGGGTCGATGATCTGGGGCAGGAAGTGGTCTTCGCTGACGTGCATGCCGGCCAAAGAGTGCGCGGCGCACTCCCCCGCCACTCCGGGTCCCATGGCCTCGGACAGGGCGTAGTGGTCCAGGGCCGCAGCGGCCAGGCGGTTTTCGATTTCGGCCCGCATCGCCTCGGTCCACGGCTCCCCGGCCAACAGCGCCAGCTTGAGGCGCAGGCTCTTGGGGTCCACCCCCAGGGCCTCCATTTCGTCGGCCAGCACCAGGGCATAGGACGGAGTGGAGACCAAAACGGTGGTGTGATAGTCCCGCATCACCTGGACCTGGCGGGCGGTGAAGCCGGGGCCGCTGGGGATCACCGAGGCCCCCAACAGCTCCACCCCGTAATGGATGCCGAAGGCGCTGGTCAAGAGGCTGTAGCTCAAGGTCACCTGGACCACGTCATCCCGGTCCACCCCGGCGGCGGTGAGGATGCGGGCGCTCAACTTGGCCCAATGACGCAGGTCCCGGCTGGTGTAACCCATGACGATGGGGTTGCCGGGGCTGCCGGTGGAGGAGTGGATGCGCACCACCTCCCGCAAGGGCACCGCAAACATCTCGTAGGGATAGGCCCGGGCCAGATCGTGCCGGGTGGTGAAAGGCAGCCTCGCCAGGTCCTCCAGGGACTGGCAATCCTCCGGGAGGAAACCGAGCTCGTCGAATTTCTTCTTGTAGAACGTGACGTTCTTGTAGACCCGGGTGAGGGTGGCCTGGAGCCGCTCCAACTGCAACTGCGCCAACTCCTCGCGTCCCATCTGCTCCATATCTTGGTCGAAGATTGTCATGGGCTTCGCTCCCGTTTTTGGTTTTTCGTTTTTGGTTTTTGGTTAATGTCCTCACTGCGGATAGGGAGTATGCTCCGAGCAGAAGGTTCGTAACAGCGCCAACAACTAATAAAATCGAATTTCCGTACTCCCACCCTTCTCAGCATACCCTTCATTAATTAAAATAGGACAAACATATGATGCCATAGCAGTCTGGGTAACATTTTCTTGCAACCATTTTCCAACGCTACGTCTTGGGGCATCAGCTCTAGAAGTTCCTGCTTGCACAGTTAGACCTTGGAAGTGATTAATTAGAGTTAGAAATTGTTCTACCGTTATTTTTATTCTATGTCCTTCCCCATATATAACAGTTATCCCATCTCGAACAGAACCACTATACTTAAATGAACTCCTGCCAGCCCAAGTTTTGAGGGTTTTTGGAGAAGACATATTAAAGATCACCTCCTTTGGTTCCTCGCCATCACCGCAATTACTAATCTCAATAACTAAAAACCAAAAACGAAAAACCAAAAACCGCTTTTAATCCTCCCTACCTAAATAGGCCTCGATGACCCGGGGGTCCCGGCGGATATCCCGGGGGGCGCCGCTGGCGATAACCTGGCCGTGGTCCAGGACCACGATCCGGTGGCACAGGCCCATCACCAGGGTCATGTCGTGTTCGATAACCAGCAGGGTAATGCCCAGGGGCAGGAGTTTCTCCATCAAGGCCATGAGGTCCTCGGTCTCCCGGGGATTGAGGCCCGCGGCGGGCTCATCCATGAGCAGGAGCTGCGGTTGTTGGGCCAGGGCCCGGGCAATTTCCAGGCGCCGCTGGTCGCCGTAGGCCAGGGCATCGGCGGCCTCGTCCTCCTTGCCTCCCAGACCCACCAGTTCCAGGAATTCCAGGGCCCGCCGGCGATTTTCGTCCCGGGCCCGGCGAACCATCGGCAGCGGCAGGAGAGCCGCCAGTACTCCCACCTTCTGGCGCAGGTGCCGGCCGGTGAGGACGTTTTCCAGCACGGTCATGCCCCCGAAGAGCTGGATATTCTGGAAGGTGCGGGCCAGACCCAGGCGGGCCCGGCGGTACGGGGGCAGGCCCCCCATATCCGTGCCGCCCAGCCGGATGCCGCCGGCGGTGGGGGGCAGCAAGCCGCTAATCAGGTTGAAGCAGGTGGTCTTGCCCGCGCCGTTGGGGCCGATCAGTCCGACGATCTCTCCCCCGGCCACCGCAAACGAGACGTCGGTCAGGGCCTGGACGCCCCCGAAGGCTTTACTGAGACCTCTGACTTCAAGCATGTTCAACACCTGGGGGGAAAAGGGTAAAAGGCGAAAAGGGAAGAGAGAAAAATCAATGCGACCTGAATTTCTTTCATTGTGCGCCTTTTTCCCGAGATTAGATCGTTATCGCATTAATACTGGGCTTCGCGTGTAATTTCTTCACAGGCCGGAGGCCTGTGCCACTAATAGTTTTTCTCCCCTTTTCGCCTTTTCCCCTTTTACCCCCTCTTTTATTCCCATACTTCCCGATAGCCCTTGCCCAAATAAGCCCGCTGCACTTCCGGGTCATCCCGCAAATCCGCGGCGGAGCCGTCCAGGATGATGCGGCCGGTCTCCAGCACGTAGCCCCGGTCGGCCACCTTCAAAGCCGCCCGGGCGTTCTGTTCCACCAGCAGCAGGGTGGTGCCCGCGGCCTTGAGTTCCGCCAGGATATGGTAAACCTGGGCGACCATCCGGGGGGCCAGCCCCATGGAAGGCTCGTCCAGCATCAAGAGGCGGGGGCGGGCCATGAGGGCCCGGCCGATGGCCAGAATCTGCTGCTCACCGCCGGAAAGCGTGCCCGCGGCCTGGTGGGCCCGCTCCTTGAGGATCGGAAAGCGCTCCCGGATTTCTTCCAGGTCCCGGCGTACCGCGCCCTTGTCCCCGCGGTGATAAGCCCCTAACTCCAGGTTGGCATTGACGCTCAGGGTGCGGAAGACCCGGCGGCCTTCCGGCACCAGGGCCAGGCCCAACGTGACGATGCGCTCTGGGGACATGCGGGTGAGGTCCTGGCCGGCGAATTCGATGGCCCCCTTCCGGGGCGGCAAGAGCCCGGAAATGGCCCGCAGGGTGGTGGTCTTGCCGGCGCCGTTGCCGCCGATCAAGGTCACCACCTCGCCGGCGCGCACGTGGAGAGAGATGCCCTTGAGCACCGGCAAACGGCCATACCCGGCCTGGACGCTTTTTAAGGTCAGCATATTCAGTGGCCAGTGGTTAGTGGTCAGTGGTCAGTTTGAGAAGAGCCATGCTGGCAACTGGGCACTGGCCACTGATCACTGACTCATCCTTCCCGCTTCAAAAACTTCAGGCTCAACTTGCCCCGCCCCATAATGCCTTCGGGCCGCCAGATGAGCAGGCCCACCAGGAGCCCGCCGTAGATCAGGTCCTGATAGCCGTGGGTCTGCCGCAGCAGCTCCGGCAGGATCGTCAGGATCACCGCCCCCAGCACCGAGCCCACGATGGATCCCATCCCCCCCAGCACCACCATGGCCAGGATGAGGATGGAGGTGTGGAGGCCGAAGGACTCGGGATTGATAAAGGTGATGTAGTGGGCGTAAAGGGAACCCGCCAGGCCGGCCAGGGCCGCGGCCAGGGTGAAAATGACGATTTTATACGCCGGGGTGTTGATCCCCATGACCTGGGCGGTG
>JBKQVS010000038.1:0-11447 GCA_052139855.1 Desulfobaccales bacterium
GCGACAAGGACGGCCATGCCTTCGGTGGCCACCTGGCCGAGGGCACCCTGGTCTTTGCCTGCGAGTTCGCTATCCTGGAACATCAGTCCGCCACCTCGCTGGTGCGCCAGATGGATGAACCCACCGGGCTCTTTCTGTGGCCGGCCCAATAAAACTCGAGGCAGGTGCTGGCGAATCTGAGAGGGAAAATCGCCCCGCCCCAGCCAGCCAATTTCTCATCGGCCTTGGCCGATGCCTGCGGTTGTCAGCCGAACCTCTGAAGACTTTGAATGTATGATCTCTGCCCGGGGGTCCGCAATCTCCGGTGTTGCCTTACTGAACCGGCGAACCCGGACCGTTGGTCATGGGGAAAAACCGGCGCCATGAACCGGCAATATATTCTGCGGGGATATTGACGAGTACTGCTTGGTATAGGTAGTTTACCTCAAACATATAACTGTGTTATCTGATTATCATATCCACACCTCGGACCCTGCCCGCCGCCGGTTCATTCCGCTAAGATCTTCAGCAAGTATTGGCCATAGCCATTCTTCCGCATGGGTTGGGCCAGCCGGCGCAGTTGCTTCGCGTCGATGAAGCCCAATCGATAGGCGACTTCCTCGATGCAGGCGATTTTGAGGCCCTGGCGTTTCTCAATGGTCTCAATGAACGTGGAGGCCTCCAGAAGAGATTCGTGGGTTCCCGTGTCCAGCCAGGCGAAACCCCGCCCCAACACCTCCACCCGCAACTCCCCGCGCTTCAGGTAGGCCTTATTGACGTCGGTGATCTCCAATTCCCCCCGGGCCGAAGGCTTGAGGCCAGCGGCGATCTCCACCACCTCATTGTCGTAAAAATAGAGGCCGGACACGGCAATGGGCGATCTGGGTTTGACCGGCTTCTCCACGATATCCAGGACCGTGCCGGATTCGTCAAATTCCACCACGCCATATCTCTCCGGATCTTTGACCCAATAGCCGAACACCAGGCCGCCCTTGGTCAATTGTACGGCCCGCTTCAGGATTTCCTCCAGCCCATGGCCGTAAAAAATATTGTCCCCCAGGATCAGGCAGACCCGATCGGCCCCGATAAACTCCTTGCCGATGATGAAAGCCTGGGCCAGGCCCTCGGGGTGGGGTTGTTCCGCATAGGTGAAGCGCACCCCCAATTGCGCCCCGTCTCCCAGCAGGCTTTTATATCTGGGCAGGTCTTCCGGGGTGGAGATCAGCAGAATTTCCCGGATGCCGGCCAGCATCAGGATTGACAGGGGGTAGTAGATCATGGGCTTGTCGTATACCGGCAGGAGTTGTTTGCTCACCACCTTGGTAACGGGATAGAGCCGGGTTCCGGCGCCTCCGGCCAAAATGATGCCCTTCCACCCAAGCGCGGCGCCCCCTCCCTCCGGCCGGTTCACCGCTTGACGACTCCTGGTCTGGATCATCTCTTGACCTCTCCTGAAGCCAGAAATTGGCTTAATTTACCCTTGAATACCCGGAATGAGCCATCCCATCCTGACCGCAACCGGGCATCTCCTCTCTTTGCCAGGTTGAAAAAAAGGCGCAGCTTGCATGACGGCAGACAAGACTAAGCCTCGCAAGCTTATGACTACCGGTTTTTCCCTGATCGAGTCCGCCCCTCTCCATGAACTCCCTGAGATTCTTCAGGACGCTGATGGCTTATTTTTTAACCTGATTTTCAATCCAGGTATAGGTAAGCCCCATGCCTACAGCCAAAGGTTGCGTGGGCTTCCACTTGAGCTTCCCGTAGATGAGGCGATTGTCGGAATTTCTCCCCCGTACGCCCTGGGGTCCGGCTATATGTTTTTTGGTCAATTTCTTGCCGGCAATCTTCATTACCATATCCGCCAATTGATCAATGCTCACCATTTCTTCCGACCCGATGTTCACCGGACCGGTAAAATCCGAGCGCATCAGCCGGGTGGTCCCTTCCAGACATTCATCGATATACAGGAAAGACCGGGTCTGTTTGCCGTCTCCCCAGATTTCGATTTCGCCGCCCTCCCTCGCCTCGGCAACCTTCCGGCAGATGGCCGCGGGCGCTTTTTCCCGTCCGTCCCGCCAGGTGCCCTCCGGCCCGAAGATATTGTGGTACCGCGCAATCCGCACTTCCATGCCGTAATTTCGCTGGAAAGCCAGGTATAAACGCTCGCTGAATAATTTCTCCCAGCCGTATTCGCTGTCGGGTTCGGCCGGATAAGCGCTGTCTTCGGCGCAGTTGGGTCTGTCCGGGTCTTTCTGATTATATTCCGGGTACATGCACGCGGAAGAGGAATAGAAGAGACGCTTGACGTTGCGCCTGATGCAGGCTTCCAACACGTTGAGATTGATCAAGGCTGAATTGTGCATGATGTCCGCATCGTTGTCGCCGGTAAAGACGAAACCCGCGCCCCCCATGTCCGCCGCCAACTGGTAGATTTCCGTGAAAGGTTGATCCACCACGTATCTGCAAACCTGCGGGTCCCGTAAGTCGCCCATGACAAAATCATCTGCCGCGGTGGGCGCGAATTCCGGGTATTTTAGATCAACCCCCCGCACCCAGAAACCTTCTTTTTTCAGACGCTTGGCCAGGTGACTGCCGATAAATCCCCCGGCCCCGCAAATCAATGCACTCTTCAAGACCCTTCCTCCTTTCAATTTTCCCACGAATCCTCAGTCCACCAAAGCTTAACAGAAAAGCAAGGTTAATGCCGGACGCCCTATGGGCGGGAAAAAACTTCCGCCCTCATGGTTAGCTGGCGCTACGCCCCATAAATGCTCAAACTATTCCATCCCGCCTGCCAGGGCCGGTGGATCCTCCGGTGCCAGGCCGCCTCTGCTTCCCGCAGCTTCCCCATGATCGGCGCCGGCGTATAACCCTTCCCGCTCATCTCCTCCCTGCCTCCCTTCACTCTATTACTTTAGCACAACTTGTGGATCAGTTTTGAGGAGGTCGGTCAGTTTTTCTAAAAAATTGTCGCCTCGTTTTCCCGCAGCCACTGAGGGGGCTCGTAGCCAGGGCCGCAGAACGGCAGAAAGCCCGGTATTGCCTCTTGATCTCCGATTTAATCAAGAAATGGTTGTTTTTTCTTTAGCGGCGAATACAATTGGAGCCATGGATTGGTCCGGCAGACGATTGTTGGTTACCGGCGCGGGAGGCTTTATCGGCAGCCACTTGGTGGAACGCCTGGTTACCCTGGGTGCCCGGGTGCGAGCCCTGATACGTTATAATTCGCGCAATGATTGGGGTCTGCTGGAGCTGCTGCCCAAGTCGGTCACCGCCGAGCTGGAGGTCGTCCCGGGAGACCTCACCGACCCTTTCAGCATCGCCCGGGCCGTTGAGCAATGCTCCCTTGTCTTCCATCTGGCGTCTCTCATTGCCATCCCCCACTCCTATATAGCTCCGGCCCAATACGTCGCGGTGAATTGTGGAGGCACCCTGAATCTCCTGGAGGCGGCCCGGTCTCAAGGAGTCGAAAAATTTATTCATACCTCAACCAGCGAAACCTATGGCACCGCCGAGTACACTCCCATCGATGAAAAGCACCCGCTCAAGGGGCAATCTCCCTATGCCGCCAGCAAAATCGGGGCAGATAAGCTCGCCGAAAGCTACCACCTCTCCTTTGGGGTGCCGGTTGCCACCATACGTCCCTTCAATACCTTCGGGCCTCGCCAATCCGCCCGGGCCATTATTCCCACCATCATAAGCCAGGGGTTGAGCGGAGACGTTATTCATCTGGGCAGCCTGAGCCCGGTGCGCGACCTCACTTTCGTCACCGATACCGTAGAAGGCTTTATAAAAGTGGCCGAGAGCTCCCGGACTATAGGAGAAGTGACGAATATCGGTTCGGGCCGATCAATCTCCATGGGAGACCTTGCCCATCAGATTGTCGCAATGTTGGGAGGGAACCAGGAGATCATCAGCGAGGCCGAACGCCGGCGGCCTCAGGCCAGCGAAGTCATGGAGCTTATCTGTGATAATCGTAAGGCCCATCACCTCACGGGATGGCAGCCCAAAGTCAGCCTTACCGAAGGACTTGCCCAAACCATAGCGTTTGTGCAGCAGCACCTGATGCGCTACAAGCCCCACGTTTACACTAGGTAAACCGAACCGCCTATGAACCCCTGGAAAATCCCCCTGGCCGATGTCGTTTTAGGACCGGAAGAAATTGCCGCCGTCACCGAAGTCCTCAAATCCGGCTGGCTCTCTATGGGGCCCAAAACCCTGGAGTTTGAAGCGCGTTTTGCCCATTTCCTTGGCGTCAAGCATGCCTGCGCGGTCGCCAATGGCACCGCGGCCCTCCATCTTGCCGGTGAAGTTCTGGGACTAACCGCCGGCGATGAGGTCCTCTGTCCGGCCCTGACCTTCGTGGCCAGCGCCAATGCCATCCTTTATACCGGGGCCAGGCCGGTGTTTGTGGATATCACCGGCCCCCACAACCTGAACTTATCCGTTAACGATGCCGCCCCAAAGGTGACGGACCGCACCAAAGCCATCATGGTGGTGCATTACGCCGGCTATCCCTGTGACCTGGACGCCATTACTGCCCTGGCCCGGCGGTACGGACTGAAAATCATCGAAGATTGCGCCCATGCCCCGGGGGCCGTCTACCATTCCGCCCAGGGACCCCGTCTGGCCGGCACCCTGGGCGATATCGGCTGCTTCAGTTTTTTTGCCAATAAGAATATGACCACCGGGGAAGGGGGCATGGTGGTTACCAATGATGACGCCTTGGCCGCCCAAATCCGGTTTTTACGCTCCCATGGGATGACCACCCTGACCTGGGACCGGCACCAGGGCCACAGCTTCAGCTACGATGTGGTCGCTTTGGGGTATAATTACCGCCTTGATGAGATGCGGGCCGCTCTGGGTCTGGTGCAACTGCAACGCCTGAAGGCGGCGAACCTCCGGCGGCGGGAATTGACCCGGCTTTATCTGAAATACCTGGGCCGGTTCCCGCAGTTGGCGTTTCCCTTTGCCGATGCTCCGGCCGGCTCGGCCCACCATCTCTTGCCGGTGTTGCTTCATGAACCCGGCGCCAGGGCCGGTTTTATGGCCGCCCTGGCCCAAGCCGGCATCCAGACCAGCATCCATTATCCCCCGGTTCATCTATTCACTCATTATCGGGAACTATGGCCCCCGGGGCACGATCACCGCCTGCCTCACACCGAAGACGTCGCGGCCCGCCTGGTCACCCTGCCCCTCTATCCCTCCCTCCGGATGCCCCAGATTAAGATGATCGCCGCGGCCATTCAGGCCTTCTTCAAGTAACCCTCGCTACGGCCCATCCTAACGAAACCAGGTCCCGCCGACTCTCGGGGCCCCTAATTCAGCCATCAAGCCGGCTCAATAATTGCCCCCGCCGGGGAAATTTCCTCAGCTTGGAACCTGATCCAAAACACCTCCCGCTATGAGTTGTAGCATCTGCATCAGAATTATGTTAAGGTGTATCCCAGACGCATAACTCCCTTAACTGACTGGATATTCGATAAAATCATTATACCGCCGAAAGGTTGTTATCAAGCTTTTTGCATCTCTAAACAAGCAACTTTCACCAGACAGCTCCGATTTTGCTTATTATATAATCAAGAGCTTTTTATTATTGAGACGTTTTACGATGATTGAATTGGATTACCGGCGCTACGGCCTGCTCAGATCTAAGCTTGTTTATTTTGCTGAACAACTGCCCTCCGTGGATGGTTATCATTTCGTTTCCTGTAGAAATTGCTATAAACGACTTCCCGATCATTTTCCCTACGAGCATGAGCAACGATACACTATCTTATTTGACCTCGCCCATGATAGCGATAAACTCTTCAGCCGGATACATCGAAAACGCCAATCAATAATAAAGAAGGGTCTAAAGATTGGCTTCCAATTGTCTTTTCAAAAGCCAACCTTAGAGATGCTTAAGGAATTCCGGCAGATTTTCAATAAGTTCATTGTCCCTAAAGGGGCTGGTCCCTTGATTAATTTCGGTACTCTTTTAGATTTGATGCCTTTTATGACGGTTGCCAGGGGGAAATTTGCGGATCAGACCTTGATGATGCTCTTGATTATCTCTGACGGCCACACCGCGGCAATACATCTCGGGGCGCGCCATGAAGCTTCTACTTACCCGGAGGAGATATATTACCTGGGCAGCGTTATGCATTGGGAGATTATCGTTTATTGCAAAAATTGCGGTCTCCAAGCCCTTGATTTTGGCGGTATATTTGGCCCAGACGCTCCAACCGACGGGATAAGACAGCATAAATTATCCTTTGGCGGGGAAGTGGTGCCCATCCACTACTATGAGGCTGCCGTCACTAATCTGGCCAAGGCATGTTTGGCTGGTGCGGAGACCGGATATTCCTGCATCAGGAGATTTTTCCCTCGATAATATCCTGGCTTATGCGCCCGGCGTTGGGAAAAACCAGCTGCCATAGGTTAATATAACCTTCTCGGCTAATGGAAATAAGCCTGATGATGCTTACCGCATGGGTATTGGTGGCCTTCCGGCCACCTTCCCTGAAGAAGAAGTTTTTCATGGGCCTTTTCCGTTCCGAACCTTTTTCAAATGAGACGAGACGCAATCGCTCCTGTATCATTTTGTTTAGGTTTTTGGAGTTTTGCTCATAATGCTCGCAATCTTGGCCTGGCGGCATTTACCGGATGGTCTGGAAAAGGCTTAGGTTCGTTGGGCCACAAACAAACTACGAAAATTGAGGTGGGCTCTTTGACTCGTCCCGACCGCGCTTCAATTTCAGCCACTGCAGTTCCTAAGTGTTACTTGTGTGGCGCCCCGGGAAAACCTTTTTATCATAATCTCAAGGATTGTATGTTCGGCGACGGAGGCCTCTGGAACTTCAAAGTCTGCCCTAAGGTGAATTGCGGGCTGGTGTGGCTCGATCCTATGCCCACCCGGGAGGATATCTGGAAGGCTTATCAAGAAGATTACTATACGCATAAAGTTGCAGATGAAACTCCGCCAGCCAATCTATGGAGTCCCGTCAGACGGGCATACTATTATGTGAGGAATGGCTATTTAGCCCGGCATTTTGGGTATCCCCTTGCAGATTCCTCCTGGCAAAAGCTACTCGGATTACTGGTCTATTTGCATCCTATCCGTCGCGCCGTTATCAATCTGAGCGTTTTGGGGCTCAGAGCGCAGCCTGGTGGTCGCTTGCTGGAAGTGGGGTTTGGCAGTGGTGGGCAATTGGCATATCTGCGATCTCTTGGCTGGCAGGCTGAAGGGGTGGACGTTGACCCGGTGGCTGTCCAACAGGCCCGATTGCGAGGACTCGAAGTTCGTCTGGGACCTCTGGATAGTCAAGCATATCCCGATAATCATTTTGATGCCATCGTCATGAGCCATGTGATCGAGCATGTCCACGACCCCAAGGAATTTTTGCGCGAGTGTCATCGCATTCTCCGCCCTGAGGGAAGCCTGGTCATGGTCACTCCTAACTTAGAAGGCTGGGGGCATAGATTTTTTAAGAGCGCCTGGGTTCATTTGGACCCCCCCCGGCATTTATATCTCTATACGAAACAGTCCTTGCGGGCCCTGACCATAAAATCTGGTTTTAAAATCATCTCTTCGGACACTGCCGCGCTGGGGGCGCGCTGGAATTATCTCTCCAGTCGATCCATTGCCTCGACCGGGATGATTTCCCCTAACCCGACATTTCCCCTGCATGTGCTGTTGCAATCCTTCCTCTTTTACTGGCTCGATTGGGTCCTGCTTGGTTGGCAGCCAAACTTGGGAGAAGAACTGGTTTTAGTGGGGGAAAAATGAATGGTCTGAACGGCTCGGGGTTCCGCCGCCCCTGGCATCCACCGGTCGGTAAATTGCCCGGGCTGATTAAGGGGAACAGGCATAATGCCAAAGTGCCCCGGCCATTCAGAGGCCCGCTTGCCATGCCGGCGGACTGCCGCCCATCGCCCCGAATCCTGGCGCCTATCGGGTCCTCGGTCTTAAAGGTTAGGCTATGGCAACTCCCCGGATAACAGGAGAACCGCGTCTGTCCCCGGATATTTCGGTTATCGTGGTCACCTATAACCGGGCTGAAATGTTGCGGAACGCCTTGGATAGCCTGATCAACCAGAAAACCGGAGACCAACTTTCCTTTGAGATCGTAGTGGTCGATGACGGCTCCACGGATAATACCGCGGCGGTCGTAAATGCGCTTATAAAGAGAGTCTTGCGAGATGATCCCCGACCTTCGATGAGATATGTTTTAAAGGAACATAGCGGGGCGGCCGATGCCCGGAATAAGGGCGTCAAGCTGGCCGAGGGACAATGGATCGCCTTTTTCGATGACGATCAGTTAGCCGACCCCGGATGGCTGAGAGAACTGTACCGGGTGGCCTTGACCAGGGGCGCCGATTGTGTGGATGGTTCTGTCTGCCTCGATCTTCCGGATACCTGCGACCTTCAACTTGGCTGGGTTGCTCGGCAGCTCTTGGGGGAAAAGTTTTTAAGCCGCGCCGCAAGCAAATATTCCTCCAAAGATACCATGGGCGCAGGCAACGTCTTGATTCGGCGTCCGGTCTTTGACCGGGTCGGGGGGTTCGATATAACCTTTCGCCAAGGCGAAGATACGGATTTATTTTGGAGAATCGAGAGGGCGGGGTTGAATATGTATTATTCCCCCCGGGCCCTGGTGCATCATGTTATTCCCAATTATCGCCTGCGCCTGCCCTACCTCAGGGAGACTTCCTTGAGGATAGGAGTAGGTGCGGCCCGAATCCGTTTAAAATACTGGGGACCTGCTCCTTTGGCTTGCTTAATCTTTCTGCGGCTTGGGGTCGCCCTTGGACGAGATCTGCCCCTCATCTTAACGGCAAAATTGCTTAAGAATCCCACGACGGCTTTGGACCTGTGCTGCAGGATATGGTTTAAGGAAGGATTTATCCGCGGGGGGCTATTTCATCTCTTTCCAAAGTTATTCAAGCAAACAAAGTTCATTAATTCTCTAGATTTTTATTACTCCGGTGGTGATATCACCTCATAAATAACGAAAATGGATAGCGATATAAATCAAATGAAATTTATTGCCATAACTGCCGCCAGGAATGAAGGGAACTATATAGATAAAACTTTGAAATCTATTGTTTCTCAAACTGTTTTGCCCGAAGAATGGATAATTGTCGATGACGGCTCTACTGACGATACCGCAAACATTGCCGAGGGTTTCGCGCGTTCCCATCCATGGATCAAAGTTGTGAGACACGAAGGCAATCATCACAGAAATGAGAATATTCGCAAGACCAAAATTGACAGAACTATCTATACAGTTGAAGCTTTTTATTGCGGCTTGAGTCAGACGATTACCAATGAATACGATTTTATATTTCTGATTGACGCGGATGTGGTTCTTGGTCCGGATTATTTTAAAGCAATTTTAACAAAATTTGCTGAAGATTCTCGGCTCGGCATTGCCAGCGGCTCGGTTCTTGAGAACATCAAAGGCAAAATGATCCAAGAGAAATTGATGCCTTGGGGCGCACCTGGCAACGCCAAGTGCTGGCGAAGAAGCTGTTTTCGGGAAATCGGCGGTCTCGTCAGGGGGCCGGGATGGGATAGTATTGATAATTTTCAGGCCATCATACGCGGCTGGCAAGTCAATATCTTTGAGGATCCGGAACTCAAAGTCCTTCATCTGCGGCCCGCAGGATCGTCAGAGACGAGCATCCTGCGGGGGCGAATCGTGGCCGGTCATAGAGCCTATTTTATGGGAATTCATCCTCTTTATTACTGCGTCAGCGCTTTATATCACCTGCCGGATTATCCTTGTGTGTTAGGGAGTCTCTGTAAAATCATCGGATATTTACAAGGATTTCTGGGAAGATCGGCACAATACGATGATAAAGACTTCATAAGATACTCGCGGAAATGGCAACTAAATAAATTATATAATATTCTGAGATTCCATTGAGTACCGATATTTTCAAAACATTTGTTAAGAACACATTGATCGAGGCTGCATGGCAAATTAAATACAAAAGGGCCAATATTAGCAATTATATCCCGGTTCTTTGTTACCATAGAGTATTACCGGATATTATTGAAGATGATTCTCAATCTATCTATACTATCTCGCCGGAACAATTCGAATCCCAAATGGCATTTCTCGCCGATAACGGTTTTACCTCCCTGTCGCTTGACGAATATGCTCTAATTGCCAAAGGGTTACGCCCGGTAACCGAACGATGTGTCCTCATAACCTTCGATGACGGTTACGCTGATAATTATGCAATCGCCTGGCATATCGCCCAAAAATATAATATCCAGATGAACTTGTTTATCTGTACCGGTTACCTGGGACAATCGAGTCCCATTATCATGCTGCCAGATGGATACCTGTCAGCAAACTCCGATTCCATGAGAAAAAATGAAGCGTATCGTAAATACCATGTCACAAAATCTTCGCATCTCTGGAGGCCATTGAATTGGTTGGAATTACGTGAAATGCAAAATTCCGGGGTACAGATCGGCTTGCACAGCCATAGCCATCGCAACTTATCCCTGCTAACCTCAGATGAGATTATCGCCGATATAACCACGGGCTTGACTCTTATCGCACGTGAACTGGGTTATCAAGCTAAATACTTCGCTCTCCCTTATGGTGCAGATGAAAATTTCACCCCTGAGGTAATATCAATTTTAAAGAGCTTTTCCTTTGATTTAATCTTTTCCACCCATCTGGGTCGGGCCAGATTGCCGTCTAACCGACTGCCTCTCCCCCGAATTTTGATCCATCAACAAGACAACCTGAGGATATTTCAACGCAAATTATTTGGCGCCTATGACCTGGTGGCGCCCATAAGCGACTTCGCAAACTCATGGTTGTCAAAACGGGACTAAGCGCCAGATATCCTTTCCGGCCTTCCAGGCATCAAACCTGCATGATGCAATGGCTTAAGATAGGTTGACCGCTAACTCTTCCGGGGGGAATAATGACGAAATCGGGGGGTTCGGCTCTTGAGCCGTGCCAGCCAGAGAGATATGTCCTGAGAGCCCGGATCAGTCCAGACGTTAGCTTGCAACGCTTGCCAGAGATGGAGGCGCCTTGCAGCCACATCGCGCCCCGGGGAATTTACCTGAAAGACCTGAGAGCACCTGCTGACGCGCCCCATTCCTTATTCCAGCAGGTTTGCCAAAGGGTTCCCGGATAGCCCCGGTTTTGAAAATTTCGCATCATTCTTTCCAACCCTCGCTGCAGCCACTCATGCACCCAAAGCCGAAAATTATTTCTCCACCCGACACAGAAAATATAACCAAGGGTCTTTTACGTTTGGTATATCAATATTATCTATTTCCCTGCCGTCTTTAAGGGAAAATATGCTAATTTCCCTAAACCCGATATTGTATAATTGTCTGGTCTGAAAGATTGGATTAACATAGCAGGCAGAGAACTTAAGATCATAAATCCATTCATGAATAATCGCATAATCTTTTTTACAAGGCCAGAGTCTCACCCACGAGGGCG
>JBKQVS010000039.1:0-8695 GCA_052139855.1 Desulfobaccales bacterium
CGGAGGTTTTATCGGTCTTGGTTGTTTTCCTTTTGGGTTTGGTTTTGGAGGGAGGGCCCCCGGGCCCGCCGGCCCCTGCCGCCCTCCCTCAAACTCCCTCCCCCAACCCCCATAAGGGGAGGGAGAAGGTTGGGGAGTTTGGTAATCGCAGGCTTTGGCCTGCGGCTACATTGTACCTTTACCCTGTAAGGCGTGCCAGGCACGCTGCTTACTGCTTACTGTTCTTGTTCTCCCAACGGAATAACCTCAAGGGGTGAATAGGTCGACCCCTGGGGGGAGAGCACGCTACGAAACAGGACCAGCTCCTTGACGGTGAACGGCGGCCAGTTTAGGGGCGGCAGCTTGGCCAGCAGCCGGGCCAGCCGCTCCCGGTTGGCCGGGGATTTTACCCGGCCCAGGGTGAGGTGCGGGTTGAAGGCCCGGCCTTCCGGGAGATAGCCCAGGGCCGTGAAGGCCTTCTCCAGCCGGTAAAAGAGCTGGGTCAGGGGGACCAGGTCGCCCCCCAGCCCCAGCCACACCACCCGGGGGGCGTTAGGGGACGGAAAGGCTCCGGCGACGGTCACCTGAAGCTGCAAAGGGGCCGATTGCGCCGCCGCGGCCCGGGCCGCCTGGGCCAGGGCATCAATTTCGTCCTCCGGGACGTTCCCGAAGAATTTCAGGGTGAGGTGGATGTTGCCCACCGGCACCCAGCGCACGTCGGCGCGGCTGCGCTTGAGCTCCCCCTGGACCTGGGCCAGGCCGGGGCGGAGGGCGTCGGGCAGCTCAATGGCCAGAAAGGCGCGGATCATTTTGGAGCTCTCAGCTTGCAGCCGTCAGCTTTCAGCTTTTTTATAAAATGAATAAGTTGCCTCTGCCGCCTTAAGCAGCCAGGCTGAGCCCGGCATTCCCTGCCGGTCCCGAGTGCACCTTGGGAGCGGGTTGAAAGTGTAGCACCGCTGCCCTCGAGCCGCAGATAGGGCTTGCAGGTTTTTCAGCCGGCGTTGGCACAGGCGAGACGCCTGTGCCACCAAGGACTGCTCACTGCTCACTGCTCACTGATCTTTCAGTTCCCGGCGCAAGCGGTCCAAGGCGGTTTCGGCGGTGAGGGTCTTGATCTCCGCCCGGTTGCCGTGAAATTGATAGTGCCAAACGTCTTCGCCGGCCTCGGTGGCCAGGCCGATATACACGGTGCCCACGGGCTTTTCGGGGCTGCCGCCGCTGGGGCCGGCGATGCCGGTCACCGCCAGGCCAACGTCGGCGTTAAAGACCCGGCGCACGCCCCGGGCCATGTCCCGGGCGGTCTCGGGGCTCACCGCGCCGGTCCGGGCCAGGACCGTCGCCGGCACCCGCAGCAGGTCGCATTTAGCGTCATTGCTGTAACTCACCACCCCGCCCAGGAAATAGTCCGAGGCGCCGGGCACGTCGGTGAGGCGGTGCCCGATGAGGCCGCCGGTACAGGATTCCGCCACCGCCAGGGTGAGGCCGCTTTTCTTGAGATAGCGCCCCACCAGGCCTTCCAGGGAGACCAGGTCGGAACCCAGAAGGACGTCGCCCACCTCCTGGGCCAGGGCGGAGGTGAGGCGGTCCAGGGTCTCCTCCAGGGTCTGGCGGTCCGGCCCCCGCATGGTCAGGGTCAGATGAGTCTCGGGGAAATTGGGGTAAAAACCCACCGTCACCCCGCGATGCTGAAAATCCGGCAGGTGCGAGACCACCTGCTGCAACTGGGCTTCCGAGATGCCGAAGAGGCGAAGGGTCCGCTGGGCCAGGCGTTCGCCGCCGCCGGCCGACTCCACCAGGGCGGGCAGCACCAGGGCGTCGAACAGCACCCGCATCTCTTCGGGCACCCCGGGCAGAAAAAAGAGCCGGGCGCCCCCGTGCTTCAAGGCGAAGCCGCAGGCCATGCCGCCGGGGTCCAAGATCTGCGCCCCTTCCGGGATGAGGGCCAGGCGGGCGTAGCGCTCCTCCCAGGGGATGCCTCGTTCCCCCAGACACCGGCGGATACGGGCCAGGAGCACCTCATCGGGCCGGAGCCGCAGATTCAGGGCCTGGGCCGCGGCGGCCACGGTAATGTCATCTTCGGTGGGGCCGAGGCCCCCGGTAATGATGATGAACTGCGAGCGCTGCAAGCCCTCGACCAAAAGGTCCTGAAACAAGGGCGAGTGATCCCCTAAAATGGTGAGGCGCTGCACCACCAAACCGGCCTCGTGCAGCCGCCGGGCGGCATACCGGGCGTTAAAATCGCCGATCCGGCCGGTGAGCAGCTCAGTGCCCGTAGTGATGATCTCGCCGTGCATCATAACAGTTGCCAGTGGTCAGTGGTTAGTGGTCAGTAAAAAGGCAGTTGTTCTTCCGACAACTGATAACTGGCCACTGACCACTATGCCGCGCTCAGCCCCTCCCCCAAACAATCATGACAAATTCCAACACGACCCGGCCGATGACCCCGGCGGCGATGTCGTCGGCCATGACTTCCAGGCCGCCCCGGCCGCCGGCGCCGAACCAGCGGATGGGGAACGGCTTCAGGATGTCGAGGGCCCGGAAGATGACCAAGCCCAGGACGAGGGCCGACCAGGTGGGAGGGACTCCGGCCAGGGTAATTAAGAGGCCCACCACTTCGTCCACCACGATGGCCGGGTGGTCCGTCTGCCCCAACATCTCCTGGGCGGGGCCCGCCACCCAAAGGCCCAGGATGATCAGGGCCGCCACCACCAGGCCGTAAGCCCAGGGGCCGGTCTGGGCCAGATGGTACCAGAGGGGCAGGGCGGCCAGGGCGCCCCAGGTGCCGGGCATATAGGGGAGGAAGCCGACCCCGCCCCAGGTGGCCAGGCCCAGGACCAGCATGCGGTAACCGCGATTGTCCGACCTCACCGGCATACACCCATATCAGTTTAGAAATATATGGATTCACCGCGCTTGTCAATAATTCCCCCGCCCCGGCGGTTTTTTCCCGGTTGGGGCCGGAGCCGGCGGCGATTTCACCATTATTTAAAGATTAAGGGGTTAAAAAATGTTGATAATTCAACTATAGTAACTAAATGCAGTCCAAATCCCCAGGGCCTCCTGAGATCCCACCGCACATTATTGCCCGGCCCGAACATAGCGTCTCCCGGAAAGACATTGACGTGGAGGCCCTGAAAGTTCTTTACCGCCTCCACCATGCCGGCTACACCGCCTACCTGGTGGGGGGCGGCGTCCGGGACCTGCTGCTGGGCAAGACCCCCAAAGACTTTGACGTGGTGACCGACGCCCGGCCCGGGGAACTCAGGAAACTCTTCCGGAACAGCCGGATTATCGGCCGGCGCTTCCGGCTGGTGCAGGTCTTTTTCAAGGGCGCCCATATCGTCGAAGTCTCCACCTTCAGGCGCCGCTCCGAATTCGACGAACTGCCGGAGAACGACGCCAGCCCCGCCAAAGACACCACCTACGGCACCCCGGGGGAGGATGCCCAGCGCCGGGACCTGACCATCAACGGCCTGTTTTATAATATCGCCGACTTTTCCCTGGTGGATTACGTGGGAGGCATGGAGGACCTGGAAGCGAGGCGCATCCGGGTGATCGGGGACCCGGCGGTGCGGTTCGTCAGGGACCCGGTGCGGATGCTGCGGGTGCTGCGCCACGCGGCCCGCATCGGCTTCACCATCGACCGGGCGGCCTGGAAGGAAATTCTGGCCAAGGGGGACCTCATCCGCACCTGCCCCCCGGCCCGGGTGCGGGATGAACTCCTGAAGGATTTTCATAGTGGCGCGGCCCGGCCGTTCTTTGAGCTAATGCTGGCCTCAAGGCTGTTCTATGCCATCTTCCCGGCCTGGGCCGGAAGGCTGGGGGCCTCGGGAGAGGGCCGCCTGCTGGAGCTAATCGGCCGGCTGGACCTCCTGGTCCAAAACGGCTACCCCCTGTCCGACAGCCTGCTCTGGGCCGTATTTCTCACCGCGTTTCTGGAACCGGAACTCCAGCCCCGGGAATTCAAAGAACTGCGGGAGTTTATCCAGGAGCAGATCAAGGCGGCCCTGGGGGGCATCGAGTTTCCCCGGGCCCGGCAGGACGAGGTCTCGCAAATGCTGGCCCTGGAGGCGCGGGTGGCGCCGCTCCTGGCCAAGGGCCAGCCCATCCCGGCCCGGCTGACCCGGCTGACCCTGTACCCGGCCACCTGGCTGCTGCATCAATTCAAGACCGCCCCGGAGACCGAACTGCTGGAACGCTGCAACCCCGAGACCCTGCCCACCCCGCCACCCCCGGCGAAACGCCGCCGCCAAAGACGCCGGCGGCCCCGGGGGGGGAGGGGAAGGAAAGAGGGGGGAGGGCCAGGGACCTGATTGACTTGGGGGAGAGGGTAAGGGCCGAGGGCCCTTACCCTCTCCCCCAAACCCCCTCTCCCAATCCCTTAAGTAAAAGGAGGGCCGATAGCGGCCCTCCTTTTCATTCGTAAAGGCAGACGTAGGGGCAGGCCCCTGAACTTGCCTGAATTTAGCTGGTGAGTTTCACTTTCTTAAACCGCCGTTTGCCCACCTGGAGCAGATAAGTTTTACCCGTAGCCAATTCTCGTTTGGGATCAGCGATCTTTTCTCCGTCAACCTGTACCCCGCCGCCCTTGATTAAGCGCTGGGCTTCGGAGGTGCTGGCCGCCAGGCCCGCGTCCACCATAAACCGCGGCAGCCAGAGCTTCGGCTCGCTTGCCTTCACGGTCACCGCCTCGATCTCCTCCGGCAACTCCCGCTCGCGCAGGACCCGGATGAACTCGAGGGCTTCATGGTCCGCCGCGGCCCGGCTGTGGTAGCGGGCCACCATGGCTTTGGCCAAATCTTCCTTGACCTGGCGCGGGTGTTGGGCGCCGGAGGCCAGGTCATTTTTTAGCCGGGCCAACGCCTCAGGGGCGATATCCGTTAACAGCTCATAATAGCGCATCATTAATTCGTCAGAGATGGACATGAGCTTGCCGAACATCTCTTTGGCCGGTTCGTCGATGCCCACGTAATTGCCCAGGGACTTGCTCATCTTCTGGACCCCGTCCAGGCCTTCCAGGAGGGGCAGGGTGATGACCACCTGGGGCGCCTGGCCGTATTCCCGCTGCAGGTCCCGCCCCACCAGGAGATTGAAGGTCTGGTCGGTGCCCCCCAACTCCACGTCGGCTTCAAGCGCCACGGAATCATAGCCCTGGATCAGGGGATAGAGGAACTCGTGGATGCTGATGGGGGTCTGGGAGGTGTAGCGCTTATGAAAATCCTCCCGCTCCAGCATCCGGGCCACGGTATGCCGGGCCGCCAGGCGGATGAGGTCCTGGGCGGCCATGGGCTTCATCCAGCGGCTGTTGAAGTCGATGAGGGTTTTGTCCCGGTCCAGGATTTTGAAGATCTGGCGCTCGTAGGTAGCGGCGTTGGCCTTGACCTGGGCTTCGGTAAGGGGCGGCCGGGTCTCGCTCTTGCCGGAGGGGTCGCCGATCAGGCCGGTGAAGTCGCCGATGAGAAAGATCACCTGGTGCCCCAGGTCCTGGAAGTTCTTGAGCTTCTGAATGAGCACGGTGTGGCCCAGGTGCAGATCCGGGGCGGTGGGGTCGAACCCGGCCTTGACCCGGAGGGGCTTACCCGTGGCCCGGGCCTTTTCCAGGCGGGCGGCCAGTTCCTCTTCCCGAATGATCTCCTGACAGCCCTGCTTGATAATGGCCAGTTGTTCCGATACTGGTTTCACGAAGTCGACTCTCCGATGCGCTGAAATTCTGGTAAATCTTGATGAAGTCTGCAAATAGGGCGCGGGGCGCACCCTATATAGGGTACTCAGTGCTGGCCGCGGTGTAATACCCATGGCTTTGCCGCACCTGGACCGGCGCCCCGAACAGGGTGGACAGGTGCCGGGAGGTGAGCACCTGCCGCTTCGGGCCATCCAGCAGAATGCGGCCGTGTTGCAGCAGGATCACCCGGGCGATCTCCGGGAAGATCTCTTCCACCCGATGGGTCACCAGGATAATGGTCTTGCCGTGCCGGGCGAGGTTCTGGAGGGTCCCCAGAAACCGGCTCCGGGCCACCAGGTCCAGCCCGGTGGTGGGTTCATCCAAGATCAGGGCCCGGGGCTCGGTGATCAAGGCCCGGGCGATGAGGATGCGCCTGACTTCGCCGGTGGACATGGTCTCGATGAAGGCATCGGCCAGGGGTTCGGCTTCCAGCAGCGCCAGGGCCCGGCGGGCTTTGGCTCGCATGGCGCCGGTGATGTGATGGTGCCAAAAGAGGCCGTAGCTGGCGAAGAAGCCGGATAAGACCGCGTCCAGGCCCCGGGTGCGCCCCGGGAGGGTCCGGTTGAGAAAGGCGGCCTGCAAATCGGTTGAAACGATCCCGAGATGGGAGCGCAGCTCAAAGACATTCCACAGGTCCTGCCCGAAGATGGTCAGGGGCGGGGCGCCGTTGTCATGGGCCAGGGGATAATCCTCCCGGGTAATGAGCCGGATGAAAGAGGATTTACCGGCGCCGTTGGGGCCCAGGATGGCGGTGTGCCCGCCCTCGCGAATCTCCAGGGTCAGGTCGTCCAGGATGCGCCGGCCATTCCTGACCACGCTGGCATGATGCATCTGCAGCAGGGGCGCGACACCGGGTCCGGCGGCCTGTTTTTGCCTGTCCGACATCTTACAACTGATCCCGAGGTTTGACCGTTGGTGACAATTTTTGACCCAAGACGATTAATCTTAACAAATCCGCCCGGGCGGGGTAAGCCCGCCCCCAGGACGGTTAGCTGAGAGCCGGCTGCTAAAACCCCAGCCAGCGGACTTCCCGGTCTTTCCGGGGCGGCGCCGGCGGTTCCTTGGCGGATAAGCCGATGGGGGTGATGGCCAGGAGCTGCTGGGTTTCTTTCCCCAGGAATTTGAGGATTTCTTTTTCCAGGTAATTGGCGCCGGTCATCCAGCAGGTGCCCAGGCCTTCGGCGTGGGCCGCCAGGAGCAGGTTCTGGAACAGGGCGGCGCCGCTCTGGATGTTGGCCATTTGCATACCCGGGTCGGAATTCCGGGCGATGGTCACTGCGATGACCACCGGGGCGCCCCCCAGGTTTTTGAAAAATTTCATGATCATCTCCTGGCCTTTTTCCGGGATGCCCACTTTCTGTAATTCCGGGAGGAGATACTTGATGGCGTGGCTGACCAGTTCGACGAATTCGTCCCGGACCTTGCCGGCCATGACGGCGATCTCCCAGGCCTGGGAGTTGGTGCCGGAGGGGGCCCAGAGGGCGGCTTCGATCACGCGTTCCAGGGCTGCCTTGGGGGGCATCTCGGGTTGATACATGCGGTGGCTGCGGCGATGGTGAATGGCATCGTAAACGTCCATGATTACCTCCTTGGGTGTCGGGTGAGAGATTCTTTACGCCGATGTGCAGTTCAACGAGATTTTTCCGGATAAGGCTTGATGTACGGGACAGGAGTGGGCCGCCTCGAACAACTCCCGGCGTTGGGCCTCCGTAACGGGCCCCTGGAGTTCCACGGCATAACGGAAAATGGTTACTCCAGGGTTCTGCCGGTCCGAGGTCACCTCCGTCACCACCTCGGCCAGCGGGATATCATGGCTGGCCGCATAGATCCTGAGCCAGATATTGATACAGCCCCCCACCGCCGCTTCCAGGAGTTCGAAGGGGCGGAAGCCGGCATCGCCCCCACCTTTGTCCTTGGGGGCATCGGCCCGGCCGGAGTAGGTGCCATTGGTAAAATCAGTCTCAAAAGGAGTCGCCCTGCTGGTGCATTTAATCATCGCTCGTTCCTCGCCTGCGGCATGCATCGGCATGCATGGTATCGCCTCGAAACCGCCAAAACGTCCAGGCATTCGGGGGGCTCGGCTCCGAAACTTCACCCCCGGCGCCCAGGTCTCGATAAAAGCGGGCTTCGGCGTATTTTTCCCGTTTTTCGCAGCCCTGGGCATAGAGGGCGCATTTGGCGGCCAGGAGGTTCCGGGCCGCCCGGGCATAGGGTTCGGGCAGTTCCGGCTCGCCCAGGAGTTTCGCAAGGGCCCGGATGCGGAAGCGGTCGAGGCCCCACTGGGCCGAGAGCTGGTCCGGGTGGCCGCCCCGCTTGATGACCAGGGGCTCGTCCACCAGGCCCACGTCGTAGCGCCAGGTGAGGCGCAGCCAGAGGTCGTAGTCTTCGGCGGCGGGGAGCGTCGCATCGAAACCGCCGTGGTCCGCAAAGAGCCGCCGGTGCAGGATCACCGCGGACGGGCTGATCATACAGCGCGCCAACGAGGCTAAAAAGATGTTTCCGGCCACTTTCCGGTGGGTGGCGGGTTTATTCACCCTGACCCCCCGGCGCACCCAGGTCTCATCGGTCTGACAGATGAGCGACTCCGGGTGGCCCTCCAACCAGCAAATTTGCCGGGCCAGCTTGTCCGGCAGCCAGAGGTCGTCGGAATCGAGAAAGGCCAGCCACCGGCCCCGGGCCGCGTCGATGCCGGTATTGCGGGCGGCGCTCACGCCCTGGCGGCGGGTATGGCGCAGCAGCCGGAGATCCGGGGCGGCGGACAAAACCGCGCCGGTGCCGTCGCTGCCGCCGTCGTCCACCACCACGATTTCGAAGTCGCGGCAGGTCTGGGCCTGAACCGACGCCACCGCCTGCCGCACCAGGTCGGCCCGGTTGTAGGTGGGGATGATGACGCTGACCAGGGGGACCATACGGCCAAGCGTATCAAAACTGGTGCAAAAATAAAAGGTTCGATGGTCTTTTGGGGGAGATAAGCCTGATTTAGGAACCGGCCCC
>JBKQVS010000040.1:0-19244 GCA_052139855.1 Desulfobaccales bacterium
AGTTGGAAGTGGATGTGAAATTCGCCCAACTGCCCGAACCCCTGGTCATCGGTGAAGAGGCCGAAGTGGACATTGATACCGGCCGGGTGAGAGCGCTGGCCGTACCTCTGACCGCCATCACGAACCGAGACGGTAAAACCGTGGTCCTGACAGTAGACCATGGCCGGTTGGTCTTCCGCCCCGTCACCCCCGGACTCAATGACGCCAAGAGGATTGCCGTCCTGGAGGGCCTCAAAGAGGGGGACCTGGTAGTGGTCCAGCCAGCGAATCTGAAGCCGGGAACGCGGGTCCAGCCGGAGGTCAAGACTCCGGAATCCAAGGGGAACTGATGGACCTGGCCGTCAAAGACCTGAGACGCCACCTTGGGCGGTTTCTGACCACGGTGGTGGGGGTAGGGTTGCTCTTCGGCACCGTTTTGGCCATGAACGGCGTCTATCGGGGGGTCGTCTTCGAGGGGATTTCCTTGATCGAATCACTCAACCCGGACCTGTGGGTGGTGGAACGCTTCCGCGGCGGGCCCTTCAGCGAGCAATCCACTCTATCCGAGGACTTTCATTACAGCGTGGCCGCGGTGCCGGGGGTGACCCAGGCCAGTCCTTACATCGCCTACCCCGTGGAACGGGAGATTCGCGGCAAGAGCAAACAGTTTACCATCATCGGCTACGACGTCTTCGGCGGTCTGGGTGGCCCCAATAAATTGACGGCCGGCCGGGGCATCAGCCGGGCCCACTATGAGGCGGTGGCCCACAAAAAGCTGGGCGTATCCCTGGGCGAGAAGATCCCTTTAGGCCTGCACCAATATACCGTGGTGGGCCTGACCGACGACATCACCTCGCCGGACGGTGAACCGGTGGTCTTCCTCTCGCTTCCCGATGCCCAGGAGGCCCTGTTCCGGCGGGACAACGAAACGGTGCGGAACCAGCGGGAGCGCTGGCGCCGCAGCCTGGCCCGGATTTCCAATAATTCCCCGGAGGCTGCCAAATTGCAGCCGGCGTTGCAGCCGGACACTCACATCATCAACGCCATCCTGGTCAAACTGGCCCCGGGAGCCGATCGCCTGGAGGTGGCCCGGCATATTGAAGACTGGCTGTATTTCTCGGTCTATACCTCGGGGGAAGAGATTAATTTGATGCTCAGGGGTCGTCTGGCCAAGGCCCGGATGCAGCTCCTGACCTTCCGCATCATTCTCCTCATCGTCTCCATGGTCATCCTCACCCTGGTAATTTACACCTTCACCATGGAGAAGATCCGGAGCATCGCCATTATGAAGCTCATGGGCGCGGCCAACTGGGTGATCGTTCGCCTGGTGCTGGAGCAGTCTTTACTGTTGACCATCGGCAGTTTTATCATCGGCTGGCTGATCATTCACCAGACCCAGGACTTTTTTCCCGGGAAAATTTTTCTTACGCCCCTGGATGAGTCCGTCACCTTCGGCCTGGCCCTGCTGGGAGGCCTTTTCGCCAGCGGCCTGGGTATCTGGCAGGCCCTGAAGACCCAACCGGCCTTGGCCCTGGGGGGGCATTGATGGAAGCCCTCAAGATTTCCGGTCTGAGCAAGGTCTTCGGGAGCGGCCGCCTGGAGGTGCGGGCCATAGAAGATATCAACCTCACCGTCACGGCCGGCGATCTGGTGGCCCTGATGGGCCCCAGCGGCTCCGGCAAGACCACCCTGCTCCTCTGCATCAGTCTGATTCTGGAGCCCACTGCCGGCACCGTCGTCTTTGACGGGCAAGCCATTTATCAAGAAGGTTGGACCAGCTTCGACGTGCGCCGCCTGCGCCGGGAAAAGATCGGCTTCATCTTTCAAGCCGCCAACCTCATCCCGTTCCTCACAGCCCGGGAAAACGTCCTCTTTCCCCAGCACCTGGTGGGGATGAAGGGCGAGGCGGCTGAGAACCGGGCTCACGAGCTTCTGGAATATATGGAGGTAGCAGAGCGGGCCGATTACCTGCCGCCCCTGCTCTCCGGGGGAGAGCAGCAGCGGGTAGCCATCGCCCGGGCCCTGGCCAACCGGCCCCGACTGGTCCTGGCCGATGAGCCCACCGCCTCCCTGGACACCATGCGGGGCAAGATGGTTATGGACCTGTTAAAAAAAGTCGCTCGTGAAAATCAAACCGCGGTCATCACCGTGACCCACGACGCCCGCATGATCGAAGGGTTCGATTACGTTTACCATCTCAAAGACGGCCATTTAAACCATGACCATTGAATCAGGAGGACCATATAACCGCTTGCGTGCCTTTTTCATCTCGTCTAACCCTGTCATGAGTTAGCCCGGCAAACCTTCGGCCTGGGGACCGTAACTGACGCAACGGCGGTCTCTCGGTTCCCTGGCCTTCCAATTTTCGCGTTTCGCAACAGCACTCCCGCATCTGCTCCCTCACCTGCCGCCCCAAAATAAAAAAGGGGTTAGCCAAATCGGCTAACCCCTTTGATTTCTCTGGTAGGCCGTCGGGGGCTCGAACCCCAAACCTAGTGATTAAGAGTCACTTGCTCTACCAATTGAGCTAACGGCCCGGATGCTTGTGCAGGCTTATGTATAACGGGCTCAAGAGGATTTGTCAATATGAAAGCGATCGCCCTAAACTCCACTAAATTGCACGATTCTGATCGCATTCTGCGCCCAAAATGCGCCCACTTTCACCACCATCTGGCGGGGTTCCCCGGGCACCCCTTTTTTGGGTGGCTCCACGAAAACCGACCTCATGTAACGCCCCAGGTTGAACGAAAACCCCTGACCTTTGCCCTAACCCTTCGCCAAATGCTGATCGTGAGAGCTTACCCTGGCAGAGTTGGAAATCAGGGGGAAACTTCGGTGCGGCCCTACCCATGTCTGATATTCGAATCATATCTGGAATTTTTACCGCTCCCACGATAAGTGTTGATCCAGGCAAGATAGCCGCGATCGTAAAAATATCGCCCATTGTTATCTCCCAATCACCCCCATACAGAATTTTTGTGTTAAGTGGTCAAAATGATCATATGAAAATGATCATCCCGTTTATTGCGAAATCAGGGATTCCCTAATTTATTTAATATTTGCAACCGATTACTTTATTAAATAATAATCCAGAAATTTCCCATTCGCGCCGGAGGGCAATTATGGACTATTTACTATTAACAATCGTGTTTTTGGGTGAAATAAGGGATTATTTAACCTTCCATTCTCTCCTAATTAAGGGAATTATCGGAGGAATCGTGTTTTTTTGGGTTCTCGACAGAGCCTAGCATCCCAACCTGTCCCGGACCATAGCGCTTCCTACTCATCTCCATGCACCTTTGGTCCATCACGCTAATTTTGCCATAGGGGCCGGTTTGTGGACCAGCTTGTAATGCTAACTGCTATGATCCGATACTATCACGCAGCAAAAAACTTCCCAGGTCCGGATCATATCTGCAATTTTCCCGACGCATTCGATAATTACTGGTGCTGGCAAGTTATCTGCCGCTCTCTAAGCTTGCTTCAAAACAGGATCAATGGTGAGTCAGAGTTCCTTACCCACAGGGGAGATGGTCCTTTTTGGCGTTAACCTCCGGTCTGGTTCATCATCAAACAGTCCCATACCGGGCTCTCAGCTCTGGAAAATGCTGCTCCGCAGAATTGTAAACCATCAGAATGCACCAGAACTCGAGAAATTTAATTTATTAGAGGATGAGCTATTGCTATCGGGAAATATGGCATTAATTTTACCTAAACGCTTCAGTGTTTAAGCCTGAGTCGAAAGATTTCCAGTTTCCATCGTGATCGATAGAGCTATGTCGCCTCTCCCCTTTAGCATAACCGAACAAGGGTTTGAGGTTTCCGGGCCTTGATTGGCCCAGGTGCGAGAACCCGGGAGATACCATGCAAAGGATGCTGTTTGAGTGGCACGGGATCAAGCTCCATGCCTATCCCGTCATGCTCTATCTCGGCATCCTCATCGGCGTCATGGGCGGCACCTATGGTGCCGGCCTGCATGGCCTGGATCCGGTCCGGGCGTACGCTGCCTTGTTGCTGCTCTTTCCCGTGTCCCTGGTGGGCGCCAGGCTGCTCTTCCTCGTGACGCACTGGCGCCTCTATCGTCGCCAGCCTGATCGGATCTGGCGGCAGTCGGAAGGCGGTGCCTCCTTATACGGGGGCCTGGTTTTGTCGTGTCTGGTCTCCCTACCCGTGCTCAAAATCTTGAAGCTCCCCTTTGGAGTTTTCTGGGACGCGGCGAGCATTACCCTGCTCACCGGTATGATCTTCACCAAGGTGGGATGTTTCTTGAATGGCTGCTGCGCCGGGCGGCCGACCTCCGCCCGCCTGGCCTTGTATCTTCCCAACCACCTCGGTATCTGTTGCCGTCGCCTGCCGACCCAGCTCCTTGAGGCAGGTTTGGCCGCCATCATCCTGCTTGGGCTGGTGGGACTCTGGAACCGGCTTCCCTTCGCTGGCGCCTTGTTCCTTTATACCGTGGCGGCTTACTCCATAGGGCGCTGGTGGCTCGAGGCAACCAGAGAGGACATCGAAGCCATCGGACCTTATAGCCTGCACCGAACCATCTCGGTGATCTTATTGGCGGCGTGCCTGGCAGGTCTTATGCTCATGTGGCCCCACCAGCCTTAGTCCGGTGGACCCGCACTGCCGGCGCTGGTCCATAAGGGTCCGCCCGATTGTCGCAAAAGGAGGCATCGTATGATTGTGGTATTTTTCTTGATCAGTGCTTTGGCCCTGCTCGTTGCCCTGCTGTTATTCGGTTTTGTTGGCTGCGGGGCTTATATTACCGAGGCCCCTGAGCCTTCGGGAAATTACGATAAAGCGGTCAAGTCAACCCCGGGTCTCGTGGCCTACTGGCGCCTCGGGGAACCGGCCGCGACCCCGGTGCCCAGCAGTGGCGGCGCCGCCAAGGACGATTTCGGGTCGTTCCCCGGGGACTATAGAACCTTGGCGCCCGTATCTACGCCGGACGACCTGCTCCATTCGCCGGCAACCATGGGGAAGATCCTTCTGGGAGTAAATCCCGGTCTGCTCGAACTTAAGCCTCAGGATACTCAATTCACCTGCATAAACACCGAAGGGGGATACGTGCAGGTGCCGTGGGCCGATGAGCTTAACCCGTCACAGTTCACTTTTGAAGCGTGGGTCTTCCCCGACCCCTTGCTGGACCCGAAATATTTTTATTGCCTGGCGGAATCCACCGGGCCCCAAGGCTTGGGACAGAAAAAAAACGGCTGGGGCCTCTACCTGGGACCCTCTGACCTCAACAACCCCGACCCTGCCGGGCCCCTTTTCTGGCAAGTCTGGATGGGTGACGGCACTCAACTCAACCGGGTGGCCATCGCCAAACCTGATTTCCCTACCCCCGGGTTTTCGCAACTCCGGTTGACCTATCTGGCGCTGACCTTCAACGGCATTCAAAAATTGCAGCTCTGGCTCTATTTCCCCGATACGGGACAGAATCTCTCCTTAAATCAACTGCAGGCCCTGGACACACCGACCTCACCCGTGGTTTTTCATCGGAACGATGCCTCGCCTGACGGGAAGGGCGATTTCTTCATCGGCACCGGCAGCAACCTGACGTCTATCCCTTTCTCCGGGGACCGCCTCTATCCCTTTAAAGGGAAAATCCAGGAGGTGGCTTTTTATGGGGTCGATCTGTCCGCACCGAATAACGCCGGGGTGCAGACAACTTTGGCGGGACATGAAATGTCGGGCGGAAACCTGTAGAGACTGACTCATGAGGGGTTGAACCCATGCCATCCACCCCAGACTGCTTAGACATCCTCAACCGCGGCAGGAGCGCCGGTAATAATTCGGTATGCCCGCGCCTGCCTGCGTCGAGGAGCGCCGGGTGCGTCAGCCTTAATACTCCAGAAGGAGGTTTCGCATGATAGGCCTATATTTCTTGATCGGCGCCCTGGTCTTGCTCGTCGCCTTACTCTTGTTTGGCTTTGTCGGCTGTAGTTTTTCCCCTGGCGCGGCTTCGTGCGTGCCTTCTGCTTACCAAGACTATCCCACCGCGGTCATATCCACCGGGGATCTCGTGGCCTACTGGCGCCTCGGGGAACCGAACACCACGCCGGTGCCCAGCAGTGGCGGCCTGGCCCGGAGTGTGGTCGCAGACGAAAACGGCGATGTCCACCACGGCGACTATTTTAAATTAGATCCCGTATCTACACCGGACGACCTGACCCTTTCACCCGCAACTGTCGGCCAGATAGTTCTGGGCGTAACCCCCGGCCTGCTCGAACTTGCGAATCAGGTGAACAGTCCCTGTATCAACACGGATGGGGGATACGTGCAGGTGCCGTGGGCCGACGAGCTCAACCCGCCCCAATTCACCTTTGAAGCCTGGGTCCTGCCCGATCCCTTTATGGACCCGAAGTATTTTTATTGCCTGGCGGAATCCACCGGTCCACAGGGGCTGGGGCCGAAGACTACCGGCTGGGGCCTTTATCTGGGACCGGCTGACCTCAATAACCCTGACCCTGCCGGTCCGCTTTTCTGGCAGGTCTGGATGGGAGACGGCAATCAGTTCAACCGGGTAGCCATCGCCAAACCTGATTTCCCCACAGATTCTCAGGGGAATGCGATTCCGCAACTCAGGTTGACGTATCTGGCGCTGACCTTCGACGGAGTCGAAAACTTGCAGCTGTTTTTGTACTACCCCGATGCCAATCAGAATTTCTACGATATCTCCTTAAATCAATTGCAGGCCCTGAACATACCAAATCCGCCCATTGTTTTTCATCGCAACGACGCCTCACTCGGCGGGATGGGCGATTTCTTCATCGGCACCGGCAGCAACCTGACGTCGAACCCCTCCACTCAGCGTCTCTATCCCTTTAAGGGGAAAATCCAGGAGGTGGCTCTCTACAAACGAGATCTCTCCGACCAATCCTGTCCGTTGGAAACCCTGGCATCCCATGAGATGTCCGGCGGGAATCTTTAGATACTATCTTAATATGGAGGATATACCCATGCCATCCCCACCAGACTTCTTAGACGCCACCCCAAACCGCGCCGGGCTGTTAGGCAGGGGCCCCTGCCTGCCGGCGGTGGGGGGTCTCATGCGGGTCCGCCTGCGGCTCGCAGCCGGAGGTCTCCCATGACTGTCGTATTTTTCTTGATCGGCGCTCTGGCCCTGCTCGCTACCGTGCTGTTGTTCGGGTTTGTCGGCTGTGCTCCCTTTAGTGGCACCCCTTCGCCTGAGCCTCCCCCCTCGTCGGGGTCTCCCCCTGCGCCTGGGTCTTCCACTTCGCCCGGTTCTCCCACTGCGCCTGGTTCTCCCACCCCGCCGGACTATGGCAAAATGGTCTTAAGCACACCGGATCTCGTGGCGTACTGGCGGCTTGAGGAACCGGCCGCGACGCTGGTCCAGCCGGCCAATATGCCGGCACTGCCCGGTATATTCACTGCCAGGGACGCCTTCGGGGGGTTCCACGGCAACTACTTCAAATCAGATCCCGTCGCCACACCGGACGACACCTTCTTTTCGCCGGCAAGCGCCGGCACCCTCATCCTGGGCTCAACCCCCGGGCTGCTTGAACTTTCACCTCAAGATAAACTGCCCTGCATGAACACCGATGGCGGGTACGTGCAGGTGCCCTGGGCCGATGCGCTCAACCCGCCGCAATTCACCTTGGAAGCCTGGGTCTCTCCCGACCCCGCGCTCGACCCGAAATATTATTACTGCCTGGCGGAATCTACCGGACCCCAGGTGGCGGACCAGAAGAATACCGGCTGGGGCCTCTACCTGGGGCCGGACGACCCCAATAACCCTTCAGGCCAGCTCTTCTGGCAAGTCTGGATGGGTGACGGTACCCAGTTCAACCGGGTGGGCATCATCAAATCGGATTTTCCCAAAGATTCCAAGGGGCAGGTGATTTCACCCCTCAGGTTGACCTATCTGGTGCTGACCTTCGACGGAACCCAAAATTTGCAGCTCTGGCTATACTACCCCGAGGCCCTCCAGATGCTCCTCACCTGGGACCAGATGCAGGCCCTGGTGATACCGAACCCGCCCATTATTTTTCATCGGAACGACCCCTCGACTGACGGGCAGGGCGATTTCTTCATCGGCACGGGCAGCAACCTGACGCTCAACACCCCCTCGGGGGACCGCCTCTATCCCTTTAAGGGCAAAATCCAGGAGGTGGCTCTCTACAAAAGGGATTTATCCGCCCCGAAGAACGCCGGGGTGCAAACCACCCTGGCCTCCCATGAGATGGCCGGTGGGAATATGTAAGGCAATAACCATAACCGGGAGAGGATATCCATTACTTCTGGTGAAGACGGGCTCGCTGCTTCAAGCCTGTGGGCGATCTGCCGGAATACCTGCATGAAGGTCCGGGAGGGAGGCTTCGTATGATGGTCACATTTTTCTTGCTCGGGGCTCTGGCCCTGCTCGTCGCCGTGCTGCTGTTCGGGTTTGTCGGCTGCGGGCTCTCTCTGGTAGGTACCGGCCCGTCGGCGGACTACCCCACCGCGGTTTTGACCACCGGCAATCTCGTGGCGTACTGGCGCCTCGGGGAACCGGCCTCGACGCCGGTCCCCAGCAGCGGCGGCGCGGCCCAGAGTCAGGTCGGCGGGTACAACGGCGACTACGAGAAATTAAGCCCGGTATCGACGCCGAACGCCGCGTGGTATTCAGATAGAACCCCAGGCAAGATCTTTCTCGGCAAGACCCCCGGACTTCTCCAGCTTTCGTCCGCCAGCCCGTGCATTCAGGTCGATGGGGGATACGTGCAGGTGCCCTTTGACGACCACCTCAACCCGGCCCAATTTACTTTTGAAGCCTGGGTTTGGCTTCCCATCATCACCGGGGAATACTATCGCTGCCTGGTGGAATCCACCGGTCCACAGGGGCTGGGCCAGAAATTGACCGGCTGGGGCCTCTACCTGGGCCCCAAAGATCTGCCCCCGAACCCCAGCAACCTGATTGATCCTTATTGGCAAGTCTGGATGGGCGATGGGACTCAGTTCAGTCGAGTGGCGGTTGCTAAAGATCCGGCCAACGTTAACCAGTTGACGTATCTGGCGCTGACCTTCAACGGCAAAAGATTATCGCTTTTCCTGTACTACCCCGATACCCAGCAGCAGCTTGATATTCCACACCTACTGGCCCTGAACGCCAACGTCACCACCTTTAAGCGCAATGACACCTCGATGGCCGGGGGAGGCGATTTCTTCATCGGCACGGGCAGCAACCTGTTTCCCGGCGCCGGCTCCTCCCCGCATCGTCTCTATCCCTTCAAGGGAAAAATTCAGGAGGTGGCTCTCTATAACACCGATTTGTCGGGGGGCCCCCCGGATTTCCCGGGGGTGTTCTCAACCCTGGCATCCCATGAGATGTCCGGGGGAAATCTTTAGGCTATTAACCATAAAGGAGGATATACCCATGCCGTCCGCACAAGATTTCTTAGATGGAATCAACCACGTCAAAGACAACACCGCCGACATTCGAAGCCGGCTGGATGATGTCAAAGTGAAGCTGGACCAGGTGAATGCTAACCTGCAGACAGAGCAGCAATTGCTCCTCTGGGGGTTCCAGCAGCTCATCACCCTGGGACAGTACACCAACCAGGCCTTATTCCAAAACGACCAGCAGAACGACGCCATAATCTGCATTCTCCAGCAGATTTCCGTCAACACCTGCGGCATTTGGAACGAGGCGCATACCCAGACTCCGCTCCAGGAGGCCATCAAGGAGGCCATCCGCAAGCTCGCCTGCCTGTATGCGGCCACCCACGGGGACGCGGCCGTTACCTTGGAGCGGGAAGCAAAACTGCGTCAGCAGATCGAGGCGTGCTGCCCGCCCGAGCCAACTCCGCCGGCTTGTGTTGAGAGGCCCTGTCCGGCGCCGAAGCCGCTTGATCAAAAGCCGCCGCGGACTGACCCGCCGCCGAAGGTTGAGGGAAAAATCAACTAGCAGCTCCGGTAGGCGCCCGGTTAACGGCGTCCTTCCCTCAGGAATCGGCAGATCCGAGGGAAAAACGTCCCAGCCGGGGAGAAGAGCCGGGTTAACCCGAGGGTGGCGCGGTTCTTCTTCCCTGGCGATTTCGCCTGCCTGGGCCTCAGGCGCTGCAGGTGAGAGTGATTGCCACCCGTGCTGTCCCTCTATGCCCCTCTCCCCTGGCGGGAGAGGGGTAGGCTGAGAGGCGCCTGAGCAAAGGCAGCAATAAGGTTAACCAGGCGCGGTTCCGATGCTCTGCGGAGGGCCAGTGCTGCTTCGGCTGCTTTCGGTCGCCGGTTTGTTTTTCAGCCTCGACCAGTTCACCAAGATGCTGGTGGCCCGTCGTCTCGCCGAGGGGCAGTCGGTGGCCTTCGCCTCTTGGATTAGGATTCGGCGGGTAAGCAATGTTCGCGGCCTGCTCCTGCATAACCCCCGTGTAATGTTGGGCGTTTTGGCTGGACTCCTCTGCGGTATCTGCCTGATTGTCTGGCAAGGATACTTCTTTCAGCACCGGGTTGCCCAGCTCGCAATCGGCATGGCGCTGGGCGGTGCCTGCAGCAACGCCTACGATCAACTCCGACACCACGCCGTGATGGATTTCCTCGATCTTGGCTGGTGGCCGGTCTTTAATCTCGCCGACGTGGCTATCACCATCGGAGTAACCATGGCATTGTGGTTTCTTCGCTAGACGAACGATACCTGCCTAAATTCAGCGAATGACCTAAGCCAAAGCCGCGCTGTAATAGCGAGCAGTTAACGCAATGAAAGATAACTGCTATCTTTCCGCTACTCCATCCTAAATATTATTGTTGTGATATTCATAAGATAGTGCGCCACAAGCGCGCTTGGTTTTATTGGGAAGGCGTGCGCAACTGCGCCAGAGATGGGGGCGGACCCCCCGGAGCATGGGGGTGAGATTGCCCTACGCGACTCGGCTACACCATTCATTCTTCTTTCTATCAATTTTTTGGCAGATAGGTTAGTAACTGCCAAAAGTGTAGATATTTTATCCTGCCTCAACCATTGCCCATTCCGGCACTAGGTCCCTTGAAGGGATCTTGGTACAGCTTATCGGGGCCGGATAAGGGCAGGAATTTCCAAGCTCCTGCCCCTCACCCCTGAAATAGACTCAGCCTTCGCTCAGAGGCCCTTGCTCCAGGCTCTGGCTACGTCCCGGCCATATTTTTAGTAAACCGCAGTAGATTTGGCGCTGGTCATCTCGACGACCAGTCTCCCCGCCTTAATCAACTCCGTTCCCTGGATCAGATCAGCCTGACTGATCTTGCGCTCCTCGAGGCAGGGTATGCAACACAGAATTTTGCCGCCGTTGGCGACGTAGTTGTCGATCAGGGTCGCTAACGGGGTGAGGCCAGCGGCCAACACGTGGTCGGCATAGCCCTTTTTGGCCAGATACACCGCGGTGCCCTGCAGCACCACCACGGCCTCCACATCCATGGCCTGGGCCGCATTGGCCAGCAGAAAAGGAAAGGTAGCGCGTTCCGGATCTTCCCCCGCATGAAGGGCGATTAAAACGATTTTTTCCTTTGCTTCCGACATGTTCGGTTCTCCTTCTTGGTTGCGGTTAATAAGCTTCTCGGCGGGGCTTAAAACCGGCGCCTCAGCCCCTCTCCTCAAAACGCCGGGCTCATTCCAGGTTAAGTGTCCGAATTAAAAAACGCTCTTACATCGAGCGGTCCAGCAGGCTGGCCAGGTCTTCTACGGGCAGGCCCGCCTTGAGCAGGTTGGCCAGGCAGATGGGGCAGAAGGTGACCACCGGGGCACCGCTGGCTTTCAGTTCCGCCACCCGCCGGTCGAGAATCTCCCGGTTCAGGGCCGGGGACACCGACTCCGCCGGGCCGCCACAGCAGGAGGTGAACTCCCCGCAGTTCCGCACTTCCGCATACGTAAGTCCCAACCCGGTGAGCAGCCGGCGGGGCCCCTCCGAGACTTTCAGGTATCTGCCATAGAAACAGGGGTCGTGGATGGCCACCGGCGGCCGGCCGTTGCCGCGGCTGACCTCGTTGGGTCGGAGGAGGGCGAAATAGGGCTGCACTTCGAAGCTCACCCCGGTATATTTCGGATAAAGCTCTTTCAGGGCATAGGTGGTGTGGGGATCGACGGTGATGATTTTTTCAACGCCATGCAGCTTCAGGGTCCGGGCCACGAACCTGGCGTGCTCCACAAAGCCGTCCTGGTCCCCCAGATCGTAGAGCAAGATGCCGCTGTAGAAGTCCATGTCCGGGTGATAGAAGAAATCCACCCCGGATTTCGTCAGTAGCCGGCTAATGGAGACCAGAATGCCGTTAAACTGCTTTTTTTCCGCCTTGGAGGTCAGGAGGAAAAAACCCCGGCCCACCAGAAAGCTGGGAATATAGCGGCTGAGGCGGGCAAACCGCAGGTAATCGGCCCAGCGGCTGCCCTCCAGACGTTCCAGGTACCGGGTGGTGCCTTCAATATAGGGTATGGATTGATACATCAGGCCGGTCAAGAGCAGGGCGTCCCCGGGCCGCCGGGTGAAGCCGGGGGCCTCCCGCCACCAAGTGTTGATCTGGGAGTTGGGAATCCCGAAAGGATTGCGGGTCTTCCTGATATTGGCGGCAATGAGGTTGATGATGTCCCTGGGGTTATACATCTTACCCCCTCTTCCACCGAGCCACCACATAGCGGCGCAACCCAAGGATGAGTTCACCCGGGTTGGCCTGGCGGGGACAGGTCTGGGTGCAGAGCCCGCATTGCAGACACCGCCAGAGTTCCTGGGCCTGTTGCAGGATTTTATCCGTTGCCCCCACCTGGACGTAGCGGATCATGTTCCGGGGAAAATGCTCAAAAATGAGAGGGCAGATGGCCGCACAAGTGCCGCAGTTGAAACACTCAAGAGCGGTGTCTACGCCAAACGGTTTGAGCTCTTCAGCAAAATCAGGATTTACCAATGCCATGTCTGAATCCCTCGGAAGGGGCGGCCGCTACTCCGTCGGATCGGCCTCGGCTGTAGGCGCCAGGGCTTGGCCCAATCGGTAGCGATAATAACTGCCATCCTTTGGCCCTTCCAGAATTTCTCCATATTTCTTTAACGAGGCCACGTACCAGAAAACCTCGGACACTGGCAAGCCTGTGGCCGCAGCCATCTCGGGCACCGTCAACTCAGCCCCCTCCAACTGCCCCTTGATGGCTTTCACCGCCTGCCGCTGCTCTTTCATCCGGGCGGTGGTCGCGGCAATCTGCTCTTTCCGGGCCGCCTTGAGTTTTTTCAGGGCCTCTTTCCGGGACGCACTTTCTCCTGCCGGGTCATGCATCAGCAAACCTCACAAGGAATGAGTTTAGCGGGCGGGCCAGCGGCGTCGTTCTCAATAACGATGGCCTTGCCTGGCACAATCATGCCCCTTCCAGGTACGCATCCGAAACGATCATGTCCACCATGGCCTCGTACTGCTTTAAGGTCCAGCCCTGCACATTAATGGCGTTTTCGGGGCAGACCGCCACACAGGCGCCGCAGCCTATACACAGGGCCGGGTTGACCTGGGCCAGCGTGACCTTCTGGCCCGCCGCGTCCATCTCCACCAGGACCAGGGCCCCTTCCGCCAGGCAGGCCGTCACGCAGGCGCCGGTGCCGGTGCATTTGCTCAGGTCCACTTCCGCCACAAAGGGATCCAGCGCCACAAAGCCCCGGGTCAGGATCGCCGCGGCCTTGACCGCCGCGGCCCCCGCTGCCGCACAGGTCTCGCCGACGTCGAAAGGGGCCTGGCAGGTGCCGGCCAACAGGATGCCGCCCACGGACACTTCCACCGGGCGCAGCTTGGGGTGCACCTCCTGGAGGAAACGGTCGGCGCCCACGGGAATCTTCATCTGCTCCACCAGGTCGGCAATATTATTGGGTTCCTGGCCCACCGCCAGCACCACCAGATCCGCCGGCACTTCCAGTTCCTCGCCGAAGGTCAACCCATCTTTCACCTTGACCAGCAGGGGGTACCCCTTGGGGGTGGGACTCTTCAAGACTTGCGGCTCCTCGCCGGCCTCGAAACGGAAAAACACCACCCCGCTTTGGGCCGCCTGGGTGTAAAGTTCCTCCTGCCCCCGGCCATAGGTGCGAATGTCCCGGTAAAAATCAAAGACCCGGGTTTTGGGATAGTTATCCCGGATCAGGTTAGCGGCGTAGAGCGTGGCGCTGCAGCACGTGCGCGAGCAGTATTCGTTCAGATAGCCGCCGGGGTTTTCCTCGTGGATGCCCGGAATCTGGCGGCTGCCCACGCAGTGGATCATGGCCACCCGGCGGATGGGCCGGTCGTTCAGCACCAGGGTGTCATCGCGCCCATGGGCTTCAGCCTCCAGACGGATGAATTCCGGCAGGGTGACCACTTCAGGAAATTCCTGGGAGCCGTATTCTCCCTTCCGTGGTTGGTAGGTCTGAAAACCGGTGGCCAGCACGATGACCCCGGCGTTTAGGTCAAATTCTTCCCGGCTTTCCGGGATCGCCGCGGGCATGACACCCACAAAGGGCACATACTCTCCCAGGCCCCGGTCGGAATGGCTCAGCCTTGCCAACCTATCGGCATATGCCGTGCCTTCGGGGGGCTGCTGCACTATTTTGAGCTTGAAATTGCCGATATAGCCCTCAAAGCCTTCCACCTGGGCGCAGGAGTAAATGGTGATAGCCGGATGCGAAAGGACCGCGCCGGCGAGTTCGCTGATGACCCCGGAGGCCGTTTCTCCCCAGGGCGCCAGGCGATCCAACTGCGCCACCTGTCCCCCCAGGAAAGGGCTCTTTTCCACGAGCATTACGGGCAGGCCCCTCTCGGCCAACTCCAGAGCAGTTTTGAGGCCGGCCACGCCACCGCCGATCACCACGGCCTGCCGATGCACCTCGACCCGGATGGGCGTGAGGGCCTCAAGCATTCCGGCCTTGACGGCGGCCGCGGCCACCAGGCGAGTGGCCTTGGCGGTGGCCTCGGCGCCGTGGTGCACCCAGCTCACCTGCTCCCTCAGGTTGGCGTGCTCGTAGACATAGGGATTCGCTCCGGCTCGGGCCAGAGCCTGGCGGAAGGTAGTTTCATGCAGACTGGGAGAGCAGGAGGCCACCACCACCCGATCCACCAGGCCGCTTTTGAGATCCTCGATGATCAGTTCCTGGCCGGGGTCGGAGCACATGAACATATTGGCCCGGGCCACCACCACCCCCGGCACCTTGCGGACCTGTTCACAAACTTTTTCCACGTCCACTTCGTCGGAAATATTGCCGCCGCAATAGCAAACGTAGACCCCCACTTTGCCTTCCGGGACGGGGTCAGGGTATTTTTTCTCCGCCATCAGCCTTTCTCCGCAAATTAGCTATCAGCTTTAAGCCATTAGCTTTAAGCAGAAGAGCTACGCCGCTGCGTACCGCTCACAGCCCTGAGGATGCCCCGGCTCCTTAACTCCCTCTCCACCCGCTTGCGGCGGGAGGGGGTTGGGGTGAGGGGGCGATATATGACATGAGCGTATCTATGAAATACTATACCTATCTCATTATTTACCGCTCACTGCTCTTTGCTTGCTGCTCACTTCCCTGGCCGCCAGATACCGGGAAGCCTCCATGGCCGCAGCGCCCGCTTCTACGATGCTGTCCACGATATCCTTGGGTCCGGCCGCGGCCCCGGCGACAAACACGCCGGCAAGATCGGTCAGGGTTGGAGCCAGTTTGGGTTTCACGGTTTTGATGAAGTTATCCGCCCCGGTGGAAAGAGCGCAGCAGCCTGCCGGATTCCAGCCCGGTAGCATGCCCAGGGACAGCACTACCAGGTCATGCTCGGCCACCTGCACCCCGCCTTCAGCTTCCTGGGATTCGTATCGGACCAGGACCGCACCGTTGTCCCCCGGGTCAAGATAGGCCACCTTGCCCTTGATAAAACTAACCCCCATGGCCTGGGCGTTTTGAAAAAACTGCTCATAACCTTTCCCAAAGGCCCGGATATCCATGTAGTAGATGGTAATGTCCGCCAGGGGCAGGGACCCGGACAGGAGCATGGCCTGCTTGATGGCATACATGCAGCAGACCCGGGAGCAATACGCCACTCCCATACTCTGGTCCCGGGATCCGGCGCACTGGATGAAAGCGATGTTATCCGGCTCCATGCCGTCGTAGGGCCTGAGGGCGCGGTTGTAAGGGCCGTGGGGCGCCAGCAGCCTCTCCATCTGCAGGGCCGTAATCACATTGGGAATCTTACCCTGGCCATACTGGGTCTTGTTCGACAGCGGCGTCAATTCAAAACCGGTGGCGATCACCGCGGTCGCCGCGGTCAGGGTGAAATCTTCCAGCTCCTGAAAGTAGTTAACGGCCTGGGTGGGGCAAATCTTGGCGCACCGACCGCAGAGGATGCAATTTTCCGGATCGATCAGGGCCTTCTGGGGAATGGCGTTAGAGAAGGGAATGCGAATGGCTTTGCGGGCTAAAAACCCCCCTTGTTCGTCATCAGGCGCCAGCACGGGACACTCATATTCGCACTGGCGGCAGCCGATGCACTTCACTTCGTCCACAAAGCGGGGCTTTTGCTGAATCGCGGCAACCAAATCGTCGCCCTGGCGCACCAGGGACTGCAACTCGCAGTAGGTGAACAGGGTAATCTTGGGGTGATGGGCCGCGGCCGCCATCTTGGGGGTGGTGATGCAACTGGAGCAATCCAGGGTGGGAAAGACCTTGGAGAGTCTGATCATCTTGCCGCCGATGGAGGCGTCTTTTTCCACCACCGCCACCGAGAAATCCTGGTCGGCGAGATTGAGGGCCGCCTCCAGCCCGGCGATTCCCCCACCCAAGATGAGGGCGTCGTATCGTAAACTTGGTTGAGAAACCATGCCTGTAGCTCCTCAGAGAGCCGGCCCGTGGTGATTGGGCAGAGCTAAGCGGCGCTGGCCGCCGCAGGTCGGTCGCTGCCGGGCGGGCCCAATTCCGAGATCAGATCATTCATCTGCTTGACTTCTTTGATAAAGGCCCGGGTGCACACCGTACAGATGGCCGTCAAGCGCAACCGGCGAATGTCCAGGCCGCGCTCCTTCATCAGGGCATAGACATGGTCAATGCGCTTGGCCAGAGCTTCATAGGCCCCCTCGTAGGGACACTCCACCCCGCAAGACATGATGATGATGCCGGCGATGCCCTTGTGGAAGCAGTCCAGATAAAAGTGCTCGGGAAAGAGGACCGGCGCCTTGACCCGCAAGATGTAGGTATTGGCAGGATAGCTCTGGTGCCCCTGCCCCACGGCGTCAGCCCCGGGATAGGCGCAACTCTCCGTGGCCAGGATCAGGATTTTTCCGGCATACTTCTCGGCCGCCATGAGGCCTCCAGGTTACTTTTTCCGGACGATAAAAATGCGGTCGTACCCGTCTGCGCCCAAAGAGCCCAGGAATTCGTGGCCCACCTTCTTGGCCCAAAGGGGCATATCGTCCTTGGTGCCCGGATCGTTGGAGAGCACTTCCAGCACCTCCCCCACTTTCACCTTGCCAATGGCCTTCTTGGCTTCCATCAGCGGTCCCGGGCAGGCGCTGCCCCGGGCATCCACCACCGCGGCGGCCTTAAGAGTAACAAGATCTGAAGTTGTCATCGTTTCTCTCCTTTGCTTTACTGGTCCCAGCGTTGCAGCCGGGAAAATCTATTTTTACCTATCCCATCCCTACTTAGCACAGCTCAATGTGAAGCTCTCCGAGCACTATCCTGGTTCTGAAATTGTTTTGATTGAGGCCTTTATCAGTCTACGAACCGGGAGAGCATGTTTATTGCCTGGTCCAGCCTAAGGAATACTTCCTCGGGGCTCTGTTCCTTACCGCTTTCACGGTAACATTTAACCAGATAAACTTTTAAAATCAGGTTGCACACCGCTTTCAAAGCGGATTGTGCGGCTCTCGCCTGGATGAGGATCTGCTCGCAATCCTTGTCCGCATCAATCATGCCTTGAAGGCCCCGGATCTGGCCTTCGATTTTTTTTAACCGGGAGTGAATGTCCCGCTGTATCTGCTTTCTTAATTCTTCGGGAGGATGCATTTTTACCTTCGATTAGCTAAAAATAATAATCCCTTAAGGCTCATGCCCGCAACACCCACCAAGTCGGTTCGAAGCCACAGGCTGCCGCACCTATCTGCCGCCCCGGGATAGCCGCTGGGCTTGGGTCCTTGAAAAAGGTTTCCGGGCCGGCCATGGATTTTTATCTCTGGGGCCCCAAGCATTTTCAAACCGCGGCATGGGCTTTTCATTCCGACAGGTGGGCTAATGGGAATACCCTACCTCGGTATGGTATAATTGTCAAGAAAAAGTTTGCAAGTGCCAATAGCAGATCAATGGAGCAATGTCCAGTGCCGAGAGAGGAGATAAGTGTCTTTCGTGAATCCTACCCTACCCCTCACCTTGCTCCTTGTTGGGTTTTTACAAAGACTGCCTGACTACAGGCCAAGAACAGGGCTGTTCAAGAATAGCGGATTACTGCTATATCTCCGCACCTCTCCTTCCGCCGTTTGTCGTGCTGATATTCTTTCCTTATATGCCGTAATAAGCTTCGTCTGGGGCCCGCCATGAGGCGATTGGCCACCACCCTTACCAATCCGAAAAAGTAAAACAAAAAGGCCCTGTTGCACCGTCGGCGATTTGGAAGCGGCAAGTACCGCTTCCGGTGGCGCACGAGGGACAAGACCCGGCTCTATGGTCTCTGGAAGCTGCATAAGATTCGGAACGCGGGCTGGTGCCTGCTGGTAGAGGGCGAATCCGATGCCCTGACCTGTTGGTTGCACGACCTTCCAGCCTTGGGGATTCCGGGCAAGAAGACCTGGAAGAGTTCCCTGCGCCATTTATCCAAGGCTGAGCTAAAAACCTTGCAGGACTTGCAGGTCTACTTATGGGAGGAACTGGACGCCGGGGTTGGAAACCCCAAAAACTCCTCTGAGCCTCTTTTGCGGGAAGATGTAGCCGCCGACTTGCCGGGCCTCCTGGTGATACCGGCGTCCAAGGAATTCAAGGATCTCTCTGAGGCCCATTGCCAGGGCCGGGAGATAAAGCCCCTGGTGGCGGAGTTGAAGAAGAAGGCCAGGCCGCCGGCGCGGGCGTGGCGGGAGGTGATTGATGGAAAAATTAGTGGGAGGGGAAAAGCCATGATTAATTTTCAGCCGGTTGATGTTTGTGGAAAAACCATAGACCACGTCTGGTTTCAACTCCTCAAGCAAGTTTTAATTTATGGACGCCCTTATAAAAAAGACGAAGGCTCTTTTGCTGGTGAGGAAATGCTTGAACTTGACAGGGTGAGCGGAACAATTTTTGAGCCTCTGCAATATAATGTGTCTGGAATTCGTAAGCCTCTGGCTGTAACGGTTCCTGGTG
>JBKQVS010000041.1:0-38714 GCA_052139855.1 Desulfobaccales bacterium
ATCTTCTCCAGCAATTCCTTGATGCCGATGCGTTGCTTGGCCGACACCTCGGCAAACAGGACGTCGCCGCCCCATTCTTCCGAGACCACCCCGGCCTGGGACAATTCCCGTTTTACCCGTTCCGGGTTGGCATTGGGTTTGTCGATCTTGTTGACCGCCACCACCAGGGGCACTCCCGCGGCCTTGGCGTGGTTGATGGCCTCGGTGGTCTGCTCCATAACTCCGTCGTCCGCCGCCACCACCAGCACCACCAGGTCAGTGACCTTGGCGCCCCGGGCCCGCATAGCCGTAAAGGCCTCATGGCCCGGAGTGTCCAGGAAGACCACTTCCCCTTGCTTTTCGGGCAAATTTACATAGTAAGCACCGATATGCTGGGTAATGCCGCCGGCTTCCCCTTCCGTAACCCGGGTCTGGCGAATTGCGTCTAAGAGCGACGTTTTGCCGTGATCCACGTGCCCCATGATGGTAACCACCGGGGGCCGGGCCTTGGCCTCGCCTTCCTGGCGGGGACCCACCGCCAGCAGATCTTCTTCCTGCATGCTGGCGTGTTCCACTTCATACCCGAATTCCACCGCCACGATAGTAGCGGAATCGAAATCGATGGCGTAATTGATGTTGGCGATCACCCCCATCTGCAGCAGTTGCTTGATGATGGCGCCTGACTTGAGGCCCATGCGTTTGGCCAGCTCCCCCACGGTGATGGATTCCCCCACCTTGACCCGCCGTTTGATGGCCTTGGGGATCGTCATCTCACCCTTGGAGAGCTTTTTGATGGCCTTTTTCATGCCTTTCCGGCGGCCCGACCCCCGGTGCTCGCCTTCGGCGCCGCTATAGAGGTCGGCCCGCTCCCGGACCTCCCGCTTTTTGACAGGTTTGGCCCTGGCCGCATCTGGCACTTCCGGGCGTTTGGTCTTCTTCTTGCCCTTGCCGTCCTTCTTCTCTTCCATCACCGGGGGTTTGGCAACTCCGGCCTCCGGCCTGGCCATCGGCGCCGCCGGCCTGCCCCCGGCGGTCCTGCCGCCCGGCCGGGCTACAGCTCGCTCCGCCGCTCCCGGGTGAGCCGCCGGCGCCGCGCTTACCGGAGCCGGTGGTTTCTCCACGGGCAGGCTGATGATCCGGGCCGGCACCTCTTTCTTCTTGGCTTTGCCCCGCTGCCGCTTCAACGCGGTGGCCGAGTCCACCGCCGCGGCTGTCTTCGGGGGGGACTCCCCGGGCGCACTCGGGGCCGTCTCCGACGCTTCGGCCGTCGCCGCCTCCGGGGGTCCGGCGGGCGCTTCGGGCGTCACTGCTTCGGTCACCGGGGCTTCCTCCGCCGGCCGCGGCGCTGCGGCCTTGCCGCCTGCCGCCTTCTTTTTGGGAGGGAGCGATACGACCCTGGCCACCGTTTCCTTGGGTTTCCGGGGCTTGGCCACTTCCTTGGCAGGCTCCGGCGGCGCCGCTTCGGCTTCCGGGACCTCCTCCTGGGCTGGTTCTATCGGGGTCACCGGCGGCGGTGCCACCCGCCGGCGGCGCTTGACATTGTCACCCACCCGCAGTTCCTCGACCTGGGGCGCCACCGTAGTGATTACCTGTCGCGCCCGGGCCACCGTCGCCTCGTCCAGAGAACTGAGATAGGTGAAATTCTCCTGCAGCCCCAGATCATCCTTAAGGCGCTGGATCAGCTCCCGTACTTCCATTTTGAGTTCCTTGGCCAAATTCACAATCCTGGTCTTGCCCATATATCTAACCTAACCCCCGATACTGATTTCGCCCTCGGCGCCGTATAGCAATTCCCTCAACCGTCTTGAACCTCGCCCGTCTCTTCAGCCTAATCGGCCGCTTCTTCCGGCCCGCCCTTTCTTGCCATTTCCCGGGCTGCGGCGATGAGCGTCGCGGCCTTCTTCTCCGATAAGCTGCTGGACTGGGTCAACTCTTCCAAACTGGTTTCCGCCACCTCCCGGGCCGAGGTGTATCCCGCCTCATGCAAGAGACTGGCGGTGATTTCGCCCACCCCGGGGATGCTCAGCAGCGACAGATAGCCTTCTTTTAGGGATTTCGAGTACTTGGACTCGCTCTTTACGTCTATTTTCCATCCCACCAACCGGGAGGCCAGCCGCACGTTCTGGCCCCGCTTGCCGATGGCCAACGATAACTGGTCATCCGGTACGATCACTTCCATGCTCTGACTCTCCTTGCTCAGGACGATACGGCTCACCTGGGCCGGCGCCAGCGCATTGGTGGCAAACTTGGCCGGGTCGGGATGCCAGGGGATGATGTCGATCTTTTCGCCCCTCAGCTCCTGCACGATGTTTTGCACCCGGGCCCCCTTCATGCCGACGCAGGCCCCCACCGGGTCCACGTCCGAATCCCGGGAGGAGACCGCAATCTTGGAGCGGCTGCCGGGCTCCCGGGCGCACCCCAGAACCTGGACGATGCCTTCGGAAATCTCCGGCACCTCGGCACTGAACAGGGTCATCAGAAATTGGGGGTGGGTCCGGGACAGGATAATCTGCGGTCCCCGCGTCTGGCGCTTCACATCCAGGACATAAGCCCGGATGCGCTCCCCTTTGTGGTAAATCTCCCGGGGCACCTGCTCCATGGGCGGCAGCAGCGCCTCGGTGCGCCCCAGATTGACGATGATGCCATCCGGGTCCAGGCGCTGTACGATGCCGTTCATGATGTCGCCCTTGCGGTCCTTGTAGTCTTCATACACCAGGTCCCGCTCCGCGTCCTTCATGCGCTGCATGATCACCTGTTTGGCCGACTGGGCCGCTATCCGCCCAAACGCCGAGGCGTCCATCTTGAAGCCCAGGCTGTCCCCCACCTCGCATTCCGGGTCCATTTTCCGGCCTTCTTCCAGGGAAATCTCCTGGCCGGGGTCCTTGACCTCAGCCACTACTTCCTTATATTGAAAGACCTCGATCTCCCCGGTTTCGTCCCGGTATTCCACCTCGATTTCCAGGCGCGGCCCGTGCTTCTTCTTGGCCGCCGAACGGATGGCGTCCTTGATGGCCCCCACCAGCAGGTCCTTTTCGATCCCCTTGTCGCGGCTTACCTGGTCAATGATCCGTTTCAATTCCAGATTCATGAGAGGTGCTAGCCCTCCTTGCCAATTTTTTTCAGGTCTAGGTCCAGCCGGGCCTTGGCGATCTCACTCAGGGGGATTAAGACCACACTCTCTCCCTCCTTGAGGCACACCTGGTCGTCTTTCAGGCCCTCAATGATGCCGCAGTGCACCTGGCGGCCTTCCCAGGGGGCCCGGGTCGTGACCCGCGCCAGCCGGCCGGCGTAGCGCTGATAATCCTCGGGCTTCTTCAAGGCCCGGGTCAGGCCCGGCGACGACACCTCCAGGGTGTATGACCCGGGAATGACGTCATGGACTTCCAACAGGCCCCCCACCATCCGGCTGATCCGGGCCAGTTCTTCAATGCTGATGCCTCCGGTCCGGTCCACGAACAGCCTGAGGATGCCCCGGCCCCGCTTGGGCCGGCCGTATTGCAACTCCACCAGCTCCGCTCCCTGGGACTCCACCAGGGGTTGGATCAACTCCTCCAACCGGGAGATTATTGCTGCCTTCGGTGTTATTTCGTCTTGCACTGTCATCCCTGCCGGAAAAATTTCCTCTCCCCGACGTTTGCTTTATTTCGGACTGCGACCGCACCGTTTAACTCTTAACTACGATTGAGTTCTATATCTTTTTCCTTTTCTTTTTCCAGATGAAAACTCTCAATTCTATTGATTAACGTTTCAAAATCTATTTTATCTTGTAACGACTTATAAATTTCCAATAACTGCGAACAAACGCTCGACATATCTTCTTTGAATTTTGAGAAATTATCCTTTATCTTCTTCTTATGATAATAAACCTCATCATCATCCCATGCATGAGCGAACCCATTCCTAACTTCTTTAGTTTTTATTAGTAGATCAAATAGCTTATTACCGATTATTTTCCATTTATTCAGTATTTTAATCCTAGAGAATAAATCAATATTCTCTAATATGTCATCTAACATTAGACTTTTATCATATATTTCGCCTTCTAACTTAAAACCTAATACTTTCAATATAATGATTTCATTCGCCAAAAATTCAATCTTAGAAAAAACATCTAAAATTAATCCTCGTTCACATTTTAAATATTTGACGTCAAATACATCAGTTTCTAATGAATAAGTAATACTAATTTTTCTTTTATTTATTCTGATATAGTTTTCATTTGTAATAAGAAATAATCTTATATTAGATGGGAAATAATCCGATTGCTCAATTATATCAACTAATTCATGAAGTTTACTAAGAACAGGTTTCATAATTTATTAATTTCCAAAATCTGTTTTGCGCTCCGCCAATAAAAAAAGCGGGCCTCAGCCCACTTCCGGGAAATTCCAAGATATATGGTTAATCTCGGGGCACCCCAGAGCAACTACTTATCTCCACCCTCAAAGTCAGCCGGCCATCCTGCCCCTTACTGCCGGCAACCTCGATGGGGGAAGCGGGTTTCCCCGGCGGACCGGTTGGCTGCCTGCGCCAACCGTCTCGCCCCCGGGGCTGGAGCGGGCAACGGGATTCGAACCCGCGACACCAAGCTTGGGAAGCTTGTACTCTACCAGCTGAGCTATGCCCGCCCGATGCTCAACAAGTATTTTTAATAAATTTCCGCAAAATTGTCAAGGCTTTTTCCTGCCGGCGGCCTCATTTGCCAGCCTCTCCCCGCCGCTCCAAAACCGCCTCATCCCACCTGACGCTGGAAAAGCTCTTATGGCAGGGTCATTCTGCCCCGGCGCGCCTGACAACCCCTCCCTTCGCTGCGAAAAATGAGAATTCCCTTGAAGTTATTTCGGAGGAGCGCCGATAGGGCTAGTAAATCTTGGCCAGGATCTCACCCATGCAAACCGTCTGCCGCTCAAAACCTGCCTGGCTGGACGCCGGCCACCGCTTGGTCCTCCTCGGTTTGCTCACCCTGGAACTGTTTCTGGTCCCGGCCCGGTCCCAATCCGCCTGGCCCCCGGAGGACTTAAGCAAAACGCCCGATGGCGTTACCACGTCCGCCTGGCGACCGTCCCGGTGCCCCCTGCCGCCGGTCTCCGCCTTCACCTTACAGACCGATCTCCGCAAGTATCTCGAGACCTGGCCGACCCCAGGGGCTACGGCTACCGAAGCCTGGCCGGAATATCTCCCCGAGGACGGGGAAGGCGTGGATTAGCAGCTCGCTGCTAATCCAGCACGGCCGTATTGGGTCACCCCCAATCATGAAATTCCTTGTAGGGGCGGTGAGGGCACCGCCCTTACGGGTGGACTTTCACGGTAAAAGCCCCAGGGCCCCGCGCTCGGGCCGGCGCCATGAGAATTGAGGCCATCCCGCGGAATCAGGTGGGTATCTACAGAAAACTCCAGGAGGTCATGAACATGGCAATCCCGGTAAAAGGAACCCTATTAGGACTTATCACGTCGTGCGGCGGGATAATCGCCTGGACCTGCAAACAGCGCCTCTTGGAGCTGTTGCATCGAGGCCGGAAGGCAAAAACCCTGGCCGTCGGAGAGCCGAAGCCTGACAACCCCTAAAGCGCCGGCGCCGCTGACCGCGCCCGGCGTCTAACTAGCATCGGCCCTCAGATGCAGCCGCCGCACAACCCGTCGATATCGCCGGCGTGCAGCTTACAAAAATCCTGCCGGCACTTGGTGCAGTCATCCACATACGCCTCCAGGCAGAAGTCGCATTGGCGCTCCCGCTCCACCCGGAAATCGTCGGGCTGCCGCGGCTCTTTGCACTGATGGCTATCCTTCAAATGCGCCAGGATCTCGGCCTCGCTCTTTTCCCGGTCTCGATTCCATCTCGACCTCTGGCCGCAATGACTGCAGGTGGCCTGGTGCCTCCACATGGTTCTTTCCTTTATCTCAATCCCTAAAGCCGCCCCACCAGGCCGCGCCTCAGCGCGGCGCCAGGGCCCGTCGGGCCGCGGCAATATCCGCGTGGATCTGGGCCGCCAGGGCCTCTAAGGAGGGGAAACGCTGCTCCTCCCTCAGGCGCGTCACGAATTGCACCTCCAGGGATTCGCCGTACAGGTCCCCGGAGAATTCCATCAGGTGTACTTCCAAGGAGAGTTCCGCATTATCGAAGGTGGGACAGGTGCCCAGGTTGGCCACCCCGGGTAGAATGGCGTCGCCCCGGCGCACCCAGACCGCATAGATACCGCAGGCCGGCAGCAGTTCGTTGGGGGTGAGGAGGTTGGCTGTGGGCACTCCCAGGAGCTTGGCCCCCCGCCCCTTGCCCTGGACCACCCGGCCCGCCACCCCGTAAGGCCGGCCCAGCAGGCGCCCCGCCTCCGTCACTTTGCCCAGGCGCAGCATGGCCCGGATCAGAGAACTGCTTACCACCGCGCCTTCCACTTCCACGGCCCAGACCACCTGCACGGTGAACCCGTGAACCTCCCCCATCTCTTTCAGAAGGTCGATATTGCCTTCCCGGCCCCGGCCGAAACAGTAGTCATGGCCCACCACCACTTCCCGGGCCTTCAGACGGTCGCAAAAATACTGCTTGACAAACTCCCGGGCCGGCAGCGCCGCAAACTCCCGGGTAAAGGGCAGGACCACCACGGCATCCAGCCCCGATTCGGACAACAGGCGCAGCTTCTGGTCCTGGGTGGTGAGCATCGGCAAATTCACTTCCGGCCGCAGCACCTTCACCGGATGGGGGTTGAAGGTTACCGCCACCGCCTCTCCCCCCAGCTCCCGGGCCCGCTGGCACACCCGTGCCAGAATAGCCCGATGGCCCAGGTGGACCCCGTCAAAATTGCCGATGGTGGCCACCGTCCGGGAAAAACCTGTCTCCCCCGGGGGAAGATCATCATAAACCATCAACGCGTCGCCTCTCGCAGTTTGGCCTTGCAATATTTACCCTAAAATTATATATATTTAATTCGGAAATTGCCAGGGTGAAGCGCTTCAGGCGCCCCCGGCATCCGGCCGAAGTGGCGGAACTGGTAGACGCGCTGGGTTCAGGGTCCAGTGAGGGTTTCCTCGTCGGGGTTCAAATCCCCGCTTCGGCACCATCGCTAAAGCAACCGGCGCAACCCTTTTGGGGTTGCGCCTTTTCTTTTTATGCGGGTCCGGATAGTGGCGGATAAGAGAGATTTACCCTTTATCGCCCGCGACTGCTTATGCCGTGGCTGCTGCGGGGTATTGTCGGCTATTGTTGCAGATAGATGACTACCAGGCCCGCCAGAATGAGGCCGCAGGCCACGTAATCGCCATAAGCCAGAAACCTGGCCAGGCCCCGGATGGGAAGCGGCCGGCCCTGCTTCACCCGCCGGTTTCCCAGGTTGCTCAACAACAGCACCCCCATGCCTGCCAATGCCAGAATTTCTCCCGATCTCACCACCACCGCCGCACACCCTCCCCGGCTTCCCCAGGCCCCGAATTTGCTCGCTTGATCCAGTGTAACATAGCGCCCCCCAGCCGCCAAGGCGAGACCACCGTCCCCCCCATTGGCCTCAAGGTTTGCGGGGCAGCAGGTTGGCCAGCAGGTTGAGGGCCGCCACCAGCGCCGCCAGCCCAAAAGCCTTCTGGAAGGGGATAATATCCACCTTTACCCCCGGGATAGGCGAGGCGTGGTTGCCGCTGAGCCAAGCAAAAACCGCCACGATCAAGGTGATGCCCATCAGGGACCCCAGATTTTTGAGGACCGCGTTGGTGCTGGCCGCCAGCCCGATGAACGCTGGCTTCACCCCCCGCAGAATTTCATTGAGGTTCGGGGCCTGGAAGAGGCCGAAACCCAAGCCGATGACCATAAACCTGGCCGCCAGGCTCAGGATGGAGGTGTCTGGGCCGGTAAAGATCAGCGAGATCAACCCCGCCAGGACCAGCCCGGCTCCGGTCCTCAGAATCAGCAGGTTTCCCAGCCGATCCGCCAGGTAGCCCCCGAAAGGGGCCACCAGGGCATTGCTGGCGCTCAGGGCCGCCAACAGAAACCCGGTCTGGCCCGGGGTGTAGTGATACACCTGCTCCAGGAAAAAGGGCAGCAGAAAGAAGACGCCCATCACCGGCGCAAAGGTCAGGACCACCGCCAGGGACCCGGCCACAAAGGGCCAGCGTCGCCAGAGTTCCGGGTGGAGCAGGGGGTCGGCACGTCGGCGTTCCCTAAAATGCAGGGCCAGGCCCAGGAGCGCCGCCAGCCCTAACGCCCCCAGGGTTTCGGGGCTCCACCCGGATTTCTGGATCCAGGTCAGGCCCAGCAGGAGCAACCCCAGGGTCCCGGCCAGGATCACCGCTTCCCCCAGGTCAAAAGACTTCCAACTCCAGGTCTTCCGGGCCTTGATGGGGCTCAGGACCCGGCCCCCCACCCAGAAGGCCCCGGCGCAGATGGGCAGGTTGATGAAAAAGATGAACGGCCAGCCCAGGTAGGTGGTGATGATACCCCCCAGGGGCGCGCCCACGCTAATGCCGGTGGCGAAGGCGGTGGAAAACAGCCCCAGGGCCAGCCCCCGTTCCCCTTCCCCGTAGGCCAGGGCAATGAGCTTGGGGGCCACCCCCAGCATCAACGACCCCCCGATCCCCTGGAAGGCCCGGGCGGCCACCATCCAGGCCAGCCCCGGGCTGGCGCCGCACAGGGCCGAGGCCCCGGTAAACACCAGCAACCCCAGGAGGAAGAGCCGGCCCGGGGCCAGGAGGTCCCCCAACCGGCCGCTGGTCAGCAGCAGCGAGACGTTCATCAAAAGGTAAATCAGCATGACCCAGGAAATCTGGACCAGGGAAACGCGAAAATCCCGGGCGATCTGCGGCAGGGCGATATTGACGATGCTGGTGTCCAGGGTCGCCATAAAGGCCCCCAAACAGACGGCCAGCAGCACCACGCGTCGGTTCAGGGGTTGACTTTCCAGAGTCGGGGCCGCAGCAGGCATGACCCTTATCTTACGTCAAGCCGCGGCGAAGTGGGAAAGGATTTTTCGGCAAGGCTGGCCGGGGCCGGCCGGGATAAAATTTTCGGAATTTAGGGGAAAAACTGGCGGAGAGAGAGGGATTCGAACCCTCGGAGGAAGTTTCCCCCCTCACTCGCTTAGCAGGCGAGCACCTTCGGCCGCTCGGTCATCTCTCCGGTAGGGCTTCTCTGTACGTTACGGCCGGTTCAGGGCCATGTCAGGCGATTATATGTGCTCTATCTCCTGATAGGGAAAAGCAGATGGCGGAGGGAGTAGGATTCGAACCCACGGACCTTCCGGTCTGCGGTTTTCAAGACCGCTGCCTTAAACCACTCGGCCATCCCTCCACATGGTATTTTTCTAACACCGGGCTTGCCTATTGTCAAGGTAAGGTGGATACGCCCACGTGTAGGGGCGGGTTTAAAACCCGCCCCTACCGGACCTCGCTGGGGCTGTCTCCGTCCTCCCCGCCCTTAACTCCGTTTATCCACCACCCGCTGGGCCTTGCCTTCGCTCCGGGGCAGGCTGTTGGGCTCCACCAGCTCCACCCGGGGCGTGACCAAAAGCTCACTTTTGAGGGCCTCGGTGATCCGTTTCTGCAGTTGTTTCAGATACCTGAGGTCTTCCTGGAAGAAGTTTTGCTGCACTTCCACCTTGACCAGCATCTGGTCGCTGTAATCCTGCCGGGTCAATTCCACCAGGTACTGCGTCCCCACTTCCGGCATGGCCATGAGCACCTTGTCGATCTGCAGGGGGAAGATGTTGACCCCTTTGATGATCACCATGTCATCACTGCGCCCCATGATTCGGGACAGCCTTTTGAAGCTCCGGCCGCAGGCGCATGGCCCCGCCTCAAAAGAGGCCAGGTCCCGGGTGCGGTAGCGCAACAGCGGCATGCCCTGCCGGGTCAGGTTGGTGAAGACCAGTTCGCCCACCTCTCCCGGCGGCGTCGGCTCCAGGCTCTCGGGGTCCAACACCTCAAGCAGAAACGCGTCTTCCCAGACGTGCATGCCGTTTTGCTCCGGACACTCAAACGCCACCCCGGGTCCGTTCATTTCCGAAAGCCCGTAGGAGTTGTAGGCTTTGACCCCGTAAGCCGCCTCGATGCGCCGCCGCATATCTTCGGAGTGGGGCTCGGCCCCGATAAAGGCCAGGCGCAGCGGCAAATCCCGGGGATCCAGGCCGTGGGTGGCAAAGGTGTTCAGCAGATACAGGGCATAGCTGGGGATGATGTGGATCGCGGTGGTGGCGAACTGCTGCATCAGCTGCAACTGGCGCTGGCTGTTGCCGGCCCCCGCCGGGATGGTCAGAGCCCCCAGCCGTTCGGCGCCGTAGTGGAACCCCAGCCCCCCGGTGAACAGGCCGTAACCCATCATGTTCTGAAACACGTCCGTGGCCCGCATCCCGGCCATGTACAGGGAGCGAGCCACCAGGTCGGCCCAGGTCTCGATGTCGGCCCGGGTATAATAAATCACCGTGGCCTGGCCCGTGGTCCCGGAGGAGGCGTGGAGCCGCACCAGGTCAGCGAGCGGTACGGTCAGCATCTCCTGACCGTGCGCCCGGAGATCGTCTTTCGTGGTAAACGGAATCCGGCGGATATCCGAAAGGCGCCGGAGGTTGGCCGCGGCAACTCCGGCTTCTTTTAAGCGCCGGCCATAAAAGGGGCTGGCCGCGGCGCGCTCCACGGTCTGCCGCAGGCGGCTCAATTGCAGCTCTTGCACCGCCGCCTGATTCAAGGTTTCAAGCTTGGCATCCCAATACACTGCACATCTCCTGGTGGTTTTGCCGGAGACACCCGGCTACCCGCCTTTTTATGCGGTTGGCGCCTGGCTGTCAAGGCCTGGGCCCAAATCAGCCGGGGTTTAAGATAAATTTAAGTATCGTCCCGGGGAACCGATGGGAAAAGATAAAAGATGCAGGAGCGCGTTGTGCCTTGGGGTCCTTTTTATCTCGGAATACTGGTGGGGGGGCTGATGGTGATCGGCTTGATGACCTTCTTCTTTCAAGGCAAAGATGACGGCCGCTAAACCGCCGGCGGGCCGCGGTCAATGACGACTCGCAGCCGGAAACCCGAGGACACCGGGCTCATATGGCCTGATTATCAATCCCCCGCAATCCCCTTTTGGCAAAGGGAGGGTTGGTGGAATTGCTCTAAGGGTTCACGCAAAAAAAGATCTATGAAATATTCCGATGAATAACCGCCGCCGGAGGCCGTCCGGCGGCCATCTTCCCCGGACTCAATCTACCCCGCCTCCTCCCGCTTAAGCCACTTCAGCCGGAGCCGTCTTGAGCTTGCTCAGGGCCTTGGTCAGCTCCACCAGGACCCCCAGACCCTCCTTGCATTCCTTACTCCGCATCCGCCAGAGCAGGCCGAAGGGGCCGGCCGGCCGGGCCTCCTCCAGGTTTATTTCCAGGGGAATGTCAACGACCTTTTCCAGAAATTGGATCAACTGGGGATTCGACAATTTCTTGACCACCCCATGCATCCGGACGAACCCGTCCCCCATGGCGTCGATGTCCTCGGGCTGATAATTCGTTGCGATTTTGGCGTACATTTCCAGCACCGCGGCGTTAATCCGGAAGATGCCTTTATGCTCCAGGTCATCCAGATAGTCCACCAGCTTGGGGAACCCCAGCTTCAATAAGGGCTCCATATCCTGCCACCAGTCAATGAGGTTTTCCAGCTGTTCCAGGGACCAGGTGAGGTATTTCAGGCTCGGTAGGAGTCTCTTCATCAGGGCAAAGAAGTCCTCCATCTGAAACCCCACTTCCACTTCCACCATCTCGTCCGTCAGCTTCTTAACCGCAGGTTGCGTTAAGAGGGACAGGTCCCGGCCCAGATCGCTCAAGTTGTCCCAGGGCCCGGCAAAGGCCTGCATCTGCTTCTCCATCCGGGCCACTCCCTCCAGCCTTTGCTCGATCCGCTCCAGTCTTTCCAGGATCAGCTCTTCATTGGTCATGGCCGCCTCCTTCTCAGGGGCATCTCGATATCCGGGGCCAGAATGCCCCTTACCTTACCGGCCATCACGAACTGGCTCTCCAGGGGCAGGTGGCTGCCTTTGAGCATCAGGTTGTAATAGGTCCACCGGAACATCATCTTGCCCATATAGTTGACAAAACTCTCTCCCAGCAGGTCAAAGGGTCCCAGTCCGGGGAAGGGAAACTTACCCGGCAGGGGCTCGATCTTGTAGTTGAAATCCAACAGCGAACCCTGGTTGTATCCCGTGACCACAAAACAGGTGGAGTGGCCGTCGAATTCGGGCTTGGCCTCGTGGCCATCTATTTCCCGCTGCAGGTTGTCGCAAATCACATCGGCCTCATAGTGGGCCACAGACCCCGCCTTGGAAGTGGGCACGTTGGCCGCGTCGCCCACCACGTAAATATGGTCGAATTTCTTGGCCTTCAGCGTGAAATTATCCGTTTCCACATACCCCATGGGGTCGCCCATCTGGCTGTCGATGAGACATTGGGCCCCGAAGTTCGGCGGAATGGAGACCAAAAGATCGTAAGGGACCTCCTCGCCTTGGTAAGACTTGAGAATCTTTTTCTCTGAATCCACTTCGGCCAGTTGGTAATTAGGGGTAATCTTGATGTTTTTCTGTTCACATATCTGGCCCAGGATCTCCGAGGCCTTGGGTTTGGTAAAGGCGCCCGGCAGCGGCGTCACCAGTTCAACTTCCACCCGGTCCCGCACGCCGTTGCTGGTGAAAAACCAGTCGGCCATGAAGACGAATTCCAGGGGAGCCACCGGGCATTTAAACGGCAACTCCGCAATATTGAGCACCACCCTGCCCTTGTCGAAATACTTCAGCTTCTCGCACAGGGCCACCGCCCCGTCCGCGGTGTAGAAATTGTGAATATCCTGCCCCCACCCGGTGGTCAGGCCCTGCACTTCTTCCGGCACGATGCGGCAGCCGGTGGCCACCACCAGCCAATCATAGGGATAGGTGTCCCGCCCGGTCTTTACCTGCTTTTTCACCGGATCAATCCCGATGATATCGTCCAGGACGAAGTTGACCCCGGGAGGCACAAATTTGGCCTTGGGTTTTACGCAGTCTTCCAGGGTGTAAATCCCAAAAGGGATCAAGAGCCAGCCGGGCTGGTAGTGGTGCTGCCAGTCCTTGTCGATCACGGTTATCTGCCAGTCTTTCTCGGACAGCTTCTGCCGCATTTTGGCAGCTATGATGGTGCCGCCGGTGCCATGCCCCAGGATAACCAAATTCTTCATTTGGAAGGCCTCCCCTGCATGATTATTATTAAATTAATATATATTACTTTTATAAGCAATTGTCTTTAAACTTACCACAAAATCGCCAAAAAAATTCTAAAATTTTAACTGCACCGCTCAGGCTGGAGCGATACTAAGCAAATTCGGGGGCTCGCTCCCTCCTGATAAAATAATGAGAGAGGGCCCCCTATCACGGTTGCCCCGCTGCAACTCCCCGCTCAATAGCCCTCGTCGTAGGTCACGTCCTCTTCCTTGACCTTGCCTTTAAAGAGGAAGTTCACCCAGATCTGGTAGGCAATCACCAGGGGCACGAAGGTGAGGGCCACCCCCAGCATGATTTTCAAGGTCAGGGGGCTGGAGGCCGAATTAAACGCGGTCAGGCTGGCGGCCGGGTCGAGGCGCGAAGGGAACAGGTTGGGATAGAGCCCCACCACGCCGAAAAGGGTAACGGACACGATGGTTAGGCAGGAGGAAAACCAGGCCTTCCACCAGGCGGCTTTGCGGATCAATACATAGGTGCAGATCAGGGAAGCCACCGCCAGAGTGGGAATCAGGAGCAGGACCGGGCGCTCCCCATAATTGTTAAAGAGCGGGGTTTGGAAGCGGGTGCCCAGCAGAAACATGGCCGCCACCACCAGGAGCACCGGCCATAGCCGGGCCGCCATGGCCCCGGCCCGGGCCTCCAGGTCTCCCTCGGTTTTCACCGCCAGCCACAGGGAGCCGTGCACCAGGAAGAGCAGCACGAACAACACCCCCCCGGCCAGGCCGTAGGGATTGAGCAGGCTGAAAAGGTTCCCCTGGTAAACCCCCGCCGCGTCGATGGGCAAGCCCCGGAAGATGTTGGCAAAGGCGACCCCAAACAGTAAGGCAGGCAGGAAGCTGCCCACCACCAGGCAGCCGTCCCAAAAGGCCTTCCACCGCGGGCTGTCCACTTCCCCCCGAAAGGCCATGGACACGCCCCGGAAGATCAGGGCGAACAGGATGAGCATTAAGGGGGAGTAGAGGCTGCTGAACATCATGGCGTAGGTGGCCGGGAATGCCGCAAAAGTCACGCCCCCCGCGGTGATAAGCCAGACCTCGTTGCCGTCCCAGAACGGCCCCATGGCCCGGTAGACCAGGCGCCGGTCCGTCTCATTCTTGGCCAAACACGGCAGGAGCGACCCCAGCCCCAAATCATAGCCGTCCAGCATGAAATAGACCGACCACAGGACGCCCCACAGGATAAACCAGATAGTTTCCAGCATGTGCTTACCTCTCCCCTTGACCGGCTGCCGCCGTCTGGGGCTCCGGCCCGCGCCGGGCCTGCTTCCCGATGAGATAAAACGCGATGGCGCCCAACGCCGAATAAACCAGGATAAAGGCCGCCAGGCTGATGGCCACCTGGGAGCCGGCGATGGGAGATACCGCGTCTTTGGTCCGCATCAGCCCATAGACGATCCAGGGCTGCCGCCCCACTTCGGTGACGATCCAGCCCGCCTGGAGCGCGATATACGGCAGGGGGATGGCGTAGAGCATGATCTTGAGATAGCCGGGGCTGGCCTCCAGATTACGCCGCTTGAACCAGCCCACCACCGTCAGCAGCACAAACAGAAATCCCAGGCCCACCATGAGCCGGAACGCCACGAAGGTCAGGGCCACCGGCGGCCGGTCCTCCTTGGGAAAGTCCTTCAGCCCCTTGACCGTGGCCTTTGAAGAGTGGTAGGCCAGCATGCTCAACGCCCCGGGGATTTTGCCGATTTCCACCAGGTTGCGTTCGCCTTTGGCGTCGGGAATCAGGAACAGGTACATGGGAGCATCGGCCTGGGTCTCCCAGAAAGACTCCATAGCCGCCAGCTTGGTGGGCTGAATCTTGGCCACCTCGGAGCCGTGGATATGCCCCTGGACCACCTCGGCCGCGGCAAAGATCAGCGCGAAGGTCAAAGCTATGCGGAAGGATTTGTTGAAGAAGGCGCTCTCCTGCTTCCGCAGCAGGTGATAGGCGCTGATCCCCATCACGAAGAAGCCCGCCAGGATGTAGGCCCCGCTGACGGTGTGAAAGAAGATCTGAAAGGCGAATGGCTGGGTGACTACCGCCAGAAAGTCCGAGAGTTCGGCCCGGCCATTCCTGAGGACGAAGCCCACCGGATGCTGCATCCAGGCATTGGCGATCAGGATCCACAGGGCGCTCAGGTTGGAGGCGAAGGCCACCAGCCAGATGCAGACGCAGTGCAGCTTGGGAGACAGCCGCTTCCAGCCGAAGATCCAGACCGCCAGAAAGGTGGATTCCAGAAAAAAGGCCAGGGTGGCCTCGATGGCCAGGAGCGACCCAAAGATATCCCCCACATACTTGGAGTAGCGGGCCCAGTTGGTGCCGAATTGAAATTCCAGGGTGATCCCGGTCACCACCCCCACGGCAAAGTTGATGATGAAGATTTTTCCCCAGAACCGGGCCATCCGCCGGTAGTCCTCGTCGCCGGTCCTGACGTACACCGTCTCCATGATGGCGATGAGAACGGAGAGCCCCAGGGTCAGCGGCACGAAGAGAAAATGGAAAAACGTGGCTCCCGCGAACTGCAGGCGTGAAAGCATCAAGACGTCCATGAGGGGCGCAACCTCCCGTGCAGAGATTCGTGTGGCCCGAGGGCTGCGGCCGCCAGGTGGCCAACCCTGGCGGCCGGGTTATGGTAAGGCGGCTTGCCGGCCGGGGCCCTTAGGCCTTCCACAGCCCGTGCAGGTTGCAGTATTCCCGGGCCGTGACCTTTTCGGCCTTGATTTCAAAGGTCGCCTCCGGCGCCTCTCCCGGGTTGAGGAATTTCCGGTAGGCCTTGCCGTCGGCGATGACCTCGATCCACTCGATGTAGTGGGCCTGCTCCATGGGGTGCAGGACGCTCCCCACCGTCACCTTGATGCCCGCCGCGGTCTTTTCGATCACCGGTATATGCTTCTCTTTGGCGGCATCCACCGTATTTTCCACGAAATGCTTCATCGGCTGGCCGCAGCAGACCAACTGGCCGGCCCCGGCATGCAACATCTCAACAATATTGCCGCAGACGTCACATTTATAGATTTGCAGTTTCTCCGTCATGTCTTGATTCTCCTATACAGAAATAAAGAAATTCGCTCCTGCCTTAATCCACCTGGGAAAAGGCCTTGGCGCCGCTGCCGCACACCGGGCACTTGTCCGGCGGATGGTCCTCACAGGTGTAGCCGCACACGGAACACACGTAGTAGTCCACGTCTGCCGTTTTTTTGTCCAGGTTCGCCAGGGCTTTTTGGTACAGCCCGGCGTGGATCTTTTCCACCTCGTTGGCGTAGGTGAAGCTCCGTTCCGCCGCTTTGTTGCCTTCGGCCTGGGCCGCGGCGATCATTTCCGGATACATGTGCTCAAACTCGTGGGTTTCCCCGGCGATAGCCGCCTTGAGGTTTTCCGCCGTGCTCTTGACGCCGCCCACCGTCCGCAGATGCGCGTGGGCATGCACGGTTTCCGCGGCCGCCGCGGCCCGAAACAGTTTGGCTGCCTGGGGAAAGCCTTCCTTCTCCGCCTGCTTGGCAAACGCCAGATACTTCCGGTTGGCCTGAGATTCACCCGCAAAGGCTTCCATCAGGTATTGTTCCGATTTCGTCATCTTATCCTCCTGGTTCTCGGTCTCATGGATTAAGGTGATTGTGCTGAACCGGATTAATCTCTAAGGCTGATCAAACCGGCCATTTCATGTCGTCGGGGATTTTCCCCCCCGGCTTTTTCTGCTGTGGGCCTCTCGCTCCGCCTCGGCCAGTTTCCGGATACGGTACGCTGAATCCCGCAGAACGCCGTAAAGCACCCCGCAGCTCACGTCCTTCCGGGCGGCGTCCCCTTCGTCCGCCACCTTCAGCATGAGATCAGCCAACTCCAGGGTCTTTTCGAGGCATTGATTAGCCGGCGGCATAGGCGGATTCTTTCCCGGTTTTCTGATTTGGATCGGCTTACGGGCAATTACCTGCGGGAACCCCGTTTGATTCCCTTGTTTCTTTCTTTAATCACTATCCAAGATCTATGCCACCCCTGAGACCCTGGTTTTTTGAAAATAATTGGATGGTAAATCAATGAGTTGTGAAACAGGTGGGAATTGTAGCCCCGGCAACCACCGCCCCAAATCTGTGGGTGATCCTGAGACACTTTAGACGTGCTTAGATTAACTGATTGATTTTTTGGAAGATATTATGGAACAACTGTCTCATCTTTCCGGGTGGGACAGAGATGCCTCATGAGACACCAGAAAGCGATAGAGGGTAGCCCGGCCCACCCCCAGAAGTTTGGCGGCCTTCACCTTGTTGCCGCCGCACTGCTTCAGGGCCGCGGCCACCACCGCAAAATTGAGCTTTGGCGCGGGGCCCCGGGGCGCACTGCTCCGCCTGATCTCCTGGGGCAGGTCTGCCGGCCCCGCCACCTCGCCGTGGCACCCCGCCAGCGCATAGTGCACCGCGTTCTGCAATTCCCTTACGTTCCCCGGCCAGGGATAGCGCAGCAACAGGTCCACGGCCTGTGGCGAAAAACTCAGGGCCCGCTGCCCCCGGTTCCTGGCCTGCTCCAGAAAATGCGCCAGCAGCAGAGGGATATCAGCCTGCCGCTCCCTCAAGGGCGGCAGTTTCAGAGGTACCACATTGAGGCGATAATAGAGATCTTCGCGCAACCGTTTTTTCTCCACTTCCCGCTTCAGGTCCCGGTTGGTGGCGCTGAGCACCCTTACGTCCACGCTGACGGGTTTCTCGCCCCCCACCCGCATAAAGGTGGAATTTTCCAAAACCCGCAGCAATTTTACCTGAAGGGTCTTGGGCAGCTCGGCCACTTCATCCAGAAAAATCGTCCCCCCGTGGGCCAGCTCAAACCGGCCCTTTTTGTCCCGCACCGCCCCGGAAAAAGCGCCTCTGACGTGTCCGAAAAGTTCGCTCTCCACCACCCCTTCCGGCAGGGCCCCGCAATTCACCGGCACAAAGGGGCCGTGCTGCCGCCGGCTCTCGCTGTGAATCGCCGCGGCCACCAGCTCTTTGCCCGTGCCGGTCTCTCCGGTGATCAGCACCGGGTAGTCATGCTCCGCCACTTTTTGAATCTGCCGGTAGATCTCCACCATCTTGGGGTCGCGCCCCACAATGCCCCCAAACCCGGTTGATTCTTCCGTCCAGAATTTCAACCCCGCCAGGCTGCTGATGTCACGCACCGTGGCCAGAACCCCCTCCAGGCTCCCCGCTTCATCCATCATGCCCACCACCGCCATCTGGATCTGTTTGGGCTCACCGCTCTTGGTGACAATATTGAGGGGATAGTTGATGTTGGTCCAGGTATTCGGCGCCTGGCCGCAAAACGAGCATTGGTTGCCGCAAAAAGGCCGCCCGAAAGCCTCGTGGCAATCCCGGCCCAAAACCTCCTCCCGTCCATAACCGGTCAGGGCTTCCGCCGCCCGGTTGAAGCAGATGATGCGCCGCTCCCGGTCATGGCAGATGATCCCATCCGGCAGGCAGTCCAAAATTTGTTCCAGATGCTTCTGGTCCTTGGGGAATTTTTCCAAGATTGGGTCGGCCCCGGGCGAATTTGGCGGCAAGGTGAATTGAGACAAAAGATAGCGTACAAAATAAATTATATCAAATAGTAGTTTAGCCCGAAAGCCGCATTATGCGCCCTCCACCCCGCTAGTGGATAAACCCGGGTTCATCCGCGCCCGCGCCATCGTCGCCGCAACCGCCGGATTTTGCCCCTTGGTTTCCACTAGTTCCCCCCAAAGACCGTCGTTATCCCCTCATTCCGACCCCCGGACTCCGGCCAAAAAGGGGTTGACGGCCTGCGGTGGATAGGATACTAATTCCTAAATTCCATCTGGCAGAGTGAGATACTGGTTTGATCATGAGACGTGTGGCGGCTGCCTGGTTGGCGCTAATTCTGCTGGGTGGATCGGTGGGGTGCGGTTCGGCGCCCCTGGCCCCGCACCCGGAAGCCGGCGTCTCTCCGGCGGAACCGTCCCCTCCCGCAACTTCAGATTCGGCCAGGCTTAAAGATTCTCTGACCGGGCGTGAGATGTCACCCGCCGAAGTGGCGGACCTGAGCGACCGCCTCCTGGCCGACGGCAGCAGAGCCTTTAACGACCAGCAGACCATGGCCCGCCTCGAGCTCGTGATTCTTAAAACCTTGAACGCCCCGGACAAGACCTACCGTCTGGTCCTGTGGCGCAACCTGGGCATCATCCACTACCACCAGCAGAAATATAAGCAGGCTGAGCATGATCTGCAGTCCGCTAATGAACTCAACCCCAAGAGCGCCCGCACCCATTTTTACCTTGCCTGCCTCTTCGCCCACAAGGGCCAGATTTCCGAAAAATCGGGCAAGCCCAAGGCCGCCCGGCAGCAGTATAAGCGGGCTACCATTGAAATAGAGCTGGCCCGCAAGCTGGAGCCCAGCAACGCCTTGTACAAGCAAGACCCTAAACAAATTATCCAGCAAGAGAATGGAAGATGAAGATTGCCTGCCCCTTTTGCGGCAATGACACCGATTTCTATGAAGTCGCCGAAGGGGTGACCATCACTACCTTTTACGTCCAGAATGAAGACGGCAGTTTCTCCTCGGTGAGCGACGATTCCGAGATCCAGGGGGAAGTTCGCCTCTTTTGCGGAGAATGCCACAAAGAGCTGCGGGAATATCACGAACACTTCCTGGACATGCTCTTTTAGGCCGATCCCCCGGGGCACAAGGTTTGATGGAAGTCCGCTGGCTGCCGGCCTTCGGCCCGCCCACCTTCGGCTCAGTCTGGACAGGGCGCGCCCTGCAACCACCCGAGGTTTTCCCCTGAAACCCGAGATCCATCCATGTCCGCAGTGCCGGCCCGGTGGTCCCTTCCCCGCCGCCGGCCAGGGTAACGTCCATGCCTGAGCTGCCCGAAGTCGAAGTCATCCGCCGGGGTCTGGTCCCGGTCCTGGTGGGGCGGCGGTTTCTGGCCGTTAAGGTGGGAGACCAACGCCTGCGGCAGCAGTCCTCCCCCCAGGCGCTCCGCCGCTGGATCCCGGGGCGGCGCCTCCTGGGCTTGCGCCGCCGCGGTAAATACCTCCTGTTCGACCTGGAAGGCGGCGTCACGCTCCTCATCCATCTGGGCATGACCGGCCGTCTGCTGGCGGGAGCGCCCCCCTCCCCTCCCCTGCCCCACGTGCACCTGGTCTTTCAACTGGAAGGCGGGCTGGAACTCCTTTATCAGGATACCCGGCGCTTCGGCCAGGTCCTGGTCTTTCCCCCGGGAGTGGCCCCCCCGCCCCTGGACCAGGTCGGGGCCGAGCCGTTCTCCCGCAAAGTTACCCCGGCCTGGCTGGCTGAGCAGGCCCGGGGCCGCTCCCGGCCCATCAAGAACTTCCTCCTGGACGCCCGGATCGTGGCCGGCATCGGCAACATTTATGCCTGTGAAATTCTCTTTGCCGCCGGCCTCCATCCTGCCACCCCGGTGGGCCGCCTGACCCTGCCGGACTGGGGCCGGGTGCTCACTGAGACCAGGAGGATCCTCAAGCACGCCATCCGGAAAGGCGGCACCACGGTTTCCAACTATCTCAACAGCAAAGGCGAGGCCGGCCTCTTCCAGTTGGAGCTGCTGGCCTATGGCCGGGTCGGCGAGCCCTGCCGCTGCGGCGCCCGCATCCATCGCCTGGTCCAGGCCGGGCGCAGCACCTTCTTCTGTCCCGCCTGCCAGCCCCTGCCGGACGGCGGGCTTTGACCCCTGCCAGGCAATAAAATTATTGGCGATTATCCCTTTGACAATGTAGGCGGGTATGATAGCCTTATAGTTATCGGGGGTCTGCGTTGACCCCTATTATTTGGTTGTCGAGACACCCTAAATGGGTGTACAAGCAGAAAGAAAGGGCAATCCCACTTTCAAGCCTTTCTGTGCTAAATCCACCGCCAGGAAATTGGGTCATGGCTGTTTTGAAAGCATATTTTGATGATAGCGGAAATCAAGAACAACAGAAAGAAAAAGTTTGTTCCCTGGCTGGATGGGTCGCCACCGTAGATCAGTGGCAATATTTTGAAGAAAAATGGAAAAAAGCCTTGAAGGATCATGGGCTTGACTATTTACACATGAAGGACTTTGCCCCACGGATCAAACATTTTAAAAAGTTTAAAGATGATGAGAAAAGCAGGATAGCTCTATTGCAATCTCTAATTAATGTTATGATGGAAGCACAGTTAGAAGGAGTCGCTTCCGTTGTAAAAATGGCTGACATTCGATATTTCAATGATAGACACCACAATGATATAAATTCTTACGCATTTAATCTGCATACCTGCATGAATATAATATCTGATAGATGGCCTGACACTATTGTTGAAATGTGGCTTGACAGGACAAACAAAATTGGACCTAAAATTAATAAAGCTATAGAATATTGTAAATCAGATAGATATTTTGGAAAATATAATAATAAAATTACTCCTCTTCTTATACTTAAAGGGCTAACTTTTAAAGATGTAACCCCAATTCAGGCGGCAGATTTGTTAGCTTGGGAGATTCGCAGAGATGTTATAACAAATTCTTTCGCCCCAATTCCTATTAGTGATCCTCCATTTCCCATTGATGGGCCTATGTTCGTTCCTCCGAGCGAGTGGCCCAAATTACCTAAATCACCCATGAGAAAGTCATTAGCAGAAGTGTTAGGCTTAGTAAGTCTAAACGATGTGCCTGTGTGGAATTATGTATCACTTTGTCATTTGCCTATGTTCATTACTCCAATGAAAATGGGAGAATGGTATCACAAAAAGCTATTGGAAAAGGCTAAAAAACCTGAGAACAAGTTATGAGACCTCCCGGAAAACGGGAAATATTATGGCTATCCGGCCAGGTGGGAGATTGAAATAATAACTTTGATACACTAATTAACAATGAGGTAATGAAAATGTTGTTAGAACTTTTTAAAATAATAATTGGGGTAGTGTCTGGAACATTTATTTATGTGTTAACTAAATTTGTATTAGATATTATTTATGAACAAAAGCGAGTTATTGGAGAAATAGTTAATGATTTAACTTTCTATAAAAATGTTTACGGCAATTCTATGTCACCTATCGACAAGCGTCAAGAGGCATCGGATAAGTTAAGAAAATTAGCATCTTCATTAACAGTATCAATAAACATATTGCCGTGTTATGCTTTTCTCGAAAAAATAAAAGCCGTGAAGCCCATGTCATCAGTTGGTAATACTATAATGCACTTAATAGGCTTGTCAAATAATTGTTTAGCAGGAGATATTGAAAGTGGCAGAATAAGGCTGAAAGAAATTCAGGAGTTATTAAAAATAACAATTCCAGACTAATAAAATAGAGGTGAAAGTATGGCACGGTACAAGGGATTGACCTTAGAGCAACACCGCGAGATGGCAGCCGACTTGATAGCAATGCAAGGAAAGGTACGTCAAATGTTGCATCAAGTTTCTGATGCCTACGGAGTAAGCAAAAAAGTTTCTAAGACCGCATCCAAAATGTTGCATATCGTAAATACTTTCAAGTCTGACATGGATACGGTCTATTTCAATGACTTAAATCCAGAAAGTTCTAATTCCCCCTATTATCCGAGAAAGTAAAGATAGGAGACAACAAAATTGATGCTCATAAATTAGGATATAAGGCCATTACTTCTTACCTCAAGCTATTTTTTAGTTTAGAAACTCGTTTTTAAGACCTCATCCAACATATTGCATTGCTCACGGTTATTGAACCGGAAAGCGAACTCATTGAGATACAAGGGAAGGTACTTAGCCGAAACCTTATGGAAAACGCCGGTGATAGCTCTCTTGAACAGGGACCACACATTCTCAATGCCGTTAGTGTGGATATTTCCGGCCTTCACATACTTTTTCTCGGAGTGGTTCACGGCATTATGGACAAACTCAGAAGCGTCAAGCCACAGGTAAGAGCGAAAATCATCGGTATGGATCTCACTGCCAGGGTGAGCATGATTACGGATAAAGCCTGCAAGGGTGCTGGCCTTGACATTTTTAACTGCTTGCATACGGATCTTGCCTGATGTGCGCTCTTTTATCCCAACTACGGGAATTTTATTGGCGGCTCCGCGCCCGCGTGGACCTTTTCTTCTGCCACCTACATAAGTCTCGTCAACTTCGCAAATCCCAGCGAACTTCGCGCAAAACTCCTCATCCTCTGACATAGCGAGGCGGATTCTATGGGCCATATACCAAGCGGTTTTATAAGAAGTGGAAAGCTGGCGTTGAAGCTGTTTGGCCGACACACCCTTTTTAGCAGAACAAATCAAGTAGATTGCCAGAAACCACTTAGTCAAAGCCAAATGCGAATCGTGAAAGACAGTCCCGACAGTTACAGAGTAATTGTATTTGCAATCGACACACTGATAGAGATGGCGCATTTTGCCGGTTTTGCCCTTGGTTTTATACCTAAACACGCGTTTACTCTCGCATTTAGGGCAAACCAGACCATTAGGCCAGCGTATGCGCTCAAAATGTTCGATGCACTTTTCCTCAGTGTCGAAGCGTTTGACAACCTCGAAAATGGAAGGGGGCTTATCCATGGCTGATCTCCCTGTAGGCCGAAAACTATTCGTGGGGATTGACCCCGGTCAAACTGGCGGCCTGGGAGTCGTAGACCAGGAAGGGCGGTTTGTCGCCGCTTACCGATGGGATAAACGGGAACCCAGGCGTATGTATGAGATATTACAAGCTTTGAATAAAGGTAACACAGAGGAAACACATTGTCAAGGGGATAATCGCCAAATTATTTTCCGGTCTGCCGCCCTATCTTGGAGCAAACCGGGTTTTTCATTGCAATAAGGGCTCAGACCAACGAAGGAGTTTGCGTCAAGGCTTCCGAAGCGTCTCCGGCGCCTTCCGGCCGGTTTGCCTGAAAGCTACCGGTACGCCGAATATCCGAGGTGAATCTATGAAATACCCTCATGCCCTTGTCGCCGGCCTGCTCGGCGCCCTGGTGCTGGCCTTGCCCGCCGCAGCCGTGGGAAAAACCGTCATGGGCTGGATCAAGAAGGTTCGCATCTATCCCGACAACTTCGTGGTCCACGCCAAACTGGACTCCGGCGCCGAGTATAGCTCTCTCGATGCTGACCATATGCAAATTTTTGAGCGCGACGGCAAAACCTGGGTGCGCTTTGACCTGGAGGAAAGGGCGAGGGTAAGAAGGTGACTATCGAGCGGGCTCTGCTGCGCTGGGCCCCTATCAAACGACATAACCAGGAACCCCAGCGGCGTCCGGTCATCACGCTGGGGCTTTGCCTGGGCAATATCTACAAGGAAACCGAGGTTTTGGCAGTCTGGTGGCCGCAGCCCTGGCCTACCTGGTAATGCACCAACGCGCTGTCCAGCACCTCTTCTTTGTCTTCCCCGAGCTGCTGCTGGTGCTCCTGGCCGCCACTTTGTTGCTGGGCCGCTACTCCGGCTACCGTCTGCTGGAGCTTCTGCGCTTTAAAGTCCTGACAAATTCTTCCTCCGGGGGACTGTGATGTTCGGACTGGGCCGCCGTCTTGCCGATCTCGGGATCATGGGGATCAACCGGCGCAACGCTGAGTTCACCCTGCTCCATAATCCCCGCCGCTATTATCCCCTGGTGGATGACAAGCTGCGCACCAAGGAGCTGGCCGCAGCCGCGGGCATCCCCGCGCCCGAACTCTACGGGGTGGTGCAGTCCGAATACCAGGTGCGCCATCTGCCGGTGTGGCTCAAAGACCGCACCGATTTCGTCATCAAACCGGCCCACGGCTCCGGGGGCGAAGGCATCCTGGTGATCGCCGACAAGGTTCACGCTAACTACCGCACCGTCAGCGGCCTCGTCATGACTCAGGAAGAGGTCAACCACCATGTCTTCAATATCCTGGGCGGCCTCTACAGCCTGGGGGGCCAAACCGATGCCGCCCTGATCGAATACCGGGTCCGGTTCGACCCGGTGTTCGAACCCATCTGCTACCAGGGGGTCCCGGACGTCCGGATCATCATTTTCCTGGGCGTCCCGGTCATGGCCATGCTGCGGCTACCCACCCGCTCCTCCGGGGGCAAGGCCAACCTCCACCAGGGCGCCATCGGCGTCGGCATCGACCTGGCCGGCGGCGCCACCCTCAAGGGCGTCAGCCGCCAGGAGATCGTTGACGAACACCCGGACACCGGCCACAGCCTCCAGGGACTCGTCATCCCTCACTGGGACACCCTGCTTGACATCGCCGCCCGGTGTCAGGAACTTACCGGGTTGGGCTACCTGGGGGTGGACCTGGTCCTGGACCAGGACCTGGGCCCCCTGCTCCTGGAACTCAACGCCCGCCCGGGTCTCGCCATCCAGATCGCCAACGCCGCCGGCCTCATGCACCGGGCCAAACTCGTGGAAGCGCACGCCCATGAATTGCCCACCGTCCAAGACCGCATCGCCTTCGCCCGCCAACACTTTGGCCTCAGCCACCCCCCAGCTCCTTAACCGCCGCTTCAGAATCTCCCTGCCTCCCGCCACTCCTCTGTTCTAACCCCCCCCACCCGAAGTGCTCATGACGATATGCCAATCATATCGGCAATTATTTGGAAATTTTCATTGGTTTCGCTAGTGGCAAGTTATATGGCAGCCAGAAATGTCAGATGACTTATCTATATTTTTTCCTAAGGCAGTTGGTGACAATACGACGAGGATTGGTTATACAAGATAGATTAAAAATGCGGTCAAAAAATAATAATAAGGATCACAAAATGACCCGGTTCTCAAGACTAATTGTAGCCCTGGCCATTATGGTTGCGATAGTGGTAGCCCTCTCCGGCCCTGCCGCGGCTCAGGAGAAGAAGAAAACTGACAAGCCTAACATTGTGGTGATCTGGGGTGACGACATCGGCCAGAGCAACATCAGCGCCTATACAAACGGGCTGATGGGGTACCAGACCCCCAATATCGACCGGGTCGCCAAAGAGGGAATGATGTTCACCGACTATTACGGCGAGCAAAGCTGTACGGCGGGTCGAGCCTCGTTCATCACGGGCCAAGTCGGCCTGCGAACGGGCATGACCAAAGTGGGCCTGCCAGGTGCGGACCTTGGCTTGAAGAAGCGGGATGTGACGATCGCGGAATTGCTCAAGGCGCAAGGCTACGCCACCGGGCAGTTCGGCAAGAACCATCTCGGTGACAAGGACGAGCACCTGCCGACAAATCATGGGTTCGACGAGTTCTACGGCAACCTCTACCACCTCAACGCGGAGGAGGAACCGGAACTCCCGGACTATCCGAAGGAATCTGACTTCCCCAATTTCCGCAAGAAGTTCGGTCCCCGGGGCGTGATCCACTCCTGGGCGCTGCCTGATGGCACGCAGAAGATCGAGGACACCGGCCCGCTGACCAAGAAACGCATGGAAACCATCGACGACGACATCGCGGCTCGCGCGGTTGAGTTCATCGAGAAGCAGACCGAGGCTGGCAAGCCGGTGTTTGTGTGGGTCAATTTCACACACATGCACTTCCGCACCCATACCAAGCCGGAAAGCCTCGGCCAGTCCGGCCGCTGGCAGAGTCCCTACCACGACACGATGATCGACCATGACAAAAACGTCGGCACGGTACTCAACAAGCTTGACGAATTAAAGATCGCCGACAACACCATCGTCTTTTACAGCACCGACAACGGTCCGCACATGAACTCCTGGCCGGATGCGGCGATGACGCCCTTCCGCAGCGAGAAGAACTCGAATTGGGAAGGCGCGTATCGCGTCCCCGCCATGGTTCGCTGGCCTGGCAAGATCAAACCCGGCACGGTCTCTAATGACATCATGTCGCACTTGGACTGGGCCCCAACGTTGCTCGCGGCCGCGGGCGTACCGGATATTAAAGAGCAACTCCTCAAGGGCTACCATATTGGCAAAACGACCTACAAAGTGCATCTGGACGGCTACAACTTCGTGCCCTACCTGACTGGTCAGGAAAAGAAGGGTCCGCGAACCGAGTTCTTCTATTTCAGCGACGAAGGCGGACTGATGGCTCTCCGCTATGACAACTGGAAACTCGTGTTTGCTGAGCAGCGGGCACCGGGCACCATGCGAATCTGGGCCGAACCGTTCACGGATCTGCGTGTGCCCCTAATTTTCAACCTTCGCACCGATCCCTATGAACGCGCGGAAATCACCTCGAACACCTACTACGATTGGTTGCTCGATCATGCGTTCCTGCTGGTGCCGGCGCAGGCCTACGTTGGGAAGTTCCTGAAGACGTTCAAGGATTTCCCACCGAGCCAGAAGCCAGCCAGCTTCAGCATTGATCAGGTCATGCAAAAGCTGCAGGAGGGCGCTGGATCGAAGTAATCCGATTGGTTCGTTTGTGAACCACACGGGCCGCTGCCTCCACGGGGTGGCCCGCGAATTCTCGGTCGAGGCGAGAGGAACAAATGAAATAGGTAACTGGCTGCAGAGCTTCCAGGAATTCCCGCCACGTACTCGGGAAAGAGATCTCCAAAACCTATTTTTAAGCGGTGGCCACAACAATGAAAACCACAGACAAAGATCCGCCCTCGATAGCAGACGGGAAGGAGACCTTCACTCTCATGTCACGCGAAACGATCTCCCGTCGCGAGTTCCTGGTTCTCTCAGCGGCATTCGGCGTGACGATCTTCCTGCCTGGAGTACTATCCGCGGCCCCGAACGGGAAGAAGACCTTCACCATCCTGCACACCAACGACATGCACTCGAACTTCATAGGCATGGGGCCAGCCCAGGACTACACCCCATTCGCGCTCAACGACGACACGACCCGGGGCGGGTACGCGCGTCTGGCCGCGTTGATTGCTAAGAGGAAGGAGGCGCGCAAAGATCAGGGTCCGGTGCTGGTGCTTGACGCGGGTGACTACAGCATGGGGACTGCGTTCGGCGCCGCTACCCGCGAGACCGGTGGCGAATTGCAGCTCATGTCCCTGATGGGCTATGACGCCACCACCTTCGGAAACCATGAATTCGACCTCGGGCCTGACGGCCTGGGCAGGTCCATCGGCGTGGCCTCCAAAGCCGGCCGGGTTCCGGCGGTGCTTGCCTCGAATAGCGGCTTCGCGCAGCAAGACGCAGCGCTGGCCGATCTCCAGCGTCTGGCCGAGGCCGGGGTGATCCGCCGCCACCTCGTGATCGAGCGCGGCGGCATTCGTTTCGGCATCTTCGGGGTGCTCGGCAAGGAGGCCCAGTTCTACACCAGTGGTGCAGGTGCCGTTGCGTTCACCGACGCCATCGAGACCGCCAGGGAGATGGTGACGCTTCTCCGCGGTACAGAGAAGGTGGATGTGGTCATCTGTCTCAGCCATGGCGGCGTGCAGAAAGGGAAGGACGGGCGCTTCAGCGAGGGCGACGACGTGAGTCTGGCCAAGGCTGTGCCGGGCATCGACGTGATGATCGGCGGCCACAGCCACACCGAGCTGCAGGAGGCGATCATCGTCAACGGCCGCACCCCAGTGGTCCAGACCGGGAAGTATGGAGAGAACCTTGGCGAGCTGGTGGTCACAATGGACGGTGGCAAGCTGACGGTCGAGTTCTACCGGCTCTACCCGATAGACGACACTATTGCCGGCGATCGGGCCATTGCCGACGAGATCGACAAGCTCAAGAAGAGTGTCACCGGGGTCGTGTTCGCATCCCGTGGTTACAGCATCGATCAGCCGCTGGCGGTGGCGCCGCGGGACCTGCCCAACACCTTCACCGACATCGCCGCCAGCACCCTCCTCGCCAACCTCTGTACCGACGCCTTCAGAAAGGCCACGAAAGCGGACATCGCATTCACCGCCAACGGGCTGATGCGCGCCGGCTTGACCCGGGGAAAATCAGGCGTGCAAACCGTCTATGATGTGTTCGCCGTGGCGCCCCTCGGCGCCGGTGTCGTGGATACCACGGCCGGCAGCGCACTCGTGACTGGCTACTTCACCGGCCAAGAGCTGAAGAATCTGCTCGAGTTTTTCCTCGTTGACAGCCCGGCCCACCCCGGCGAGTATTTCCCCCGCACCTCCGGCATGAGGTTCCGCTACGACCAGTCGCGGCCCAAGTTCGACGTCGTGACGGCCATCGAGATGGGAGACCTCGATCGCGGCTACCGCGCGATCGACATCATCGGGAAGGACGAGCGGTTGTACAGCCTCACCTGCCCCCTGATGCTCGGCATGATTGTCATGGCCATCCCGAAGTACACCAAGGGTAAACTGGCTCTTGTTCCCAAGGACAAGAAGGGACAGCCCCTCAAGTCGAAGGTCGAGGCACTCGACGACCCCCGCAGCAGCACGCCCGACCTGCTACCGCCGAAGGGTACGTTGGACAAGCGCAGTGTCGCCACTGGGGGGAAGAAGAAAGCCTCCCGGGAGATCAAGGAATGGCAGGCGATCATGGACCACCTCCGCAGCCTGCCGGTCAAGAACAAGGGCGAACTGCCCGTGATCCCGGTCGATGAACGCGCCAGAGAGGTCCGGGCGATCAAAATTGGCTGATCGTTTTCGGAAGGGATAAAAAGCAACTGACCTGCCCCCCCGAAAACTGATCCACCAGTTATGTTCGAGTAGTGGGTCAAAGAGAGGCCGGGAGATGAGCAGGAAGCGGTTTGCCCACCAGGAGAAAGCCCGACTTTAAGTCTTTCGCTATCTGCTATCTATCGACTATGCTAAAATGAATGAAGCTGGTCAGATATGCATTTCATATCTTTAACCCTCTGAAATTATCGATTAGTTGCGACAGTAGCAAGGTATGGGCCTGCCGCCGGCCTCCTTGTGGTTGTCTGGTAGACGGTTGAGAAGAAAAAGCTCAGGGGCGCTTCTACTTCGGCCCGGCGGTGCAATTCCCTTCCGCGGTTCAACTCCTCTCTGCACGCCTCCCGCCAGAGAACCCGTTACCCCTTCTGAGCCCCTTCTGGTTCATCATTATTGAGCGCGGTGGCCGTGCGCGGCCTGGATCGAAACCCGGTGGAGCGGCGATGATTTCTGAAATTGCATATTCAGGGAAATCAAAGCCAATTTTTAGGGAATCCCTAATTGCTTTTTTGATGATTATGTTGAAAATGGCAAATAATAGGTTATTTCTCTTTTAACCCTTAGGCACTTTACGAAGCCAGCAGTAGGATGCGGATACGGGAGCTGCCCCAGGGGAGGGCCTCACGCTATAATCACCGCGCTAAGGTTGCCATCAGCCATCCGATCAGTGGATATGAGCCGATGGCCGGGGCGCCGGGAGAACTGAGCTTTTCAGCATTAATTTAACAAGTCACTCGCTCCTGGTATAAGCCAGGCAACCGGGCTATCACATACTCTGGAATGATCGCATAATGGGAGAGACAGACAGAATAAGCAAAAATGCTGGTGCTTTAGGGGGTCTTATGAAAATAAGAGAACATCCTCGTCTCGTCCATTGGCCGCCGGAATGGGTAGGATCCTTCGATAACGAATCCCTACCGGTTGAGAAAAGGGAAGAGTTAATCCTCAAAGAAGTCGAGGTGTTATCCACGGCTCCTAATGACTACCACAGTTATATCCGCCTTTCGGCTGGGAATCGGGGGGACATCTGGAAAACTTACCGAAGCCTGAATACCTTGAAAACCTACAAAAACACCAAAACGGAAAAGACTTACAACAGCATAATAATCTTTATCAGAGACTCCGAATTTCTTGACCGCCTTTTTAAAAAACTAAAAAGCTCCATTGGACAGACTATCCGAGAGATAGGAGACGCGGAAATCTAATCCATGACTCTATGAGGAGTCTTTTGAAAATCTGTGCGCCAGGCAGCCCGCCGGGAGGGTAATCGGCCCATAAGCCGGAATGGCTTCCTCCTGAGGTTCCTTTTTCTGATCCCCATCATCGCCGTAAGGCTTAAAGATTTTTGCCTTTCACGCCGGCCTTCTGGTCTTCTTTTCTCCCGGGCAACTGAAATGTTTCCCGCATTACCTGCCCGCCTAAAATATGAGGCTCACACCCTCAACTAATCGGATTTTCTGATAAGTTCTGCCCGTGGCACGATAGCCGGGCGCGCCGCTTTGCGCCCTACCGTAAAATCAATGATTCTCCGGCTGGAAATTCAGGGTTTTCAATTATTGCCGCCGGCATCCGGTTTGTTATCTTGAACCCATGGAAATGTTCCACAATTTTGTTTGCCCTACGTGCGGCTATAAGGCCCAAGTAACTGGAGGGGTTGATAGTTCCGACTATTTAACCTTTGAGACCATGGTCTGTGCCGATTGCTCTCAATTAGTCGATGCCCTGGTGGAAATCCGGCCTCGATGGTTGCATCGGCAAAAAAATGGCAAGGGGGCCTATAAAACCAAGAAGAAATGTGTCGTCTTCTGTCCCAGGTGTAATGGCTTCCACCTGATTCCCTGGAGCCAATATTCTCCTTGCCCCAAATGCAGTGGGGCAATGACCGCGGAAAAGGCGGTTAGCTATCTATAATAAGCAGCTCCTTTGTTCCAGCCAAGCCGAGGTATGAAATGAAAATCGCCGATTATGTCACTGAAGCGGCCATAGCCTTAGGTGCACCGGATCGTTTGATGATGCTTCGCAATGATTTTAACTACGATCCGGAAGGTCAGTCCTGGTCTTTTGCCGACTCCTGTGCCGAATGGACTGAATCGTTAACCGATATGAGGGTCTGGGGACATAAAATTTGTGGCTGGCTGCAGTTCAGATACCCGGATGGGCCAATATGGATTTCCACTCATCCCTAAAAGAGGACTTTTTTTAAAAAATCGGGTATCAATTGACGCTGCCCCTTGGGTGGCCATATGCCTCTTTGAACCCCGCTAACATCTTCCCATCTGCATTGCATATCGATGCGCTCAGCCTTTCATCCAAGGCGCCCGCCGGTAAAGGTCCGGAGCACCTCTTCTCAAGTCAAACCCACCCAGGTCTGGTATTCAGATTAAATCTGGAATTTTTCCGGGTGAAGCGATAATTGTCGAACCTGGTAAGCTCGCCGCGGTTTATTCTCTTCCTGGCTGCACTGTACCCCAATCAGGATCATTTTGACCCCTGATTGGCCATCTTCGCCTCTCATATCAATTAATTACCCGTAATGTCCTCATAATCCGCGGTTCATCCGGCCTGAAACAGGTCGGCATAGATCTCCACGGTATGTTTCACCGTTACCCGCATCCCGGCCTGGGACAGCATATCGGTGATTTGCAGCATGCAGGCGGGGCAGCCCGTGGCCACCACCTGCGCCTGGGAGGTGGCGATGTTGTCCCGTTTGCGTCTGCCGATGGCCGCCGAAATTTCATAGTGCTGGAGATTGAAGCTGCCGCCGCAGCCGCAGCACCAGTCGGATTCGGGCATTTCCTTCAGGGCATATCTGGGGTTGGCCTGCAGCAGGGCCCGGGGCTGAGCCGCCACCCCCAAAGATTTTTTCAGGTGGCAGGGGTCGTGATACGTGACGGCAATTTTGCCATCTTCCGCGCCTGGGACCGCGGCCCTCACCCCCACCTTATCTACCAGAAACTGGCTGATATCCAGGGTCCGGGCCGCCAGGCCGGCCACCTTTTCCTGCTCTTCCGGGGGGGCATCCTGCATCATGAGCGGCCAGAGCTTTTTGATGGTGGAACTGCAGGTGGCGCAGGCCGTGACCAGATAATCGCAGGGCGCCGCGGGATCATCCAGAAGTTTCAGGTTGAGGCGGACCAGGTCCTTGAAGGTCTGGGTGTCGCCGCTGGACAATGCCGGGATGCCGCAGCACCCCTGGCCGGCGGGGAGATAGACGCCCACGCCGTGATGTTCCAACACCCTGAGCGTTGCCTCCCCCACCTGGGGAAAAATCTTGTCGATGAGGCAGCCCACAAAGAAGGCCACCTTGAGCCCGGAGGCCCCGGGGGCAGTGTCCCGCTGGGGAACCTGCCGGTGCCAGGGCACGGGGGCCAGGGCTTTAAAGTGCCGGTCGGACAAAAGCGGCGACATGAAGCGGGCGCACGAGGACCCCAGGAGGTCGTCCACCGGTTTGACGAAAATCCCCTGGAATTTGGCGCCCCAGGCCATGATGCGGTTAAACCACTCCGGCTTGCTGAGGAGGCCCCGGAAGATGGCTTTCTTGACCGGAGAGAGTCCCATGTACCCGGCCAGGATGGCCCGGGCCTTGATAAAAATATCCAAAACTTTCACGCCGCTGGGGCAGTTGGCGGCGCAGGAGCCGCACAACAGACAGCGATTCAGATGATCCTGGACCCCCTGGGGGTTTTTGAGGATTTCTTGGGCCAGGCCCGAAAGGAGAGCCAGCTTGCCCCGGGCGACGTCGGCCTCCCGCCCGGTTTCGGCGAACAGCGGGCACACCGCCTGGCACAGACCGCAGCGCATGCAGGTCACCAGTTGGTCTTCCAACTCCTTCATGAGGCAAGCCAGCTCCTTAACGCTGGACATATTTATTCTCCTAAGTGAACAGTGAGCAGTAACAAGCTCGTTAACTCACCTTTCTTATTCTTTAAAATTCAGGCATATAATCTGGTTACTTCGATCCCTGATCTCCTCTATCCATTTATAGTCATATCCGGTTTATCCCCATAATTCACCTGACCGTTGGGGAGGGGGTAAATCCTGCCGAAAAGCTCGAAATAATGAGGCTCGATCTCCCCGTTGGACTTTGCCACCACTCATAGCCCCCTACTGCTCACTGCTTACTGCTCACTGCTCACTTCCCCGATCCCCTTTCCCGGGTTGAGGATATTCTTGGGGTCCAGGGCCGCCTTGATCCGCTTGGAGTAGAGGATGGTGCCTTTGCCCACTTCTTTTTCCAGATAACGGGACTTGGCGGTGCCGATGCCGTGTTCCCCCGAAAGCGTCCCTCCGAAGCCCAGAGCCGCCTCAAAGATGGCGTCCACCGCCGCCTCCACCCGGTGCCATTCGGCCTCGTTTCTCCGGTCCGTCAGGATGGTGGGATGGAGATTGCCATCCCCGGCGTGGCCGAAGGTGCCAATGGGCACCTCAAAGCGCCGGCTGATTTCCTCTATGGCCCGGATCATGGCCGGAATTTTACTCCGGGGCACGGTGGCATCCTCCAGAACCACGGTGGGTTTCAGCTTGGCCAGGGCCGACAGCGCCGCCCGCCGGGCGCTCCAGACCCGGTCCCGCTCCGCGTCATCTTTGGCGGTGTGCACTTCCGTGGCCCCGTGCTGGCGGCAGATGGCCGAAACCTTCTCGGCCTCCTCCTCCACCACCGCGGGATGCCCGTCCACCTCGATGAGCAACAGGGCCGCGGCCTCAACCGGCAGCCCGGCGTGGCTGTAATCCTCCACGGTGCGGATGGTGAAGTTATCCAGGAATTCCAGGGTAGCCGGCATGATGCGGTTAGCGATGATCGCGGCCACGGTTTCCGAGGCCTGGGCCACGTTGGCGAAAGTGGCCAGCATGGCCTTTCGGGCTTCCGGCAGGGGTATGAGCTTGAGGATGATCTCCGAGATCACCCCCAGGGTGCCTTCGGAGCCCACCAGCAGGCCGGTGAGATTGTAGCCCGTGACGCACTTGACGGTGCGGGATCCGGTCTTCACCACCTCCCCCGCCGCCGAGAAAAAATTGAGGCCCATAATGTAATCCAGGGTGACCCCGTATTTGAGCCCCCGCAAGCCCCCGGCATTTTCCGCCACGTTGCCGCCCAGGGTGGAAACCGCCATGCTCCCCGGATCAGGCGGATAAAACAGCCCCTTAGCTTCCACCGCCTGGGCCAGCTTGGCGGTGATCACCCCGGGCTGGACCACGGCGTACAGGTCTTCGGCGTTGATTTCCAGAATCCGGTTGAGGGCATTGGTCAGCACCACCACGCCCCCGGGCAGGGGAATGGTGCCGCCGCTCAAGTTCGTGCCCGCGCCCCGCACCGTCAACGGCAGGCCGTGTTCGTTGCACAAACTCGCTACCTGCCCCAGGACTTCCGTTGACTTGGGCCTGACCACCAGGGCCGGCAGCACGGGTTCCAATACCGCGGCGTCATAGGCATAGGTGAGCCGATCGGCTTCCTGGAGAAAGACCTGCTCCTTTCCCAGGAGCCGCTGGAATTCTTTTACCAGGCTGTCACTGACCATATCCGTCTCCTTCTTACGGGTAGGGCTTGGCAATGTATTCTCAATAATATTTGTCCCTGGCACCTTTGTCAATTGGTAAGACCTTTTGAATAACCCGCCAAATAATCTTTTTTTCGGAGAAGTGGTCTGATCTTTTTCGGTGCGGGGCAACACCCCGTTCCCAAGAGGCGCAGCCGAGAATTAATTCGATTCGCGTCTCGACGCGACGCTTCCCGGCAGGAGGGTTTGCGGCTGCCGCCCCTTAAAGAAATTCAGGACAAAGGAGATGTGCCGTTGCATAGCGGCGTAGGCCGCCTCGGGATTATGCTCCTTGATGCCCTCAAAGATCTCAGTATGCTGCTTGCCGATCATATCCAGGTTGGCGGGGTCCTCATAGAGATAATGCAGATTCTCTTTGATGCCGTAGTGCAGCAGGTCATAAAACGTCTTCATAATGTGGACCTGCACCGTATTTTTGGTGGCATAGGCGATGGCCATGTGAAAGGACACATCCGCTTCGATGCCCAACCGGCCGGCCCGGTTTTCCTCCAGCATCTGGGCCAGGGCCTTCTCCAGGACCTGGAGGTCTTCAGGCGTGGCCCGCTGGGCCGCCAGAGTCACCGCCTGGCCTTCCAGCCCCATCCGCACCTCCAGGAGTTCCTCCAGAGTGGGGCTGTGACCCTCGATCATGGCCGCAAGGGGATTGAGTTCCCGCTGATCGCTGATAGAGCGCACATAGGTTCCCTGACCCTGGCGATGCTCCAGGAGGCCCATGGTCACCAACTGCTTGATAGCCTCCCGCACCGTGGGGCGGCTTACCCCCAGGGCCTGGGCCAGGTCCCGCTCGGGCATGATCTGCTCCCCGGGCTTCAGCTGGCCCCGAAAGATGAGGTCCCGGATCTGTTCATAGGCCTGGTCCGAAACCCGCTTCACTTTGATGGGTTTAAGCAATGCCGCCATGTTCTCCTCCGCACCTAAAAATTGCCCCCCGGCATTTTTTCCCTTGACAACTATTTTACGGTTTCATACCATATTGTCAAGTGGTCTTACCAATAATTAATCTTCGGTTGTCCTCGCCAGTTACACATTGGTAAGACCATACCCCGGTGGTCTTCCCCGCCACCGCCAAACCCTTCGCCCAATATCGAGAGGCATGACTGTATGGCGCCACAGACTGACCTGAATCTCTTTAAGGAAAAGGCCGCGGCCGTCCAGGTGGTGATCTCCGAGATCATGGACTTGCCTGCGGCCTTCGATTATGCCGCCGATCTTACCATAAAACAAGGGGGCAAATCCATGGCCGCCTTCGGCTGGGAGGGCCAGGATCGGGCCGCCCTGGAGGAAGCCTGCCGCCGGGCCGGGGTGAGTCTGGTCACGGATAACCTGAGGGAGCACGCCGCCGACCTCCACACCGCCCTGACCCTGGCCGATTGGGGGATTGCCGAGACCGGCAGCCTGGTCTTGGACTCCGGCTCTGAAGACCTGCGTCTGGCCACCATGCTGGCGGAAACCCACGTGGCGGTCTTGCCCGTCTCCCGGCTCCAACCGGATTCTTTAGCCCTGGAGGACGAAATGAACCGCTTGATGGCGTCGCCCCCCAATTACCTGGCTTTCATCACCGGGGCCTCCCGCACCGCCGACATCGAGCGCGTCCTCACCATCGGGGTTCACGGCCCCCAGGAGCTGCACGTGCTCATGTTAAGGGACCGGGAACCATGATCAACACGGCCCAAAATCTCAAGGAATACAAAAAGCGTCTGAAGCAGGCCCTGGACAACAAATTTCTGCGCGCCGCCATGGGCACCTTCGCCACGGCTTATAAAGAAGCCCAGGGCCGCATCTTCCAGGGCGTGGACATCGAGTCCTTGCGCCGGGAAATCGCCCGGGGCAAGGATAAGGCCCTGCCCCGCCTGGAAGAACTTTACCAGGCATTTAAGGCCAGGGCCGAAGCCGCCGGCGTCAAGGTGCACCTGGCCGCCACCGCCAGGGAGGCCAACGAGATCATCGCCGCCATCGCCCGGGACAACCGGGTCAAGAAGATCGTCAAATCCAAGTCCATGACCGCGGAGGAGACCTTCCTCAATGATCACCTGGAGGCCGAAGGTTTCGAAGTGGTGGAAACGGACCTGGGAGAGTGGATCATCCAACTGCGCCACGAAGGCCCGTCCCACATGGTCATGCCCGCCATCCACCTGTCCCGGCAGGAGGTGGCGGACCTGTTCACCAAAGTCACTGGCGAGCCCCAGGCGCCCGACATCGGCAGCCTGGTAAAGGTGGCCCGCAAAGAGTTGCGCAAGGCCTTCCTCACCGCGGATATGGGAATTTCCGGGGCCAACTTCGCCATCGCCGCCACCGGCACCCTGGGTATCATCAGCAACGAAGGCAACGCCCGCCTGACCACCACCTTGCCCCGGGTCCACGTGGCCCTGGTGGGGCTGGACAAACTGCTGCCCGACCTGCATGCCGCCCTGCGCATTCTCAAGATTTTGCCCCCCCGGGCCACCGGCCAGATCATCACCTCCTACGTCTCCTGGATCACCGGGGCCAACGAATGCCGCACCGCCCCCGGCGGCCGGAAGGAGATGCACGTCGTCTTTCTGGACAACGGCCGCCTGGCCATCTCCCGGGACCCCGTGTTTTCCCAGGCCCTGCGCTGTGTGCGGTGCGGCTCCTGCGCCAACGTCTGCCCCATCTACAGCCTGGTGGGCGGCCACAACTACGGCCACGTCTATATCGGCGCCATCGGCCTGATCCTCACCTATTTTTACCATGGCCGCCAAAATGATCGGGCCATCGTCCAGAACTGTCTCAACTGCCAGGCCTGCAAAGCGGTGTGCCCCGCGGGCATCGATCTCCCCCATCTCATTAAGGAAACCTACGGCGAGGTTTTGAAAGGCGAGGCGAAGCTGCCCCTGAAAAATAAGCTGCTGCGCCGGGTCCTGAAGGACCGCAAACTCTTCCATTTCATCCTGCGCCGGGCCTCCCTGGCCCAGCGGCCCCTGGCCCGGGGTGACGGTTTCATCCGGCACTTGCCGTTCTTCTTCGGCAAGGAGCACGGCTTCCGCAGCCTGCCGGTCATTGCCCGGACCCCCTTCCGGGACCTGTGGCCCAAACTCCATCAGCAGGTGCCCAACCCCCGTTACCGGGTCGCCCTTTTCGGCGGCTGCCTGGTGGACTTTGTTTACCCCGAGCAGGGCCTGGCCCTGGTGAAGACCTTGAAAGACCAGGGGGTGCAGCTGGAATATCCCATGGGCCAGACCTGCTGCGGTCTTCCCGCCAAGATGATGGCGGAAAAGGCCGTGGCCCGGGAAGTGGCCCTCCAGAACCTCGCGGCCATAGACCCGGCGGATTACGATTATATCCTGACCCTGTGCGCCTCCTGCGGCTCCCACCTCAAGGAGGCCTACCCCAAGCTGCTGGGCGGCACCCCGGCGGCCGTGAAAGCCGAGCAGTTGGTGGGCAAACTCATTGACTTCAGCTCGTTTCTGACCCGGGTCCTTAAAGTGAAGCCCGAGCGCTTCAGGGGCGGCCAAAAGAAAGTGGCCTATCACTCCCCCTGCCATCTCTGTCGGGGGATGGGGGTGGTGCAGGAGCCCCGGGATTTGCTGGCCATCGCCGGCCTGGAATA
>JBKQVS010000042.1:0-5061 GCA_052139855.1 Desulfobaccales bacterium
GCCCTCAGTTTCGCCCCCGAACATCTCTCCTGTTACCAGCTCACCCTAACCCCCGATACCCCCATGGGCCGCCTGGCTGCCGCCGGCCGGCTCAATCTCCCGGATGAGGAAACCCAGCGCCAATTCTTCCTCCTCACTGCCGACTTCCTCACCGCCCGAGGCTATATCCACTACGAGGTGTCCAATTTCGCCCGGGAAGAACCATACGTCTGCCGCCACAACCTGAAGTACTGGACCCGGACCCCCTACCTGGGGCTGGGCCCCGCGGCCCACTCCTTTCAGGCCGGGCGCCGCTGGTGGAATTTTTCATCCGTGGAGCAATATTGCGCCTCCCTGAACGCCGGCGCCGCCCCCCTGGCCGGGTCCGAAACCCTCACCCCGGCCCAAATCCGCCTCGAGACCCTCTGCCTGGGCTTCCGCACCCGTGAAGGCGTCAGCCTCGAGATCATCCGGGAGCAGCCCCGCGGCGACGCCATTCTCGCCGAACTCATCCAGGCCGGCCTTCTCCGGGTGGACCGCGGCCGGGTCATCGCCACTCCCCAGGGCCTGGTGGTGGCCGATGCTCTGCCCCTCTGGTTTACTGAGGCGATGCCCCTGGAGCCCCACCCGGGGAGAGCCGCCATCCCACCGCCACCCCCCCCTCCTCTGACAAAATCGTCGACATCAGAGAAAAAATGATTGATTTGAGGTGCCGGGTCAAGTATGCTGGGGTCGCCTGAAGGGTCTCCTGGCATTCCCTCCCGGGGCAGATCAGGGGTATTTCGTCTAACCTGTTACCGTATCGCTTCCCGGAGCGACCTCCCGGCCCCCTGGCCGGTTGGTCCGGCTCTCCGTCCTGACTGAAGGAATTCTCATGGCCCTTTCTTACGAAAAATTCCTTCTCTATGTGCTGGCGGGGGCGGTGGCCGTTGCGATCCTCGGCGCCTACATGGCCTTTGGCTCTCCCGGCCTCTATACCAAATCCGAAAGTCCGGAGTTTTGTGGCAGTTGCCACGTCTTACAGCCGGAATATGAAGCCTGGTTTCACTCCGGCGCCCACCAGAACATCAAGTGCGTGGAGTGCCACCTGCCCAACAACAATCTGGCCAACCACCTGTTTTGGAAGTCCGTGGAAGGTGTCAAGGATTCCCTGGCGTTTCATACGGGCCGCGTCTCCGAAACCATTCGCATCTCCAAGCACGGCGCCGCGGTGGTCCAGGGTAATTGCCAGCGGTGCCATGCCGAAATCATCTCACGCGTCAGCCCAGACCGGCGGTGCTGGGATTGCCATCGCCGCATGTCCCACCGACGGACCGGCGCGATTGAGACCAGGACCCCTTAAGTGATAAGGACGGAACAGCTTATGAAGAGGCGCAGCGTAAGTTTTGTGGTCTGGTTGATGGTCTTGGCGGGAATCATCCTGCTGGCAGGCACCTGTTCGCCCCCCAAGCCCGAGCCGGTAAAGACGGTGAGCATTCCCGACGGCGAATACGACCCCGCGGTGTGGGGCAAGGCCTATCCCCTGGAATACGACTCCTGGCTCAAGAGCAAGGACCCCAACCCGCCGGGGCTCAGCAAATACCGCAAAGGATGGACCGGCGGCGACAAGTTCGACAAGCTGAGCGAATACCCCTTCATGGCCCTCTTGTTCAACGGCTGGGGCTTCGGGGTGGAGTACAACGAGATCCGGGGCCATTTCTACATGCTCATCGACCAGCTCGAGATCGACCCCTCCCGCCTCAAGGCCGGCGGCGTCTGTCTCACCTGCAAAACCCCGTTTGCTCCCACGATGATGAAGGAGATGGGGGCCAACTACTTTAAGGACCCCTACCTGGAGGTGCACGCCAAGATCCCGGTCCAGTTCCAGCGCATGGGGGTAATGTGCATCGACTGCCACGACAACAAGACCATGGACCTGAAGATTTCCCGCTGGACCCTGGATAATGCCCTCAGGGACATGAACTTCAACCTGGCCACCGCCACCCGCCAGGAAAAACGGTCTCTGGTGTGCGCCCAATGCCACGTGACCTACAACATCCCCAAGGACCAGGAGATGAAGTCCGTAGGGGTCTTCTTCCCCTGGAAGGGCAGCAAGATGGGGGACATCTCCATCGAGAATATCATCAAGGTTATCAAAAGCGACCCCGCCCTCGGGGAGTGGAAGCAGGACGTCACCGGCTTCAAGTTGGCCTTCTGTCGTCACCCGGAATTTGAGCTGTATAGCAGGAATAGTGTTCACTGGAACGCCAACGTGGCCTGCGCCGACTGCCACATGCAGTATATGCGGGTGGGGGCCAACAAGATCTCCAACCACAATGTCGGCAGCCCTCTGTGGCAGGGGATGTTGGCTTGCCAGCAGTGCCACGCCGAGTCTGCCGACTGGCTCAAAGCCCAGGTGATCGCCATCCAGGAACGCACCACCTCCCTCCTGAACCGGGCGGGGTACGCCAACGCCGTGGCTGCCAAGCTCTTCGAAGCGGCCCACAAGGCCCAGGCCGAAGGGAAAAGTATCGACAAGGCTCTGTATGATCAGGCCAAAGACTCGTATCTGGAGGCCTTTTACCGGCTGAATTTCGTCGGCGCCGAAAATTCTGCGGGCTTCCACAACCCCACCGAGGCCGCCCGTATCTGCGGCGACTCAGTGGCCTTTGCGGAAAAATCCGCCGCCCTGCTGCGCCAGGCCCTGGCCAAGGCCGGGGTGGACACTTCCGTGGACGTCAACCTGGATCTGGCCAAATACTTGCAAAACCGCGGGGTCAAGAAGCTCAACTTCAAGCCCCAGGAGGAATTCAAAGATCCTTTCGGGACCCAGAACCTGGTGACCCCCACTCCTTCCCTGGGGCTGCCGGCCGCGATGAAATAGCCGCATGCGGACTCTTCTGCTCTTCCTGGTCCTGGGGCTCCTGGGAGGCAGCGCCTGGGCCCAGGAACCCGGCGACCTCGTCCGGCAAGGCCAAAAAGTCTTCGAGGACAATTGCGCCGATTGCCACCGGCTCAACGGCAAAGGACTCCCCGGCACCTTTCCGGCTCACGACGGGAACCCCTTTGTGGTGGGTGACCCCCAGCCGGTGATCGCCACCGTCCTCAATGGCCGCAAAGGCGATATGGGCCAGATGCCCACCTGGAAGGATAAACTGGACGACACCCAAATCGCCGCGGTGATCTCCTTTATCCGCCAGGCCTGGTCCAACCGGGCTCCGGCCGTCTCCCCGGCCATGGTGGCTGCCGTGAGGCGCAAATGATTGTTTGCCCCTAAACTCCCGCGGATCTCAGCCCAGGAGAGGGCCGAAAAGTCGGGGGCAAGCCTTTCCAGCCCCCGGCAAAAAACTTTTTCAGAAGTCTCAATGTGATATACTTCTTTAACAACTTTTGGGGCCATGGCCGTAAGGCGCATGGCCCCGGTTGCCTGTAAGGAGTAATCCACCGGATGCATCTCCGTCTTCGGCAGGCCTGCCTCGGTATTTTCCTGGCGCTGATACTCCTCGCGGCCATTCCGGCCTGTGGCGTCCGCCAGTTGGCCAAGGGGGAAATCCAGCCCCCGAAAATCAATTTTCAGGGCATCGCTCTCGGCCGCCCCACCCACGAGGGCTGGCCCCTGGCCGTCACGCTCCTCCTGACCAATCCCAATGACCAATCCCTTGACCTCAAAGGCTACGACTATGAGCTGTGGTTGGAGGGCAAAAGCGTCGCCCAGGGGGCCAGTGACACCCCGGTGAATCTGCCGCCCCGGGGGCAGGCGGTGGCCCAGGTCCCCATCCAGGTGAAACTGCCCGCCGTCCTGGGGCTGCTCCCCCTGCTGCTCAGACCTGAACCGCCGCCTATCCACTACCAGGTCGCCGGCGGTTTCCGCCTCTCCGAGGTGCTGGGCGGCCTGATCCGCATACCGTTCCGCTTCCAGGGTCAGGTCACCCCCAAAGAAGGTCTGGACGCGCTCCACCCCTACCTGCGCCGGGAGCGCCATGCTTCACCGGAACCCCCCTGACGGGGTAAAAACCCTGCCGGTTTCCAGCCGCCTCGGCAACCGGCCTCAAACCTGGAGGATGGCAGGCGTAAATCCGGCTCTTATCTATAATTTTAGGTAAGTTTCTCTTGATAAATCCTCGATAAATAATTATAAATGGTTAAGGTTTGAGTCCTTGTTCCTTTTTTCCTTTTGCTTCCCTTGCTGCAGGTTAACCAGAGAACCATACCAAGAGGAGGAACCATGAAACGTTTCGCAATAGGTTTTGCGGTTGCGCTTTCCCTAAGTTTGATTCTATCTTCCCTAGCCGCTCCTCCCGGCGCCGCCGCCGCGGACAAAACCATACTCATCGGCTTCACCGCCTCCAAGACCGGCAAGCTCAATGTTGAGGCCACCCGCCAGATCAACGGCCTGAACTTATGGGTGGAGCAGGTCAACCAGGCGGGCGGCATCAAGCTGCCCGACGGCACCAAGCTCAAGGTTGAGACCAAGTATTATGACGATGAGAGCAACAAGGATCGGGTCCAGGAACTCTACACCCGGCTCATCAGCAGCGACAAGGCCGACTTTCTCATCAGCCCCTACAGCAGCGGGCTGGCCGACGCCGCCGCAGTCATCGCCCAACAGTATAAAAGAATCATGATCGCCACCGGCGCCTCGTCCGATTCCACTTACAAGAAAGGTTATACCCTGGTCTATATGACTTACACCCCCGCCAGTCGTTACCTCACCGGCGCCGTGGATCTCCTGCTGAAGCTCGACCCCAAGGCCAAGAAGATGGCCATCATTCATGAAAATGACAAGTTCTCCACCGACGTGGTCAATGGCCTGAAGAAATACGCCGAAAGTAAGGGCATGCAGGTACCGCTCTTTGAAGGGTATGACAGCGGCACCACCGACTTCGCCCCCTTTATCAACAAGATTCCCGCCGCCTCGGACGCGGTGATGGGCGGCGGCCATTTTGCCGACACCACCACCTTCGCCCGCCAGCTCTACGAAAAGAAGGTTCCCACCAAGATGATCGCCTTGCTGGTGGCCCCGCCGGAGCCCAAATTCGCCGAGCTGGGGGAAGCCTGTATCGGTGTCGTCGGCTCCAGCCAGTGGGAACCTATGGCCAAGTA
>JBKQVS010000043.1:0-16387 GCA_052139855.1 Desulfobaccales bacterium
CGCGCCCCTTCCTTTCGCATTGCTTGAGGGGGGCCGGCGGCAGATTTTCCGGTCCTCGGGTCTCAATTATATAATAATCACGCTTTGGATCGCTTCAAGAGAGGAAACCCATTTTTAAGCTGGGAAAACCCGGGAATCATCGCGCTTGGCAGAAGTTCTTTCTTTATTCCTCCCTCCCCTCGAGGGCAATCCCGGGCCTTTGCCCCACCCAAAAATCATGCAAAATTCCTGATGCCCCCACTCTTAACTTTGAACTTTGAACCTTGAACCTTGAACTTCTCGAAGCAGAGGTAAGCTCAGGGGGTTTAGAGACAAAACTTAGGCCGATGCGCCCAGCTCAAGCCGTCTCGGGGGAGGAAGGCGGCCGCGACCCGGGGCCTACCATCGGGAACGGCGTCCCGTGCTGCGCTTCCCCTTTGATCCAGCAGTGTTGCTTCTTCATATCCGCCTGGAGTTCCTTGCCCCGCATCAGCAAATCCCAAACCCGGCGCCGGAACGGACTGCTCGGGGGACTCCCTTCGGCCAGCAATTCTTTAAAGTAAGGATAGTGCCAGATCTGGTCCAGGAGATGGCAGCATTTTTGGAACAGGTCGGGGTAGAGATACGGCAGCCGGTCCTGGTTTTCCTCCAGAAAAGCCACGGCCAGGGCCAGACGGCCGCTGGGCCCCAGCCCCGGCTGGCGCTTCCCGGGTTGGGCCAGCTTTTCCAGGGGCTGGAGCTGCTGCACCTGGTTCAGGTAGGCCAGACGTTGCACCACTTCCCGGTGCAGTTCCCGGTTCTTGGTGAACCCCTCCCGGTAGTCCCGCTGCGACAGATAGCTGTTCAGCAGCTTCTTCGCGGCCTCGAAGGTCTCCTGGCCATAGGCCCCCAGCCGCCGCTGATTCTTGGCCAGCCAGGCCGACAGGAATTTGAGCCGGTCCTCGTGAGTCTTGGTGGAGGTGATGAGGTCGCTGCGCCGGTAGGTGATGGAACCGCTGTGCTCGCCCCGGACGATATCGGTGAGCTCTTTCAGGGTCCGTTTGGTGTCCTTCAGGATGTTGAGGTTCGCCTCCCGGCCGCCGTGGTAAGGGTGGATGATTTCCTGGCGCACAATGGACAGGGCCCGGTCTTCCAGGACATTGTAGCGGTTGTACTTGTGCTGCTGATAGGTCACCTTCAGGATCACCACCCGCCGCTTGGGATCCACGTAAAACCCGCCTTCCCTGATCTGGGGGTGCGCCTCCGCCAGCCCCGGCGACAGCGGAATCAGAGCCACCTTTTCCACCAGGGGATAGCGCTTCTGCTCAAACCCCGACAGGCTGGTGATGGTCCGGTCCGAGGCGCCCAGCACCTTAATGAGGTATTGCTCCTTGATGCGGCTCAACCGCCGGGCGAACAGCGCTCCTGAGGTCCGGCGCTCCGAGGCGATGGGAAACCCGTACAGTTCCATGAGAAACTGGTAGACGAATTCCCGTTCCCGTTCGTAGGTGGCGCTGTCCAGCTTTTTGAACTTGCCCAGGTTGCGCCCCAGGGCCTTGAGCTCGTTGTCCAAATCCGACGGAAAGGAGGCGTAAACCCCCATCAGGCGAAAATCCCCCGCCTCATCCCGGGCCATCACGTGGGCCCGGTCCATGTGGACCAGAAACCGCACCAGTTCCGGGTAGTGCGCCAGGTCGGTGATATCCCGGCCGCCTAATAGCTGCTTGATAACGGACCTGAGGTCACGGTCCAGGTGAGGGACGATTTTATCTAAATTTTCCCGCACCGGCCGGCGCTTCCCTTCTCCCGGCGGATGGAGGATATCGAACTGGAAAATTTCCTCCTGGTAGGAGAGCACCCGGTTGAAAACCACCATACTGAAGCTCGGCAGATGCTTGTATTCCGAAAAATTCTTTTCAAAGGAAGGCAGCAGCTCCCGGGGTTCGATGAGGGGATAGGAGGCGTCATACGGGGCCAGCAGCCCCAGGCGGATATGGAGGTATTCCAGTAAGTCCTTGAGCAGGTTGCGGTCCCTGATGGCGGCCGGGGCCTTCCGGTAGGCCGCCAGAGGGAGGCCGTCCAGTATCACCTCGCTGAAGAATTCCCGGGTTCGCGCCATTTAACCTGCCATAATTTTGATGTGCACCTTGCGGGTCCGAGGCCCGTCGAATTCACACAGAAAGACTCCCTGCCAGGTGCCCAGGAGCAGGCGCCCGTTGCTCACCAGCACCGTGAGCTGCGCCCCCATGAGGGAAGCCTTGACGTGCGCCGGGGAGTTGCCTTCCAGGTGGCGATAGGCCTCCTCCTCGCTGATGATCTTTTTGAACACCATGAGCATGTCGGCCTGCACGCTCGGATCGGCGTTTTCGTTAATGGTCAGGCCCGCAGTGGTGTGCGCCTCGAAGATATGGCAGACCCCCTCGGTAACCCCGCTTAAGCGTACCACTTCCTGAATCTGGCCGGTTATGTCCACCATCTCGGTGCGGCGGCTCGTGGGCACGCTCAAGGTGTGGATCATGCTTACCTCCGGATGAGCCCCGCCTCACCGGGTGGGACCACCAGACCGGATGGTGCACCGGGCTCCCGGGGTTGCTTAACCTGCCAGGCCAGGCGCACCGCGTACTGCACCAGGCCCTTCAGCAAAGCGTTTTCCCCGGTAAGGTTGCTCGGCTCCGGGGCGGCCAGGTCGGCCGCCGCCGCCCGGGCGGCCCGGGAGTCCTCCTCCCTGCCGCTCAGGTGCAGATAGTAGGCCGTGGTCAGGAGGCGCCGGCCCCAGTCCGGCCGGGTCTCGGGCGGGTAGAGGGCCCGGGTGGCTTCATCCAGCACCCCGTCGGTGCGCACCTGCTTCTGCTGATCCGACAACACCAGGGGACTGTCCTGTACCTCCTGGAGTTTATCGAGCCAGGGGCCAATTTCTTCCGGCCCCGGCATCCAGGCGTGGAACAGCGGGTCCAGGACCAGTTGCCGGCAGTGCTCCAAGAGCCGCGGCGCCTCCCCCGGGGCTGGGGCCGGCAGCACTCGCTCCAGGTCTGGGGCGTCCTCGGCGGGGCCCCAATGCCGCAAAATCTTTTCCCGTAAGGGCCGATAGTGGGCGGCGGCGGCGCCTTGCCGCGCGTACGCCTCCTCCAGCAGCCCCACCGCATAAGCCGGGGGCGGGGAAAACCACTGGTCCAGGCCCTGCTCTCTAAACCGGTCCCAAAACTCCGCCTGCTGCCCGCGCTTCAGGGTCAGCAGCACGCACTCCCTAAAACCGTCCCGGTCGCTGACCCTGGCCACCAGGAAGTTGCCGCCCAGGACCTCCGGCGGGCCCTCGAAAATCACGTAGCTTTCGCCGTCGCCAAAAATAGGGGAAACGAAGACCTTGGCGGTCCCGGGTCGCGGTGCCCCGGCCTTCGCCTCTTCCCGGGGCAGGAGATCCGCGGCAACCGCCACCCCCCGGGTCTTGAGCCGGTGCAGAGTCTTCTTCAGCGCCTTGCGCCGGATTTTATCCCGGGCGCGGCCGAACCGCGCCGCCAGCAGAACCGGGATAGCCGGATGGTTTAAGGCCCCCAAGGCGTCCATGAGGTGGGCGTCCCAGTCAGCGTCCTGGGGATCGCCGGCGGCTTTTTCCAGAAGGCCGTCCGGCTCGACTCCCGTCTCCAAGGCCGCCACCACCCCGGCCACCTGGGCCTCCAGCCTGGCCCGGGCCTCCGGGGCCAGGGGCGCGAGATCGCCACTGCTCCGGGTCTTGGCCCGTTTCTGCCGCTCCATCAAGACCGTGCCGGGGGGCCCAATTCGATGGCCACTTCGTCGGGCCGTCCCATCTCGGTCAGGTAAACGTTGACTCTCTGCCCCGAGGGCAATGCCATGGCCCGGCCCACATAATCCGGCTGGATGGGCAGCTCCCGGCCGCCCCGGTCCACCAGCACCGCCAATTCGATGCGCCGGGGCCGCCCGTAATCGATCAGCGCGTCCAGCGCCGCCCGGATGGTGCGGCCGGTAAACAGCACGTCGTCCACCAGCACCACATCCTGGCCGTCAATCGACCCCGGCAATTCCGTCTTGCCCACCAGGGGCTTATGACTGAGCTGGGTCCAGTCGTCCCGGTAGAGGGTGATATCCAGCACCCCCACCCGCACCGCCCGGGAACTCCGCCGGGAAATGTTGGCGGCCAGCCGCTGGGCCAAAAACGCCCCGCCGGTCCGAATGCCCACCAACACCAGTTCGTCCTGGTTCTGATGGTTCGCCATGATCTCGTCGGTAAGCCGCTCCAGGGTCTGGTTCAGTTCGCTGGCGCCCATGTCTAAGTTCTGATTTGATGTCATGGAATGGTTACTTTCCCCTTTCCCGCCTCCGGCGCTGCGCGGCTGCGGAGCCGCAGCCTCTCCTCGTGGGAGATTCTGCGGCAGGTCCGATTGATGTCCCCCACTTATGAAAAATCTTAATAACCGTGGGAGTTGCCAGCCTTTTGCCGGTTGCACCCGCTCCCGGGCAACCGAAGGTGCCGGCCACCTGGACGGCGGCGGGCTCACCCCCTGGCCAAAGGCAACTAGGTGAATTATTTTATGTTACCATGATTTCGCCCATAAGACAAGGAAACCGCCCGGCCCCGTTCTTAAAATCCACCCCCGGGGCGGCGGCCGCCCGCCCCCCCGACCCGGCCCCTTGAGCTCTTGTCACTCGAAGCCCCGGGGCGCGCCGGTCCCCGGCTCAATAGCTTGTTTGCCCCCGGATGAATCCCGGATATAATGACCAGAGCCGTAGGGCGCGTTTCACGCGCCGCTCATGCAATCGATGCATCGGGACCCCTGATTATGACCCTGGCAGAAGCCCGCGAGCTCTTGAGTCTCGATCTCAAGGCCACCAAAAAGGAGATCAAGGCAGCCTATCGCCGGGCCGCCCGACGCTGGCATCCGGACCGCGCCCCGGCAGGCGCGGAGCTTACCCACCGGGCCCAAATGCAGCAGATTAACGCGGCCTACCAACTGATCGTCCAATTCATCGAAGACTATCGCTACGACCTGGTGGAAGAGGCCGGCCCCGAGGACCTCCAGAAGTGGTGGGCCAACCGTTTCGCCACCGGGATGTGGGGGCCGCCGCCCCCCAAAGAACCCCAAGGCGGGGACGACTGATGCCGGCCCGCGTACTCCTGCTGCTCCTCTTTCTCCAACTGGCCCCGGGGCCGCTCTCGGTTGCGGCCGCGCCCCCGCCGGAAATTCGGGAAAACCTGGAGTATCAGGTCAGCCTGGGGCCGTGGTCCGATGTGGCCCGGGTGCACCTGGTGCTCAAGGAGTTGGAGCCGGGCCGCTACCTGGCGGAGTTTTCCGGCGCCGCCCAGGGAATGTGGCAGTTGCTGAGCCGCTGGCTGCCCGAGCGCTACCAGACCGAGATGGTCTTACGGGAGGGGCGCCTCGTCCCCCTGGTCTATCGCGAAGAATTTATGTCCAAGGGCAAGCATATCCGGAAAGAATTCCGCTTCGACTACGAGCACGGCCGCCTCACCCTCTGGCGCCAGGCCGACGGCGGCGACCCGGTCAAGGATTGGGAAGTGCCCCTGCAGGGCCGTGTCTATGATCTGCTGACCCTGTTTTACAACGTGCGGATAGGCGCTATGGGGCCTTTACTCGGCGGCGCCACCCTGCAGGTGGCCATGCTGCCCACCCCCAAACCCCAGGAACTGGCTTTTCGCATCGGCGATGTCACCGACCAGGGCCGCAAGGTGATGTTGGACGTCCGCCAGCCTGATTCCAACGCCATGGACCACTATTTCATCTACCTCAACCCGGAGCAGGTGCCCACCCTGGCCTGGACCCGCGTCACCCTGTTCGGCAAGCTCGCCGGGCGCTTATTGAACCCGTGCGACATCAAGCCGGAGGGACTGCTGGCCCTGCCCCCCTCCCCTTCTCTTGTTCCTAAACCCCTTCAGTGAGGAGCCCTGCCGCTTGAAAACCCCATCCCGCCTTGCCCGCGCCCTCCCCTGCCTGGCCCTGCTGCTTGTGGTTCAGCTTTACCTGCCGACGCCTCCGGCCATGGCCGCCTCGTCGCCGGTCATCCGGGAAGACCTGGAGTACCAGGTCAACCTGGGCCCCTGTTCGGACGTGAGCCGGGTACATCTGGTCCTCAAGGAGTTGGAATCTGGACGTTACCTGGCGGAGGTCACCGGAGCGACCCAGGGGTTGGGACAGTTGTCGAACCACTGGTTGCCCGAGCGCTACCAGACTGAGATGGTCTTTCGGGACGGGCGGCTGGTACCGCTGATCTATCGGGAAGAGTTTACCAGCAATGGTCAGCACATCCTGAAAGAGTACCGCTTTGACCATGAGAGCGGCCGCGTGTCGCTCTGGCGCCAGGCCGACCGCGGTGATTCCGTCAAGCAATGGGAAGTGCCCATGAAAAGCCCGGTGTATGACTTCTTGAGCTTTTTTTATAACGTCCGCCTGGGGGTTTTCGGGCCTTTGCCAAGCGGCTCCACCCTCAAGGTCATGCTCTTGTCCACCTCGGCGCCCCGGGAGATGTTCTTCATGATCAGCCTCGCCGCCGGGAAGGTCCGCAAGGTGACGCTGGACCGCCACCGTTCGAAATCCAAGGCGGTAAACCAATATTTTTGTTACCTCAGCCCGGAGCAGGTGCCCACCCTGGCCTGGACCCGGGTGCCCCTGTTGGGCCGGCTCACGGCGCGCTTACTGAACCCCGGCGAGATCAAGAAGGAGGGGCTGCTGTCCCTGCCTGCCTCCTCTTCTCCCGCCCCTAAGGCCCAACCCTGAGGAGTGCTGCCCCTTGAGAACTCCATCCCGCCTTGGGCGCGCCCTCCCCGGCCTGGCCCTGCTCCTTTTGGTTCGCCTCTGCCTGCCGGGGCCTCCCGCCATGGCCGCCCCGGCCCTCCTGGAGGATTTGCGCTACCGGGTTGAAGTCCTGACCTTCCCGGATGCGGCCCGGGTTCAGATCACTCTAAAACGCCTGAGCCCGGAACGGTTTGCCGCGGAAGTCACCGGGGACACTCAGGGCTTTATCAAACTCATATCCGGAGGCCATCGCGAACGCCTCCACACCGAGATGGTCTGGCGCCACCGCCGCCTCTTGCCCCTTATTTACCGGGAAGAGACCTGGCGCAATGGCAGGCATGGCCTGAAAGAATACCGCTTCGACTATCCCCGGGGCCGGCTGGAATTGTGGGAGTGGCACCAAGGCAAGGGACTCTCGAAAAAATGGCAAACCGACCTTGCCGGCCAGGTCTATGACCCCTTGTCCGCCTTCTATAACATCCGCCTGGGGATTATCGGCCCCCACCGGCAGGGGGAGACCAATACCATCCAGGGCATTCCCTATCCCCAGCCCGAATCCATGGAGGTGCGCCTGGGGTCGGCCAGCGACTCCGGCCTCGAGGCCATGGTTTCCCTGATTAACCCCGTCTTTGCAGGTTCCCGGGGCGTAGTCTTTGCCTCGGTGGATAAACAGTTGGTGCCGCAACAGGCCTGGACCACGGTCTCCGGCGTCACCATCCGGGCCTCGTTGCTGCCGGGGAGCGTCAGCCTGCCTCCCGGACTGCCGGAATTGACCGCGCCCGGGTCCGCGGCCTCCCGCCGCCCTTCGGAGGATGCTCCCACGGCCACCGGCGGCCAGGGCGAGAGCCGGTGATCCACCCCCGGGAGTGGTACGTTGAGATCGCCGGCCAGGGCCCCGACCTGGTGCTGCTCCACGGCCTGGGGGCCTCCAGCTTTTCCTGGCGCCACAACCGCGCGCCTCTGTCCCGCCACTTCCGGGTGATCACCCCGGACCTGCCCGGCCACGGCCGCTCCCCCGCGCCCCTGGACGCGGATTACCGCACCCAGAGCCTCCTCCGGGGCCTCCTCAATTTTCTCGACTGGCACGGTATCGAGACCCTGGCCCTGGGCGGCAATTCCCTGGGCGGCGGCCTGAGCCTCCTCCTGGCCCAGGCGCAGCCGGCCCGGGTCTCGGCCCTGGTCCTGCTGGCCCCCGCCGCCGCCTTGGCCCGGGTGCCCTACGCCTTTTTGCCCCTGCGCCTGCCGGTCCTGGGGGCAGCCGTCGCCGCCCTTCTGGGCCCCTGGTTGCTCCCCTGGTTCATGCGCCTGGTTTACTGCCACCCCGGACCCCTGATCCCCGAGGCGGTGGCCGGCTACGCTCCCCTCTACCGGGACCTCCGCCGCCGCCTGGCCCTGCGCCAGGTCTGCCGGCACCTTGAGATTCGCCCCCTGGCCGAAATCGCCGCCCTGCTCCGGGGCCTTACCCTGCCCACCGCCCTCATCTGGGGCGCACAAGACCTGATCCTGCCCCCAGCCCAGGGACGTTGGCTGAAAGCGCACCTGCCCCAGGCGGAATTTCACCTCCTCCCCCAGGTCGGCCATGCCCCCCAGGAGGAAGCGCCGGAGCCGGTGAACAAGATTATCATTGATTTTTTGCGCCGTTCATTCAAGAATTAAGGTAAACAGACACCCCACCCTTCAACCGAAGGGAATAACCATGAGGGAGGGTGACGGGCGCCTATCCCCGCCACAGACACATGACCAAAAACATCATTCCGTTTGCCAGGGCCCAACGTTCCGTCAAAGAGGTGGTGGAGAAGTTCTACCAGGAGCTGGATGAAATCGAAGAGATCGTCATTATCGCCAAGGATCGGGACGGCGAATGGATCTTCGCCAATTCCGAACTGGAAAACGAGCTGGAGTGGATCGGCAGCCTCTATAAATTCATCAACAAGGCCATCCTGGAAGACGAGGAGGATTTTTAGGAGAAAACTCGACTGACTTGGGATAAGACCGGCGGCCCGGGCGGCCCTCCGGTTGTGCTGTTGCAGCATTCCGAAAAACTGCGGGGCCACAGGGCCCCGTTTGATTCTCCCGGCGCCGGCAAGACCTCAGACAGGGTTGCCGGCGAATAATGCTTTTGGTAGTCGCAGCCTTTAGCCTGCGCCCAATCCCCAGTTTCTGCTCACTGCTCCCTGCTCACTGTCTACGATAGGCCATAATCGCCCGCCTCATCCACCGGCCCCAGCAACGCCACGCCCCAGGCTTCCGGCCGCAGCAGCTCCCGGGCCACTTCCCGGACCTCGTCCGCCGTGACCTTCAGCATGCCCGCGATGATGTCTTCCTGGGGAATATAGCGGCCGAAATTGATCTCATTTTTGGCCAGCCGCCCCATGAGGTGGTCGCAATCCTCCGAGGACAAAATGATGGAGCCCCGCAAGTGTTCTTTGGCCGCGGTCAACTCCGCCTCCGAGACTTTCTCCTCCTGCAACTGCTTGAGTTCCCGGCGGATGGCGGCCATGATGGCCGAAAGGTTTTTGGGGCTTACCCCCGCAGAGATACCTACCAGGCCCGCATCGCTGAAAAACTGGAGATAAGACTGGATGGAATAGGCCAACCCCAGCTGTTCCCGGATGACCTGGAAGAGGCGGGAACTCATGTTGCCGCCCAGGACCAACTGCAGCATAGTGGCCGCGTAGCGCCGGGGATCGCCCGCCGATAGACCCGGGCCCCCCAGACAGAGGTTGACCTGCTCCAGGTCTCGGGAGAGGGCGTAAACCCCGGGATGGGTGGTGACGGCCTGGCGGGCTCGGCCCGGAGCGCCGTTGGCAAACCCTTCGAAACTCGCGGCCACCAGGTCCACCACTTCCTGGTGGTTGACCCGGCCTGCCGCGGCCACGACCGTATCCGCAGGCCGGTAGGCGATCCGGCGGTAAACCGCCAGGTCCTCCCGGCTTACCGTGGCGATGTGCTCCGCTTCCCCCAGGATGGGCCACCCGAAGGCGTTATCCCCCCAGAAGTTGCGGGCAAAGTTGACCTGAATCAGTTCTTCCGGGTTGTCATCCTGGGCGTAAATCTCTTCCAGGATGACCTGCCGCTCCCGTTCCAGGTCCTCCGCCGCCAGGTGCGACCTGAGGACCAGGTCGCCCAACAGGTCCACTAACCGGGACAGGTGCTCCCCCAGGACTCGCCCGTGGAAGCAGGTCTGCTCCTTGCTGGTGAAGGCGTTGCACATGCCCCCTAACTGGTCGATTTCCCGGGCGATATCCAGGACGCTGCGTTGGGGGGTGCCCTTAAAGGCCATGTGCTCCAGGAAATGCGTCAGACCGTTCTCGGCGCCGGTCTCGTCCCTGGAGCCCACGTTGAGCCAAATCCCCACCGCCGCCGAGTGGAAGTGGGGCACCTCCTCGGTAACGACCCGCAGACCGTTACTCAGGACGCTTTTTTGGTTCACGTCTGTCCCTGCGATCAGAGCGGTTGGATTCTTCCGCTTCCGGGTTGTCATTGGGGATCAGGGCCTTGCGGGACAAGCGAATCTTACCCTGCCGGTCCACGTCCAGCACCTTGACCATCACCACGTCGCCTTCCTTGAGGATCTCATCCACCGTTTTCACCCGGCGGTGGGCCAGCTCCGAGATGTGCACCAGGCCGTCGGTGCCCGGCAGGATCTCCACAAAGGCGCCGAAGTCCATAAGCTTCTTCACCACGCCCCGGTAAGTGGCGCCGATTTCCGCCTCCGCGGTGATCTCATTGATCATCCGGATGGCCTCATCGGCCGCGGCCTGGTCGGACGAGGAGATGTGGATGCGGCCGTCGTCTTCGACGTCCATCTTGACCCCGGTGGCGGCCACGATCTTCTTGATCATTTTGCCGCCGGGTCCGATCACGTCCCGAATCTTGTCGGGATTAATGCTGATCACGATGATCTTGGGCGCATGTTCCTTCAGGGTGGGCGACGGCTCGGCGATGACTTTGGCCATCTCGCCCAGGATGTGCAGCCGGGCTTCCCGGGCCTGGCTCAGGGCCTTGCCCATGATCTCCCGGGTCAGTCCCGTCATCTTGATATCCATCTGCAGGGCGGTGATTCCCTGGCTGGTGCCGGCCACCTTGAAGTCCATGTCGCCGATGGAGTCTTCATCGCCCAGGATGTCGGACAGCACCGCCACCCGGTCATCCTCTTTGATCAGCCCCATGGCCACTCCGGCCACCGGCGCCTTGATGGGTACCCCGGCGTCCATCAGGGACATGGAGGCCCCGCAGATCGTCGCCATGGAGGAGGAGCCGTTGGAAGAGAGGATTTCCGACACGATGCGGATGGTATAGGGAAACTCTTCCGCCGACGGCAGCACCTGGGCAATGGCCCGCTCGGCCAGGGCCCCGTGCCCGATTTCCCGCCGCCCCGGACCCCGGATCATGCGGGTCTCCCCCACCGAATACGGGGGAAAATTATAATGGAGCATAAAGGCCTTAAACGTCTCGCCCACCAGGGTCTCGATCTTCTGTTCATCCGAGGGGGTCCCCAGGGTGGTAACCGCCAGGGCCTGGGTTTCTCCCCGGGTGAAGACCGCCGAGCCGTGGGTGCGGCTCAGCATGGCGATTTCCCCGGTGATGACCCGGATGTCGCCGAAGCCGCGGCCGTCGATGCGGCGTTGCTCCGTCAACATCTCGTGCCGCACCAGCTTCTTCTTCACTTCCGAAATCAGGCCGTTGGCTTCTTTCTCCCGGCCCTCTACTTCCGACCCCAGGGCCGCCAAAATCTCCTGGCGCACCTGGTCCATGGCGCGATGCCGGGCCTCTTTTTCCGGACTGGACATCGCCGCCAGGATCTTGTCCCCCCCTAACGACTCGATTTTCTGCCGCAGCTCCGAGTTATCCGGCGGCTCCGGCACCGGCCGTTTGGGCCGGCCGATCTCCTGGGCCATGGACGTGATGAGCGCCAGGATGGGTTTGAGCTGCTCCTGGGCGAAGAACAGGGCCTCCAGCACTTCTTCTTCCTGGACCATCTGGGCCCCGGCCTCCACCATCACCAGACCCTGGGGCGCCCCGGCCACCGTCAGATTCAGGGTGCTTTCTTTCAGTTGGGCATTGGTGGGATTGACCACCAGTTGCCCGTCGATTTTGCCCACCCGCACCGCGGCCACCGGGCCGGTAAACGGGATGTCGGAAATCGCCAGAGCCGCCGCGGCCCCGTTCAAAGCAACGATATCCGGGTCAATCGTTATGTCTCCGGAGAGCACCGTGGCGATGATCTGGATTTCATTGACCACCCCTTTGGGGAACAGCGGCCGCATCGGCCGGTCAATGAGCCGGGAGGTCAGGGTCTCTTTCTCCGAGGGGCGGCCGATCTCCCGCCGGAAAAAGCTACCGGGGACTCGTCCCGCCGCGTAGGCCCTCTCCATATAATCCACGGTCAGGGGCAAAAAGTCGATGCCCTCCCTGACGGAGTCGGACATGACCGCGGTAACCAGCACCGCATTCTCCCCATAGCGCACCAGCACTGAGCCGCTGGCCTGTTGGGCCAATTGGCCCGTTTCGAAATGAAGGTCTCGACCCCCGATTTCTACTGAGTATATTTTCGACATAATATTTTGTTGAGCCTCCTACTTTCTCAGGCCGAGCTGTTCGATCAAGGCCCGGTAACGTTCGATGTCTTTGTCTTTCAGATAGTTCAGGAGGCGCCGGCGCTGTCCCACCAGCTTGATCAATCCCCGACGGGAATGGTGGTCCTTGGCATGGACCTTGAAATGATCCGTCAAGTAACTGATTCGCTCGCTCAAGATGGCCACTTGGACCTCCGGTGAGCCGGTATCGGCGTCATGTACCCGGTAGCGATCGATAATCTCCTGTTTCTGTTCCGTATTTAAGGCCACGTCTTCCTCCTTTTTTCGCGGTCAGCTTTCAGCGTGCCGCCGTCGGCTAAAACTCCCCGGCCCTCTGGGGCTCTTGACCGCGTTTTTTATCCTCTCAAGATTTATCGGCATTAACATGCCTGGTTTTGCCATCTCCGGTGCGGAAACCCGGCGTTTGCCTCCCTCGGGTTTCCTCCTTGCGTTATCTGTCTTAAGCGCCCCAAAGCTGACGGGCTCACTGGGTCCCTGCTGTGACGCCAAGTCTTTTGTCGGGTGCGTCTCACGCACCTCCGGCGGGCGCAACCCCCGCCCCACCCCTCTGCTCACTGCTCACTCATCCCAAACACCCGCACCGGGGCCAGGACCGCCTGGTCCGTCAGGCTCCTTACCTGGGCCACGGCCACCAGTGTGGCCTCGGACAAAACCCGCACCTGCTCCCCGTCCTGAAAACCGTTCGCCGGGCGCTCCAGGAGCTGCCCCTGACGTAACTGCCGGGCTTCCTCCGGCCCAATTTCAACCGGCCGCATCCCCGGCAGGCATTGAGCCAGCGGGATGATCCGCCGCCCCAGTTCCTCCCGGCTCAGTTCAGCCAGTTCCGCCAGGGCCAGGGCCGCCTCCACCCGCAAGGCTCCCACCGCCAACCGGCGCAGCGCCGCCAGATGCGCCCCGCATCCCAGGGCCTCGCCCAAATCCTTGGCCAGGGTCCGGATATAGGTGCCCTGGGAGCACCGAACCGTCATGGTGAACGAAGGTATCGCCACCTCGTCCACCGTCAGTTCATAAACCGTCACCGTCCGGGGGGGCAGATCCACCGCCTCTCCCCGCCGGGCCCGGCGGTAGGCCCGCTCCCCCTGGCAGTGCAGGGCGGAGTACATCGGCGGCACCTGGGTCACTTCTCCCACCAAGGCCGCCGCGGCCTGGTAAACTTGCTCCGGCGTTGGCATCGTCTCGCACCGGGCCACCACGGCCCCGGTGGCATCCTGGGTGTCGGTGGCGATCCCCAACCTGACCCGGCCCCGGTAAACCTTGGGCTCGGGCATCAGGTACGGCACCAGCTTGGTGGCCTCGCCCAGGCACAGGGGCAAGAGCCCCGTGGCCATGGGGTCCAGGGTGCCCAGGTGCCCGATCTTCCGTATCCCCAAAGCCCGACGGGCCCGGCGCACTACCTCGAAGGACGTAACCCCCTCGGGTTTGTCAAGGAGCAGGATACCGGAAGTCATGAGAATTACAAATTTTCCTAAGAGTTAATCCTTCATAATTCTATCAATTTGTTGTTCCAGAATTGGCAATTTATTCCTGGCAATATCCCAAATGATTTTCATGCTGACGGCAAAATACTCATGTATGAGGATATTTCTCAGTCCAGCAATTCTGTGCCATTCTATCTCAGAATATCTTTCTCGAATATCAGCCGGAATATTCCTGACTGCTTCCCCTATCACTTCAAGATTTCTCACCACGGCATCGATAGTTTTTTCGTCAGCAGAAAAAGTCTGTAATGACAACCCGGAAATATATCTATTAATCTTTTGCGCGGCTTGTACAATATCTTCCAGATAAGCCTTATAATCACGAGGCATAAATGGCTTCTCCGAGAATAGTCTCACGGAGCCTTGGCTTAATGGCATCGATCAGTACCAGATCAACCGAACAATGGAATAATTCCTCCAGGAATTCTTTTAGGTCCATATAAGCGTCAAAGGTCTCGTTTTCCAACTCCACCACGAAATCCAAATCACTGGACTGCGTCGCCTCCCCCCGGGCGCATGATCCGAAGAGGCCCAAACGTTTGACCCCGAAACTCCGGATTTTATCCCGATTCTCTTCGAGCTGTCCTAACACTGCTTCCCGAGTTCTCGTCATGGCTTTAAGGTCTCAACGTCACTAAGCGGCCAACTGGCCGGTAAACCTTATGCATCGGAATCCCCTGCCGTTCCCGGCCCGGCTTTAGCCGCCTGAAACAACTTCTCCAACTTGGCCGCCCGGTCCAGCCCGGGATCCAGCAGGAAGAAGAACTCCGGCATCAACCGGAAGAGGTTCTCCCGGGCCACTTCGGCCTTAATGAAGCCCAGGGCCTTGTCCAGCGCCATCTGTACCTGTTCCCGGTCCACATTTTCCCAGACCACGTAGAACACCTTCGCCTGCCGCAAATCCGGGCTCATCTCCACCTCGGTGAGGGTGAGCTCCTGCAAACGCGGGTCGGCGCACTTATACAGCAGGATCAGCGCCAGCCGTTCCCGGAGCAACTCTGCCACCCGGTGCGGGCGGCCCGTGGGGGTCCGATGCTTCACCTGTCTCACTTTTCCAGGTAACAGAGTTCCACCTGCGAATCGATGATCTCCGCCAGGTGCTGGTTTTCCATAAACTTCATGATTTGCTGCAGCCGGGTCTCCAGCAGTTGCGAGTCGTTACCCACTAAGGCCACGCCGATCCTCGCTTTCTGCCACAGGTCGTTGTCTCCCACTTCGGCCACCGCCGCCTCAAACTTGTGCCGCACACGCTCGATGAGGCTTTTGATCACCCGGCGCTTGCCCTTCAAGGAGTCGTTCTCCGGGATAATCAGAGTAATCATGGCTGCGACGATAATCATCTGGGCGCTCTCCGCGGCTCCCCCGGGGCAAGCCAGGCCCGTCTTGCCTCATTGGGTGGCTTCGGCGGCGTTTTCCGGCCTGGCCGCCGGGGCTTCCAGTATGGCCTTCACCTTTTCCTGGGTATAGGCCTCAATGATGTCCCCGGCCTTGAAGTCGTTGAACCGGTCGATGCCGATGCCGCATTCGTACCCCGACTGCACCTCTTTGACATCGTCTTTGAACCGCTTCAGGGAGTTGATCTTACCGCCTTCGGACACCACTTTCCCTTTGCGCACCACCCGGGCCAGGGAGTTGCGGTCTATCTTGCCGTCCAGGACCATACAGCCGGCTATGCTGCCCACTTTGGTGATGGAAAAGACCTGGCGTACTTCGGCCCGGCCCACCACCTTCTCTTCCACGATGGGCTCCAGCAACCCTTCCAGGGCCGCATGGATATCCTGCAACAGGTTGTAGATGATGTCGTAGTAACGCACGTCCACCTGTTCCTGCTCCGCCAGGGCTATGGCCTTGGGGTTGGCCCGCACATTGAAGCCCACCACGATGGCGTCCGAGGCCGAGGCCAGCATGATGTCGTTCTCCGAGACTTCCCCCAGACCGGCATGGATCATCGAGACCTTGATATCTTTGGTCCCCAGCTCTGACAGGGCCTTGGCCAGCGCCTCGATGGAGCCGTGCACGTCGGCCTTGAGCACCATCTTGAGCTCCTTGACCGCGCCGTCCCTTACCTGCTGGTAGAGCTTCTCCAGAGTCACCCGGCTGATGCGGGCCATGGTGGCTTCCCGCAGCTTCTGCTGGCGCATCATGGCGATCTGCTTGGCCTTGCGCTCATCTTCCAGTACCTGAAATTCATCCCCGGCCTCGGGAACGCCGCTGAACCCCTGGACTTCCGCGGGCAGCCCCGGCGGCACCTCTTCCACTTTTTCGCCCCGGTCGTCGAACAGGGCCCGCACCCTGCCATACTGCGGCCCGCACACGAAGTAATCTCCGGGTTTTAGTGTGCCTTCCTGGACCAGCACCGTGCCTACCGGACCCCGGCCTTTGTCCAGCCGCGATTCGATAATCCGGCCAGCAGCCGGGATATTCCCCACCGCCTTGAGGTCCAGGATCTCCGCCTGCAGGAGAATCTTCTCCAGCAATTCCTTGATGCCGATGCGTTGCTTGGCCGACACCTCGGCAAACAGGACGTCGCCGCCCCATTCTTCCGAGACCACCCCGGCCTGGGACAATTCCCGTTTTACCCGTTCCGGGT
>JBKQVS010000044.1:0-15650 GCA_052139855.1 Desulfobaccales bacterium
TTGCGTCCCCGAGCAGGAGCGAAACCCAGGTTGTTTGTCTCAGGCGTCAGGTCTGGCGTAATGCTCGGCTTTGGCTTCGGCCACCAGGTCGCTCACCTGCTCCCCGGTTTCCTCCACGAAACCCACCACCATATCCTTGACGGTGAAGCCGGCCTTGACCGCGCCTTTGACCAGGGGCCGCAACCCAAAGCCCGCCGCCGGCAAGAGCACCGGCGCCAGAACCGCCACGCCCAGCACCACCAGGGTGTTGGGCCAAACAAATTTAACCACATCATCATACAAGGCCATGGTCATCCTCTTCACAATTATCCCCGCTTTGGGGTCAGGGTCGGCTAGACCAATTTATCAGATGCAGGGCTGCCTTTTGGGGTGCGCCAAGACGAATCGTTTATAAGATAATCCTTCATCAGGCGGCATGCAACCGCTGGGGGGGGTTCCCGGCGGTCACAATCTCCAACCAGGGATCGGCAATGTTGCGCCAGGCAGCTCCCAGGATATCAGCCGCCGAGCATGGGCTTTATCAGGCTCTCGATATCGAGCCCCGGGAAGAACTGTTGCATAACCCCGGCCAAAGCCCGGCGAGCTTTGACCGCGGCCAATTCCCCGGGATTATAGGTGATGAGCAGGGAACCGGTGTTGGTGCTGGCCTCTACGGAGGTTACCCCCGGCACTGCGGCCAGGAGGAATGGGAGCTTTTCGGCCAGGGACTCGTTGTGCAGCATTTTGTAAAGGCGCAAGCGAATGCGCCCAGGGATGGCATGTTTCACCTTGATGCCGCAAGGCGTCAAACCACGCTGCCCCCCGGCAGCCATACCCGAGGCCGCCGGTTGTGCCTCAGCGGCAGGGGGCCGGGAGGGCTTTTTCTGTCGGCCGCTCTCTTTGGCTGACTTTTTTCGGGGGGCGGCTTTTCGCTTCTTCGGCCTTGCCTCACCGCTTTTCTGGCCCTCCGGGGTGGCCGGAGTTTCTTCGCCGCCACCCTGGCTCTGAACTGCCTTGGTTACGTCATCCACGGCCCGACGGGCCTCTTCCAGGATGCGGGGCACATTGTTGAAGCCCTCTACCAGGGTCGGCCGTCTTTTGCCCCGTCGATGGGAGTCGGTCATGTGGCTTTCCTCCTTGGAAAGTCGGCTTTGGTGGCCACGATGTCCAGAAGTTCCTGGGCCAGGGCGCGAAAGGCGCCGGCGCCGGGGGCTCCGGGATGATGGCGCAGCAGGGTGTTCCCGGCGGCCTCGGCCCGCTCAAAGGCAGTGTTGATCGGGATGGTGGTGCGGAAAACCTGGTCCTCCCGGAATGCCTTGGTGATCTGGCCCGCCAGAGTCCGGCTGATGAGGGTGCGCCGGTCCACCTGGTTGATCAAGAGACGCAGGAAGCGCAAGTCCCGGTTGCTCTGCTCCTGAACTTCCTTGATCAGACGGACCGCCTTGAGCAGGCCTTCCACGCTGAAGGCGCTCCCCGACTTGATGGGAACCAGGGCAAAGTCAGCGGCACCGAGGGCGCAGAGTACGAAGGTGCCGAGGTTGGGCGGGGTGTCGATGAGGGTGAAATCAAAGCGGGCCCGGGCCTGGTCTCTTATCTGGCGCCGCAGCCGAAAAAAGCTATCCGGGGCGTTTAGGATCAGTTGGGGCTCCAGCGACGCCGTTTCCGGGACGTTGGGGAGACAAAACACGTTGTCATATCGGGTGGGAGTAAGATAATCTTCGAGGTTGGCTTCGGGCCCGTCTGGTTGGAGCAGTTCATAGAGACTGTGGCGGGGCGCATCCTCCTTGGGGATGAGGAGCGCCGTGGCGTTGCACTGGCTGTCCAGATCAACTACCAGCACCCGCTTCCCCATAAGGCCCAGGGCATGGGCCAGGTTGCAGGCCACCGTGGTTTTGCCTACGCCTCCCTTGTTGTTGATGACCGCAATAATCATCGCCCGGGCTTCGCGGATCTTAATTTATGATTTATGTGCGATAGTCTATCCCTAATTGGGGTAATCTGTCAAAGTGATTGGGCCTCGGCCAGAAACGCCCGGCTATCGCCTCATCGGCAGGGCCGGAATAACTGCCATCAGGAGCATTCCGGAAGCCACCCGGGTGCCTCTGCCGTTCCAGCGAGTTCCGATCTGGCGCCCGGGGCTCAGCCCCAGCCAAAAGGTGCGGATGGTGAGGACCGCCAAGGCCCCATGGCAATGAGGCCTGGGGATTTGCCTTTTTGGGTTACTCCCGGGGGACCAGGCGGTAGACCTCGATTAAGGGCAGGCCCTGGGCCTCGGCCATTTGGCGGCAGGCCTCATACTCCGGCAGCAGCCGGCGGCGGCCGCCGTACTCCATCACCTTGATCTGAAGCGGGCCGTAGGGGGTCTCGATGGTCTCGGACCAGCGCCGGGCCGTGACCCGCTCCACTTCCATGAGCCGCACCCCCAGGGTGGTGGAGTCGGCGAACAGCCGGACCAGGAGGCCTTCTTTGGCCGCCAGGGGGGCGATGACGGTGAGGCGCACCCCGGGGCGATGCTTCTTCATCTGGAGGGGGGTGAGCCCCACGTCCAGGGCCCCGGCGGCCAAGAGGCCGGCGATGAGGGGCTCGTACCATTCCGGGTTCATGTCGTCCAGGTGGGTTTCCAGGACCAGGACCTTTTCCCGGAGGCCCGGGGTTTTCGTTAGGGGCGTCCCCAGGTAGAGGCGCAGGAGGTTGGGGTGGCCCGGCAGGTCCCGGCTGCCGGCCCCGTAGCCCACGGCGGTGAGGGTCATGGGCGGGCAAGGCTCGCACCGGGCTTCGCAGGCCTTGAGGATAACCGCGCCGGTGGGGGTGACCAACTCCCCGGGCAGGTCGGTGCCGTACACCGGCAGGTTGCGTAAGAGCTCCAGGGTGGCGGGGGCCGGGTTGGGCAGGCGCCCGTGGCCGGCGGCGATCATGCCCCAGCCCATGGGCAGGGGGCTGCAAAAGACCCGAGTGATGCCCAGGCTTTCTAAGCCGTGGGCCACGCCCACCAGGTCCACAATGGTGTCCACGGCCCCCAGTTCGTGGAAATGGACCGTTTCCAGGGACTGGCCGTGAATGCGGGCCTCAACCTCCCCCAGGAGGCGGAAGGCGGCAAGGCTTTTGACCTTGACCGTATCGGTCAAGGCCGCGGCCTCGATCAGGGCGCAGATTTCGCGATAGGTGCGGGGCGGCTGGATTGCTGCGGATTCAATCTCCACCTGGATGCCGGTGAGGTGCTCCTTGGTCATCCGGCGGGCCGTGAGGGAGACGCCGGCCAGCCCCAGGGCCGGGAGCAGGCCTTGCAGTTCTTCCACCGGCAGGCCCAGGTCAATCAAGGCCCCCAGGGTCATATCGCCGCTTATGCCTGCGAAACAGTCAAAAAAGGCCCAGGATGGCTGAATTCTCAAGAATTATTCCTCCTCACCCTAACCCTCTCCCACCAGGGGAGAGGGAATTAATGACATGATATTAACGCTATATCGATTATAATTCATTTTTGGCTGAATTCCGAATATATAGCAGTGATCTTGCAATCTTATAAAAAGCTTTGGTATAAACAATAATTGAAGGTTTGCAAGCCTTACCCATGCCTCCTGGTGGATAGAATCTTGGGAACAAGGAATAGTCAGTGACCATTGAGCGTCTATACAAATACGGTCATATCAATGAGCATTCAGAAACTCTGTTCTCTACAGCTCAGATTTGGTTCTCCGCTCGTTCAGACTTGAATGACCCTTTCGAGTGTCGCCCATGGATAAACTTCGATGGAACCGAAGACGAATTAATTAAATTTCTTGTGAGTTTTCTTCGTAAGCGGAATCCTCACATAACCAACGAAGCAGCCACAGCGGAAGCCGTAAATATTTACCGTCAGGGGCGCCAACAAGACCCTACCACTTGGCAGGCTGTCCGGCAATATGCGGATCAAATGCTCGACTATGAAGTTGGCCTTTATTGCCTCTCTCGAATCCCGGATAGCATTCTCATGTGGTCTCACTATGGATGCAAACACCAAGGATACTGTTTGGAGTTCGAGGCTACAGATCACACTGTCGTGTTTGGTGAGGCCCAACCAGTTCTCTACTCCGACAGCTATCCAAATTTTAACTATTTCAAGACACCGAACGAAAAGCAAGTCGAACTCGTTTTCCTGACAAAGTATACCAGTTGGGCTTATGAGCAAGAATGGCGCATCATCTTCAGAAACGGCCATGGGTATCGCGAATATCCCGCAGAATTGTTCAAAAGCGTAATCTTCGGTTTGCGGATGTCAGATCACAACAAAGCTTTAATCCGAGAATGGATTAGCCAGCGTGGTCATGCTGTTCAATTTTTTCAAGCTATTCAAAATGACCGCAATTTTCTAATCGAACTTCGAGATGTCAGTTGATGCCCAACATGAGGTGAAAAGGGAAAGAGCGGCATGAATGTTTGGGAGTTGACGATCTTAAAGATCATAATGTCGATTGGCGGCAAAGCGGGTCTTCAGCAGATCTATCGGTCTTTGGAAAACGGGACTTTTATGACTCTCACTGAAGATCATCTTAGAGAAACACAATGGCAAAGGCGCCCTGCCTATCAGCATCAAGTTCGTAGCCATGTTTCAAACATGGCCCAGGCTGGTGACTTGTTAAAGGTTTCAACAGGCGTCTACGCTATCACTGATAAGGGACGACAGAGAATAGTGGATTAATTCAGTTTAAATATCTATATAAACATAATAACGGGATCGTATGTGTTAATTACTATCAAGCCCCTTGGCCCGTCGGCAGTTAAAGCAATCGTTAAGCACCTTACCATGTATCACGCGATATTTTAAGGAGGAATCGATGAATCGGTTGGCCATGACGCTTTGTTTGACGCTTAGTGTTTCAGCATGTGCAACCATTGAGCACACGACAAAAGCAGAGCAGCCAGTTGGTCAGCAGCTTATTTCTGGTGTAGGAGACGTGATCTTGCGAATCAACAAAAAAAGAAATCTTGAAAACGCTTTCGGAAAAGCTGATGTGTTTGGAAGGAAAACTAACGAAGGCTACTCAGAAATTCGATTTGCTGGTGTTGAGCCGAATGGCGATGTTGTGCTTTACAGGCACGATGTCATGATTATGACCAATGAGACCACAATGAGTAGAACACTGCCATTTTCCACCTCCACGGGAAGTGCAAAGTCAACAATGAGCGGAAATTATAATGGAGCTACCAACACTGGTAACTTGAATGCCGCTTCCCAGGCAAATTTTTCATCGACAACTATTGCTCCCGCAACTGACTACCATATTGTTATACCTGCTGGAGCTATTCCTATCAGGGTGAGGGCCGGTGAAAATAGAGTGCCTATCGAGGGCTATCTCATCGAAATAATCAAGGCAACGCCCATTTCTCTCGAATATCGAATAACGAAGTATTGACCAACTAACCAACTACCTCACCATCTTCAGCAATTATCACCTCACCTCGAAAAATTACAGATTTGGTTTTCTTATCAGAAGGATAGGGGTTTTTGATTTGTTGCGAAAGTGTCGACGCTCATTCCGGGGCGACGTCGACAAAGAGTTCGACCTCCTTCACGGCCCGGGCTTCGGCCTGGCGCACGGTGAACCTGAGATTGCGGTATTGCAGATGCTCTCCGGCCCGGGGCAGGTCCCCCAGTTCGGAAATCAGGAACCCGGCCAGGGTCTCGTAATCCCCCGGGGGCAGCTCCAGGTGCAAGGTTTCGTTCAGGGCGGTGATTTCGGTGCGGGCGCTGATCAGGTAGTGGCCCTCCCCCAGTTTCTTGAAAGGCGCCACCTCCTGTTCGAATTCGTCGGTGATCTCCCCGACGATCTCTTCCAGGAGGTCTTCAATGGTGACGATGCCCACCGCGCCGCCGTATTCGTCCACGACCACCGCCAAATGGGTCCCCTGGCGCTGCATTTCGGCCAGGAGCCGGTCGATCTTCTTGAGTTCCGGCACGTAAGTGACGGGGCGCATGAAGGCGCGGATGGGACGGTCGGGGCCGTCCTCGCCCAGGAGGTCGAAATCATGGAGCACCCCGATGAGGTTGTCGATGCGGCGGTGGTAGACCGGCAACCGGGAAAAGCGGGAGGTGCGGAATTCTTCCAGGGCCTGGCCCACGGTGAGGGTGTCCGGGATGGCATCCACCCGGATCAGCGGCACCATCACTTCCTTGATGGTGCGCAGGGAAAACTGCAGGATGCGATGGATAAAGATGCGCTCTTTGCCCTCCAGGTCCACTTCCGGGCCGCTCTTGGCCACCACCAGGCGCAGGTCCTCCCGGGTGATGAAGGGGAGCTGGCCGGTCTTTCTGACCCCGGCCATGATGAGCACCAGCCGGCTCAGCCCGCCGAAAATCAGGGTGATGGGATAGATGACCCAGGAGGCCACCCAGAGGGGCGGGGCCAGCTTCTCGGCCAGGACCGTGGCCTGCTGGCGGCCGATGGATTTAGGGATGATCTCCCCGATGATCAGGAGGGCCGGGGGCATGGCGATCATGGCGGGAATCACGCCCCCCGGACCGAACTTTTCCAGGAGAAACATGGTCACCAGGATGGTGTTGGCCGCGGAGGACATGTAGGCCCCCAACAGGGTGGTGGCCAGCAGGTATCCGGGCCGGGAGAGCAGTTTCAAGGCCATTTTGGCGCCGCGATAGCCCTCTTCGGCGCGTTGGCGCAGGTGACGGCGGTTGGCCGAGACCAGGGAGATTTCGGAGGCCGCGAAAAACCCTTCCAGGATCACCAGGGGGATACAGAATATGAGAATTCCGTAGATCATGGGGGCCCCTGACGCACTTCCACCTCCAGGATGCGGTTGCCTTTCATGCGCAGCACCCGAAAGGTAAGATGGTCAAAAGCAATGGTCCGCCCTTCCCGGGGCAGGGAGCCGAAGAGGTTCAAAACCAGCCCGCCGATGGTGTCGAATTCCGCCGCGGGCAGCTTCAGGCCCAGGGCCTCGTTAAAATCCACCAGGGAGACGTGCCCCTTAACCCGCCAGACGCCCGGGGAGACCTCCGTTAAAGCTGCTTCCTCCTCCTTGAACTCCTGGGGGATTTCGCCGCAGAGCTCCTCCAGCAGGTCTTCCACCGTGACCAGCCCCACCAGGGTGCCGTATTCATCCACCACCAGGGCCTGACGCTGGTGTTGGGCCTGGAGTTCGTTCAACAGGTCAAAGGCCCGCTTGTTTTCCGGAACGTAATAGACCGGGCGCAGGAGATGCCGGGGCATCTCGCCCCCTTCGCAGGGGGCTTGATGGCACAACTCCAGGATGTCCTTGGCGTGGAGGACCCCCAGCACCTGGTCGTGAGTCTCTTCATAAATGGGCACCCGGGAGAACCGGGAGCGCTTGATGGCCTGGATTATCTCGGGAAAAGGCAGGTCAACCGCGAGGGTGAACATGTCGGGCCGGGGCACCATGATTTGCCCCACCCGGAGTTCTCCGAAATTGAGGAGATTCTGGATAAAATCCCGCTCCATGGCCGCGATGAGGCCGCGACGATGACTGTCCTCCACCATCCGGACGAAATCTTCCTGCTGTACCGAGTGCACCGGCAACTCCGGGCGAAATCCCAGGGCCACCAGAATGCCCCGGCTGATCTGCAAAAAGACCAACCGCAGCGGCGACAGGATAAAGATCACCGGCCGGATCATCGGGGCCATCAATCTGGCGAACCGGGGGGGGTATGCCAGGGCCAGGGACTTGGGGAGTATTTCTCCCAGGAACTGGAAGGTGGGGACCATGACCAGGAGCACCAGCCATTCGGCCCGGGGCCCCCAGAGGCTCAACACCATGGAGGTGGCCAGGACGGAAAACAGGATGCTGGAGGTCTCCACCCCGATGAGGACCGTCACCAGCAGGCGCCGGGGCCGGGACAGGATGGCTTCCACCACCCCGCCGGAGGCCGGGTGCTGCTCTTTAAGGCGCAGCCGGTCCAGGGGGGTCAGGGCGAACAGGGAGGTTTCGGACGTGGCGAAAAAGGCGACCAGGAGCACCAGGATGCCAATGGCCAGCCAGCGAAAGAGATAGGGATTTGCTAAGATGGAGTCCACTTTTCTTGCAGGGTAACAGTCCGCGACCCCGTGGGGTCACAACGCAGCCTAAACATGGGGAGCAGCCGGCCTCGGCTGCTCTGGGAAAAAGGCAGGGCGCCCAGGGCGCACCTTACCTGTGGGTTGCCTGCGTCAATCCGGAGGGGTGGCTGAAAGCTGACCACTGCTCCCGGTTGTCATCAAACCACCGGCCGGGAAGGCGGGGCGGTCAGCCGCCCGACGGGGGTGCCGGTTTTTTTGCTCTCCTTGAAAGGCGACCGCATCAGGGCTTCGTTCAGAACCTCGTCCATGTCGGCCACCGCCACAAACTTAAGGCGGCGCCTGACGTTCTTGGGAATTTCCACCAGGTCTTTTTTGTTGGCCGCGGGGATGATGACCTTTGTGACCCGGGCCCGGAGCGCGGCGATGGCCTTCTCTTTGAGGCCGCCGATGGGCAGCACCTTGCCCCGGAGGGTAATTTCCCCGGTCATGGCCACGTCCCGGCGCACCGGGATCTGGGTAAGGGCGGAAACCAGGGCGGTGGCCATGGTGACCCCGGCCGAGGGCCCATCCTTGGGAGTGGCACCGGCCGGCACGTGGATATGGATATCCATTTTCTCGTAGAAATCCGGCGACAGATTAAGGCGCTCGGCCCGGGCCCGGGCATAACTCAAGGCCGCCTGGCCAGACTCCTTCATGACGTCGCCCAACTGGCCCGTCAGGGTGAGCTGGCCTTTGCCTTTCATCAGGCTGGCTTCCACCGCCAGGGTCTCGCCCCCCACCTGGGTCCAGGCCAAGCCGGTGGCCACGCCCACTTCGTTTTCCACGTCGCCATCCGGGAGATAGCGGGGGGGGCCCAGGTAAATATGCAGGTTGCCCCGGGTGACCGCAAAAGGCCCTTTTTCGCCTTCGGCGATGCGCCGGGCCACCTTGCGGCACAGGGAGCCGATCTCGCGTTCCAGGTTGCGGAGCCCCGCTTCGAGGGTGTAGTACATGATGACGTGGCGAATCACCTCGTTGGAAATTTTAAAATCCTGGGGCCGGAGGCCGTTTTCGGTCAACTGCCGGGGCAGGAGGTGGCGGAGCACGATCTCGAGCTTCTCTTCCTCGGTGTAGCCCGCCAGGCGGATAACCTCCATGCGGTCCTTGAGGGCCGAGGGAATGGGGTCCACCAGGTTGGCGGTGGTGATGAACATCACCCGGGACAGGTCAAAGGCCACATTGAGGTAGTGATCGCTGAAGGAGTGGTTCTGTTCCGGGTCCAGCACCTCCAAAAGCGCCGCGGCGGGGTCGCCCCTAAAATCCATGCCGATCTTGTCGACTTCGTCCAGGATGAACACCGGGTTGTTGGAACCGGCATTTTTCACGCCCTGAATGATCCGCCCCGGCAGGGCGCCGATATAGGTGCGGCGATGGCCCCTGATTTCGGCTTCGTCCCGCATGCCCCCCAGGGAGATACGCACGAATTTGCGCCCCATGGCCCGGGCGATGGATTGCCCGAGCGAGGTCTTGCCCACTCCCGGAGGCCCCACGAAACAGAGGATGGGGCCTTTCATCTTCTTGTTGAGTTTGCGGACGCTCAGGTACTCGAGGATGCGGTCTTTGACCTTTTCCAGGTTGAAATGGTCCTCATCCAGGATGATCTTGGCCTCCTTGACCTCGAGCTTGTCCCGGGTGCTCTTGCTCCAGGGCAGGGACACCAACCAGTCCAGGTAGGTGCGGACGATGGAGGCCTCGGCGGCATCGGGATGCATCTGCTCCAAACGGGACAGCTGTTTGATGGCATCTTCTTCCGCCTGCTTGGGCATCCGGGCCTGGGCGATCTTGAGACGGTATTCTTCCATCTCCTTGGTGGTCTCGTCCAGGTCGCCCAGTTCCTTTTTGATGGCCCGGAGCTGCTCCCTAAGGAAGTATTCCCGTTGGGTGCGGTCCATTTCCTCCCGGGCCTGATTTTGGATTTTGGCCTGGATGGCGGAGACTTCCATCTCTTTGCGCAGGAAATCGTTGACCTTGATGAGACTGCGGATGGGGTCCATTTCCTCGAGCACCATCTGGGCCTCTTCGATCTTGAGGCGCAGATTGGCCGCCACCAGGTCGGCCAGGTGCCCGGGGTCCTCGATGGACTCAAGGATGGCCAGTAGGTCCGGCGACATGATGCCCTTGAGGGTGAGGATTTTCTCGGACATCTCCCGGGCGTTGCGCATCAGGGCCTCGGCCTCGGGAGAGATATCGGCGATGGTTGTCTCGGGCAAAACCTCCATGGCTACCTGGAAGTAAGGGCGCTCCTTGAGATATTCCTGAACCATGGCCTTGGCTTTGCCCTGGACCAGGATTTTCAAGCGGCCGTCCGGGAGTTTCAGCATCCGCAAAATGAGGCTGACCGTGCCCACGGAGTAGATGTCCTCGGGTTCGGGGTTTTCCACGGCTTGATCTTTTTGGGTGGCCAGAAAGATTAGGCGGTCTTGGGCCAGAGCGGCTTCAATGGCCAGCACCGAGGTCTCCCGGCCCACAAACAGCGGCAGCACCATATTGGGGAAAACCACCACGTCCCGCACCGCCAGCATGGGCAGTTCGCCGGGGATGATGATTTGCTGTTGTTCATCTTCTGTAGTAGCCATGTAATCTCCTGAGAGATGGGGATCAGTCGATATGTGAGAAAGCGCCGGTGAACCGGCGAGGTGGAATCCCGGGAAAGTTGGCGACGATCATCGGCAATATGCCTCTCCCATAGCAGAATTTCCCCTCAGGGTCAACCGGAACCTCAGATTCAAATTCATCAAACCATAACATAATACCGAATATCCTGAAGAGCAACCCGTAACCCCGGAGTGGAAAAACCAGCGAAGACCCTGATCTCCCCCGGGGACGAAGAAATGAAGGGGCGCCTACCGCTTCCCTCTCTTTATAAGACGGCATTTTGGTTCAGTTTATTAAAATATTCCATAAATTGCGCCGGGTTTTCCCGGGACTGGCCCAGGAGCCTTGACGGCCAAAAAGGGTGACATCTGGGGGATAAAATCTTGAATGGTGATGGGCAAGCCAACCGTGAGCCCCGAGGGTCAAGGCCACCAGGAGTGCCAATCACCATAGAGGGTCAGGACCTGGCGGCGATACCGGCGGGTAAATTCTTCATCAACGGCATAGACCTGAATACCCCGGATGGCGGCATATTGGACGTGGGCGTTTTCTTCTTCCAGCAGCAGGAGATGCAGGCGCAGGGGGGCAAAGAGGGGAGCGAGGGCCTCTTCCAGGCGTTGCCGCAGCTTCTGCCCCTGCCAATAATCGAGGGGATGTTCCCGTAACACCACGCCCAGGTCCAGGTCGCTGTCGGGTTTGGATTCCACGTCCTCGCCCCGGAGCCGGGCCGGCCCCAATTCTTTTTGGGAGCCCAGGAAATAGGCCAGCCCGACCCCTTGGGCTTGCACCAAGGTGAAAAACTCTTCCCAGCGGCCCCTTTCGCCTTGATAGTTCATGGATTAGGGACTTAGTATAAGACTTAAATATTTGGCCTTTCTTGGGGTTATGGTATAGTATGCGAATTGATAAAACAACTCGGGGGAAAAGAAGTGGGGGGGAAAACCATTTCAGTCCGCAGCCAGTCCGTTATTGACGCGCTTCCCAGGATACATCTCAACCGCATCGAACGGTCCGTTCAGCGGGGCGCCGCCGCCATGCTGGCGATGCAGGACCCGTCAGGGTACTGGTGGGCCGAGTTGGAATCCAACGTCACCATTACCGCGGAGTATATCTTGCTCCACCGGTTTTTGGGGCTGGACGAGTCCAGGGTCCCCCGGATGGTGGCGGATATCCTGGAGAAGCAGCTCCCGAACGGCGGCTGGTCCATCTGGCTGGGAGACGGGGGCGAGCTCAGCACCACGGTGGAGGCTTACCTGGCCCTGAAAATCGCGGGCCTGGCGGCGGAAGACCCCCGCATGCTCAAAGCCCGGGAGTTTGTCCTCGCCCGGGGAGGGGCGCTTAAGACCCGGGTCTTTACCCGTATTTTCCTGGCCCTGTTCGGCCAGATCAGTTGGGACGGCATCCCGTTGTTGCCGGTGGAGTTCATGCTGCTCCCCCCCTGGTCCGGCTTGAGCATCTATGAATTCTCCAGTTGGACCCGGGCCACGGTGGTCCCCCTGATGATCATCATGGCCAAGCGCCCGGTCCGGTCCCTGCCGCCGGAGCAGGGGATCCGGGAACTCTTTCTGTCCTCCGACGAGCCGTTTTCCCAGCACCGGGTGGCCTGGAAACGCGAATCTTCCCTCCTGGAAAACCTGTTTATTATCCTGGACCGGATTCTGAAGCTCTATGCCTGGATGCGGCTCCCCTGGCCCCGGAACTTCGCCCTCAGGCAGGCCGAGAAGTGGATCCTGGAACACCAGGAAGACAGCGGTGACTGGGCCGGGATCCAGCCGCCCATGGTCAACTCTCTCATGGCGTTACACTGCCTGGGTTATGGCCGGGAGCACGACGTCATCCAACGGGGATTAAAAGCCCTGGAATTCTTTACCCTGGAAGCAGATGACCGCACCTGGCTGCAATCCTGCATTTCCCCGGTGTGGGACACCGCCCTGGCGATCCGGGCCCTGGTGGCGGCGGGCCTGCCGCCGGAGCATCCCGCCATGACCCAGGCCACGCACTGGCTGCTGGCCCAACAGATTTTCAAACCCGGGGACTGGTGCGTCAAATGCCCCGACCTGCCGCCCGGCGGCTGGGCTTTCGAGTTTCACAACAACTGGTATCCCGACGTCGATGACAGCTCCATGGTCCTGGTGGCTCTCAAGGAGGGTTTGGGAGATGCGGCCAAACACCAGGCGGCCCTGCAGCGGGGGATCAACTGGTGCCTGGGCATGCAGTCCAAAAACGGCGGCTTCGCCTCTTTTGACAAAGATAATACCAAGGAGTGGCTCAACTCCATTCCCTTCGGGGACCTGAAGGCTCTGGTGGACCCGCCTACCGAGGACATCACGGCTCGCATCCTGGATATGATGGGCGCCTTCGGTCATGGTCTGGACCACCCCGCGGCCGCCCGCGCTCTCGCTTTCCTGCGCCGCACCCAGCACCCGGCGGGCCCCTGGTGGGGGCGCTGGGGAGTCAACTACCTTTACGGCACCTGGTCGGTGCTGGTGGCCCTGCAGCGCATCGGCGAAGACATGAGCCAGCCCTATGTCCGTCAAGCGGTAAACTGGATCAAAGCCCGCCAGAACGCTGATGGGGGCTGGGGCGAGGTCTGCGAGTCCTACCGCCACCCGGAACTCATGGGCCAGGGGCCGTCCACCGCCTCCCAGACCGCCTGGGCCCTGTTGGGACTCATGGCGGCGGGCGAAGTCCAGGCCCCGGAAGTAAAGGCGGGGGTGGACTACCTGGTTAAGACCCAGAACGCCCAGGGCCGCTGGGACGAAGAGCACTTTACCGGCACCGGCTTCCCCAACCATTTCATGATTCGCTATCATCTCTATCGGGACTGTTTCCCCTTGATGGCTCTGGGGACTTATGTGCAGGCGCTCAGGACGCCTTAGGGCGGCCATTGCGGGGCAGGTCCAGCCGGCGTTCGGGTTATACTTGACGCCGCATAGCCTGGCTCAGCTTGATTGACTCTCTTTCAAGGGCACGGCGGCGCCGTGCCCTTACCTGTTGAAGGGGTCGGCCCTTGACACATGACGCAAAAACCCTGGTGACCGGCGGCACCGGCTTCGTGGGCCGGGCCGTGGTGGAGGAACTGTTGGCCGCGGGCCGCGCCGTGCGAGTCCTGGCCCGCAATCCGGACCACCCGGCCCTGGCCGGCCTGGAGGTGGAGGTGGCCGAAGGCGACTTGAGGGACCCGGATTCCCTGCACCGGGCCCTGACCGGCTGCATCCGCCTCTTCCATGTGGCCGCGGACTACCGCCTCTGGGTGCCGGACCCGGCCACCATGTACGCCATCAACGTGGAAGGCACCCGGCAGGTGCTCACCGCGGCCGCGGCCCACGGGCTGGAACGGGTGGTCTATACCAGCACCGTGGGCACCCTGGGCAACCCCGGCGACGGCACCCCCGGCACCGAAGCCACCCCGGTGAGCCTCAAGGATATGGTAGGCCATTATAAGCGCTCCAAGTTTCTGGCGGAGCAGGTGGCCCTGGATTTTGCCCGCCAGGGCCTAAACCTGGTGGTGGTCAATCCCAGCACCCCGGTGGGTCCCTGGGACTTCCGCCCCACCCCCACCGGTCAGATGATTGTGGACTTTTTGAAGCGGCGCATGCCGGCCTACCTGGAGACCGGCCTTAATCTCATCCATGTTAAGGACGTGGCCCGGGGCCACCTGCTGGCCGAGGCCAACGGCGTGACGGGGGAAAAATATATCCTGGGTTACGAGAATCTCAGCCTCTCTCAGATTTTCCACCTGCTGGCGGACGTTACCGGTCTGCCGGCCCCGAAAGTGAAACTGCCTTACTGGCCGGTCCTGGCCATGGCCTATGTGGACGAGTTTCTTGCCACCAACATCCGGCGACGCCCGCCCCGCATGCCCGTCGCGGCCATCCGCATGGCCAAGAAATATATGTACTTTGACAACCGGAAAGCGATTCAATATCTAGGGCTCACTCTCACCCCGGTGCGCCAGGCCTTGGCCGACGCAGTGGAGTGGTTCCGCGGGCACGGGTATGTGTGAGCGGTGTTGACCCGCCCCCGTTTTAGGCATAGAGGAGAGGTGAATTTTGCGGTTCCCGTTGAGTTTGAGTTTTGATTTAACCCGTTACCTCATGAAGAAGCGCCTGGTGGGTGAGGAAAAGTTTCCCCTGGTCCTGATGCTGGAGCCCACCCACCAGTGCAACCTGTCCTGCCAGGGCTGCGGCCGCATCCAGGAGTACCGGGAGACCCTGGGACAGGCGCTGACCCTGGAAGAGTGCCTTCAGGCCGTGGAGGACTGCGGCGCGCCGGTGGTCACCATTACCGGGGGCGAGCCCCTGCTCTATCCGCCGGTCTTTGAGCTGTTAGCCGAGCTGGTGCACCGCCGCAAGCACATCTATCTCTGCACCAATGCCATTTTGCTAGAAAAATTTCTGCCCCGGTTGCCCCGTTCCGACCGGTTGACCCTGAGCCTCCACGTGGACGGCCTGGCTGCCACCCACGACCGGCTGCTGGGGCGGCCTGGGCTGTTCAACCTGGCCATTCAGGCCATCAAGGCCGCCAAAGCCCGGGGCTTCCGGGTCTGCACCAACACCACCATTTACAAGACCACCGACGTCCAGGAGATCGAGATTCTGTTCTCCTACCTGGGGCATATCGGCGTGGACGGCCTCCTGGTGTCGCCGGCCTTCAGCTTCGCCGGGGTGGATGACGAGCTGTTTCTGAGCCGGGAAGAAATCAATGCCAAGTTCAGCCGCTTAACCGCCAACGGCCACAATTTCAAGTTCTTCAGCACGCCTCTGTACTTGAGCTTTCTACGGGGGGAACGGGACTACGAGTGCACCCCCTGGGCCAACCCCACCCGCAATCCCATGGGCTGGCGGGCGCCGTGCTACCAGATTCTGGACGTCCACTACCCCACGTTTGCCGACATGATGCGCAAGACCCGGTGGGAGGACTACGGGGTGGGGCGGGACCCGCGCTGCGCCCAGTGCATGATGCATTCCGGGTTCGAGCCCACGGTGGTGCGTGAGATGAGCGGCCTGACGGATATCTGGACCATGCTCC
>JBKQVS010000045.1:0-64800 GCA_052139855.1 Desulfobaccales bacterium
GGTTTAAGAATCAAGCCAGTTCTTATATAATTGCCTTCCCCAGGTTTCCAACTATTACCAAGATTATCAGCAGCAAATTCTATGCGAGGATAGTAGCCCTCTGCGGTTTCCAGCCGACTTCGATAACGGGTAATCTTGGTTCTTATTTCACCTGACAAACCTTCAATTAGGCTTTTCTGGTGTGGCAGGAGTTCCCTTCTATGCGCTTCGGGGTCTCTGAGTTTCTCTAAGGCTGATAGCCACGCTTCCATCTCTTTAAGTTCACCCAAGGCCGGAGCAAAATGTTCCCAATGTTTTTTAAGAATGGTTTTCAAATCATAAAAATCTGCGTAATAAATTAGACGTTCATCAACAGCCCCCGTTTTCTGTCTCTTAACCTCGACATCTTTTCGTTCTTCCCACTTGCGGAGTCTTTCAGACGATACACCGCAATTAGCCTCCCATTCAGGACCGTTTTTCTGAGACAGGATAAAGGCAATGAAATCTCTTAGGGCATTCTCCGTGTCTTTCAAAATCTGGCTTATATCCGCTTGTTCCATTTCTTTACCAATCATCCTTGGAAAAAATCCCTTTCATGCCTTTCGAACATACTCCATAATCTCCATTGCTAACCTTTCCAACTTCGCCGGTGCAAATACCCCTTAAAATCCTTGATAGCACAAAACCACAAGGAATTCCAGTAATGAGGATAAATGAAGGAATCAAGGGTAATGCATGGGGAATTTTCGAGGGTAACACCTTGCAAGGTTCTCTGATTCCCTTATGTGAATGCAAGTTTAAACACCAATTTTGAGCGAACCCTTACCTTATCCTTCACACGCTTTTTAGGAACATTTTGAGGCATTTTAAGTGCGATTTACATTATAAAAAGGGCTTCAAAACTGATACCTCCACCCCTTGCCCAATCCACAAAAATCAACGAAACCCATTCAGAGGAATTTCTTTCCGGTATACCTCTTGGTTATCCTGTTGACATACCCTCCATCTTTGTGACATAAGGGAATCATCTTGCAGTACCCAACCCCTGCCACCAGGGGAATATGATGCTTGATAAACTTGATGACCAGGATGCCGATGAGGGTGGCCGCAAGGCCGGTGCCCGGCCGGTAGGCGGCCTCGATCATCGTTCTCACGGCGCCGGCCCCTTGGGCCCCGATCAAATCCTGGGCCCGCCGCAAGATTTCCACCTGGACGGTGGTCTTGCCAAGGATAACGCCGAAGATGGCGATGACGATGATGAGGAGGGGGGCCATGGAAAAAGTGGTATAGAAGGCCAGGGCGGCGCCCAGGGTTGGGGCATTGTCTCGCCGCCAGGCCCGGTAGGTCTCGGACAACAAGTCCCAGACCGGTCTCAAAGGGGGCCGTCTTTTGCGGGGGGCCGGCGCCGGGGTTTCGTGAGGCATGGCGGAGTTACCTCTGCGGCTACCAGGGGTGATGAGTCCGGTCCTGCTCCTGGGAAGAAGTTGGGGCCGGCGGCAGTTTTGGCATCAATCGCCGATGATTTTCACCAGGACGCGTTTGCGGCGGCCGCCGTCGAACTCGCCGTAAAAAATCTGTTCCCACGGCCCGAAATCGAGCCGGCCGCGGGTAACGGCCACCACCACCTCCCGGCCCATGATTTGCCGCTTCAGATGGGCATCGGCGTTGTCCTCGCCGACGTTGTGGCGATACCGGGAGACCGGGGCGTGGGGGGCCAGGCCTTCCAGCCAGACTTCGTAGTCGTGATGCAGCCCGGACTCATCGTCATTGATGAAAACGCTGGCGGTGATGTGCATGGCGTTCTTGATTCATATCTTCTTTAACTTTCTCCGGTGCTGCAAGGTTTGGATTTTCTTTTAAAATTGTTGTCCCAATTTTGCTTAAAATCTCTTTGTCTCCCTCTTTGTCCTCTCTAAAGCGGTCTGAAAAAGTGAATGCATCTCCACTTCTCGCAAGAAGAACTCCTTCTATTGTTCCTAACTTACCATAAGCGTTAAATTCGTATCGCTTAGGCTTGCCCTTAAGCTCTTGTATGTAAATCCCATATTTTCTTCCCATTTCATCTTTACCACCAAAAAGCAGATTGACAAGTTTTTTCTTTTCCTCAAAAGGTAATTTTTCAAAAGGGACGCCTGACCCTAAGTAGTTTATTCTCTGTAGAAATTTTACATACATAATCCGCTTAATCTCTATATCTGTTTCAGTCGGTAATGTATTCAATCGTAATTGGATTGAATCAATTTCTTCCTTTAACCCCTTGGCATTGTTTTCTAATTCCTTCCATTTTGGTTTAATTCTTTCAAAGATTTTGTCACAATCATTATCATCTTTACACTTGTCTATCAGCGAAATGAAAGTATTGATTCTTTTCTGCGTAGCCTTAAGTTCGTCTTGTTTAGATTCCAGCTTTATCCTAAGGTCTTCGGCCACCTTCCCAAGTGGGTTTCCATTAAAAACAGACTCCCTCAAACTATCTTTGTTGCCAAGCACCAAAAATAATTCATCTAAAACAGCCTTTTCCAGTGCATCTGCATTTATTTGGTATCTACGTTTACGTCCTTGATATGGCTTATAATATCTCGTTCCCCTCTGATTCTTTGTTCCCGTTAATGCATAGCCAGTATCTTTATCAAATATCAAACGTGAGAAAAGATATTGATATTTTTGCGTCTTATGGTCATAGGTTCTTCGAGCTTCACATTTTCTCCTAATTGCGATAATTGTCTCATTAGAAAGAAGGGGAGGAATGTTTAATGTATGTGTTTCATCAAGCTTAAAGTTTTTATCTTTAAAATGAATAGACCATTTGTCACCGCAACGATAGCACATTGTTTTATGGAGATTAGTACCATTCATTCCAAATCGTTCACCAAGCTGTTTCCATGAGTAATCTTCTTCAAGGTAGAGTCTGGCAGCTTCATTTATTATGGCTTGCTTCTTTTCGTCAATTTTCCAAGTCAGGGTAACCTTATTCCAAATCCGGCCATAGGGCTTCTTTCCACAAGACGGGCGACCATCTTTAGCCCGTTTAATCCTGTTAATGGCCGACTTATATTTTTGCTGTTTTGCAAAGAGTTCTTGAATTTCAACACCCATACCAAGGATAAAGCAGTGGTCCGGATTATATAAGTTCATCTCCATAGTTCCATTAAAAAACCTTATCTCTAACTTCTGCAAAGTCTCTATATACTGTTTTGATTTCGAATTATCCCGTGACCATCTTGATAAATCAGCAACCATGATTGCTTCAAAATTCTTTTGTTCAGCGTCCTGCATTAGCTTGTCTAATATTTTTCGCTCATAGTCTTGTGTGGCATGTTCTTGTCCCTCATACCATTTGTAAATTTTGCCATTAAGACTTTGTATCGCCTGGGAAAGTTGCTCCTTTTGAGTTCGCAAGCTTTCACCTTGTTTGGCCTGTTGCTCTGTTGATACACGAATTAGGGGGGCAAACACCAAGCCTGTATTATCTTCCTGTTTCATTGAGTTATCCCCTTAAATTGGTCAATTGTTGACATAGCTTAAGGTTATTTTGATTCGCCATCTTTCAGAGGAAACCTCTTTGCATTAGTAAGATACTCTTTCAAATCATCTTCATCTACCAAAATCTTTTTACCTAACTTTATGATAGGGAAGGGAACCAGCTTGCGATTTATCCAACTTCTGAAAGTGCCTTGAGTTATTCTCAAGACTTTAGAGACTTCTTCTACTGTCAAATATCTTTTATTTAGGATGGAATCATCATTCACAGCTTTTGCCAAATCCTTTAGAGGGGTTTCACGGTCTGATTTTCCAATCTTATCGCCTAACATATCTATAAGCTCGCCATTAGAATGTTTCTTATACTTGTTGGATACCATTTGACCAATCCCCGTTTGGTTTTAACCCCACGACTCTTAAATTCTTCGGCAATGGCTTGAAGCGTATACCCCCTGTCCCTCAATTCCTTGGCTAATCTGATAACCTCTTGTTCTGGCAAGAAGGGGGTCAATTGGGTACCTTCTACCTTGTAGCCGAACGGAATATGGCCTACGTGTTCACCTTTCTCAATTTTCCTTTGCAAAGCATCACTTGTTCTCTCTCCTATCATACCCCGTTCCATCTCCGCAATTCCGGCAATGAGGGTGAAGAAGAATTTTCCCAATGGGGATTTGGTATCCAAACGCTCATTGATGCTATGGAATCCAATCCCATAATTATCAAGCTCCTTCGTGACCTCTAAGGCGTCTATGGTAGAGCGGAAAGCTCTATCAAGCTTATATACCACCAGGGCTTCTATTTCCTTATTCCGAGCCATGTCAAGAATCTTCTTTATCCCTGGCCGATTCAGGTTTTTTGCCGACAAACCTTCATCTGCCACAATCTCTATAAGCACAAAATCGTTTAGTTCACAGTAAGCTTTAATCTTGGCTCCTTGGTTTTCCAGGCTAACCCCTTCCCTGGCCTGTTCTTCTGTGCTCACCCTAACATACCCCACAGCTTTTTTCATCAAATTACTCCTTAGCTTGGTTTACCTATTTATATAGCAGTTTGCGTTGCATGTCAAGCTTTTTTATAATTAAGGAACGTTTATTATAAATGACCTTGTTAATGAGGCGTATGCTGAACTGAAAATGTCAGTTTTAGTATCGGATTTAGTTAACTTTTTATGCTATAAGGGGATTATGCGGCTTCCCTTGTCAAACTAAACATTTGGCTTAAAAAAATGACAGACCCTTTCAAGCCCTATATCCAATCCCTGCAAGCTGATTTGGCGCGGTGCAACGCCTCAGAGCATACCCACAGGCCCGACCTCAAGATTCTCCTGGAATCCTGGGGGCAACGCCTCTCGGCCACCAATGAACCCCGGCAGGTTACCGATTGTGGTAACCCCGATATTTTCTATTGGATGGTTCCATTTTTGACAATGGCAAAGAATTTGGGATTTTCTTGACATTACCCATAGGCTCATGGTGAATTAGGAATGATAAGGAAGAATTATGGGGGAGTTACTTGAGTGGTTGTTCAAAGTCGAAAACAAAAAAACTTGCCGTTTCATTGGCGTTATTTTGGTCTTGACGCCACTTTTATTCTTTTTCGGTGGAGGATTTCAAGGAGCTACTCTTGAAGGACCTATCTTTACTACTGGTGGACTTAGAGCGGTCTTCATTACAATTATGTCGGTTATGTTCATCATGGGGATTATGCTTATTTTGGTTGGATTTAGTAGACGTGAAAAAAATGGGGCCTTCAAGAAGTAGCGTGGGTAGATACTAAGTCCCCTTGCTCAGGTTCCTTGCCACTTGCTCGATGGGTATGTCTTAGAGCTGCTATTTTATGTCTCGCTTCATGTTTTTATCATTCTGCTATCCGAGAATGTTATGAGCAACGATTCGCAGCCTGGTTTTACTTGATATCCTAACATCTTATATACAATGATATAACCACTAATAATCCAGTAAGTAGGGCTAATACCCAAGTTGCCATTGCAAGAGTCCATGTTTTATTTACAAGTTGTTCAGTATATCTTAATTTTAAGATATCATTAGCCACCATATAACCGATATGGTTCGGTGCTTCCATTCTCAACATAAATTCCATTATTTCTTGTACTGAACTTGTTAATAACATTTTCCTATCTTCTTCCTTAAACATTTTTAGCCTCCTAAATCTGGATAAACGGCTCAGCCCAGGCCCAGCCGCTCGGCCACCTGGTCAATGGGTATGTTTTTGAGCTGGTCTTTTATGTCCATATGTCACCACTTATTCCTTTTTCTGTTCTTGTTCTTTCATCATTTTATGATAGGCAAAAGTGGCTATCATTCCCCTAAAAATTGAAAAATTTATGAATAATGCCACAATCACAACACTTAGATAACCAAAACGGAAACCTTGATAATTCTTATTTAATCCTAAAATTATATTGGCAATACCTTCAAAAAAAACATGCACAAACATAATTGTGATACAAGTTCTACTCTTTTTATAAATGCCAAATGTCAATAATGATAATATGACTATATCTACTATATCCACTGTACTTGCCATATTACTAACTAACTTGTAATATACTTCACGGCCATTTAGAAACAAAACAAATAATGCAACACAAAATGCACCAGTTATAGGGTTGATAGTGATATGATTGGTATCAGTTAAGTGGATTGATTTTTTACAATGAGGACACCAATAACCATGAACTGTTTTCAATTTGTAACCATCATAATTACCACAGTCTGGACATTTGATATTGTTGTCAGCTTTTTTCATTTATACCGCTCTCCTTAAAACTGCATAAACCTTTCAGCAGCCGCCGGGAGGTGGTTAAGGTTGCGGGGACAAAAAAACCGAACTGCACCCTCAGGGCATCCCGGCTCTTATCATTCAATCAACATAATCGCTCCCCTCCTGGTGAGTGGGGCAGCTTTTAGAATAATTCCCTTATGGCATAAAGTGAGATGGTCTGTCAATAAGTTTACAAGAGGCATGGAGGTGAGAAATCCAGTCGCTTTTTACAATGTAAATCGCACTTAAAACCACTCAGAACGGCTTTTTCGGTTTAGGGAAGGGTAAGGGTAAGGGTAGAGGGAAAACGTTTAAAATCAGCCCCTCAAACGTGCATTCATAGCATGGAATGAGAACTTGCATTTTAATTGTGAGAATTCGAAAAAGGCTCATTTGTTTCTATGGGAATTGTGACAATTGGATAGAGTTAAATGCTTAACTTATTTGAATCATTGGGGTATTCCCCCCCCCTATGGCAGAACGATGGCAAGATATAAATTGCCATTAAATTATGACAATTGTTTATAGCATGGCGCACAGTCTAAAGCTGTAATGCCAATTGTGACAATAAAAATCATTTCAGTTAGCTACAACTAATTGAAATAACCCCTTTTTATGGGGAGGGGAGGCGTTCAACCACATTATCAACTTGTAATCACAATGAATCAGGCATGATATATTCTTTACCAGTGGTAGGAATAAACGATGTCTTTGATAGCTTATGCATAAATGCATTTGTAAGTAGTTCATGTTCGACAATAAATCGCCCATAATTAGGCACTCCCCTATCTTTGTCTTTTAGTGATTCAATCTGCTTGATAAATTCGGATTCATATTCTCTATGAGTAATACCCCTAACCCACTGGTGAATAGTTTGTTTGATTATATTTCCATACCCTGGCCTCCTCTGGTTAACACGTTTAATTTCCTGTTTGTTCTTTCTTACAATGTAGTTTGTCAGCATGTTTGAATCAATATAGGCAAATATGAAGAATTGCTTTAAATTCAGTGCATCTATATTACTTAAAGGCAGTGACAAACCTAACCGTTTGATTACCCTACGGCTTAGCACAAGCTCCATTCTGACAAACTCAGGATTATCTTCTGGTTTAAGATAAGTTCTTGTTCCTTTAGTAGCTGTTCTTATATCAGTTGTATAAAATGTATCTTCAATGTTGAATGACTTTTGTTTCTGGTATCTGAGGTACAATTTGTTGTCAAGAAATTCCTGAAAGTCTTCAAGATTTTCTGTGTAAAAATCAAAGGTAAGCTCTACTTGACTTAATTTGTGAAAGATGGAAAACTTGCTGAAATAGCTATGGAATAAGTGTAATATCTCTTTGCTTGGGTCATGAATCTCTATTCTTGTTGTTGGTATCAACTCACCTTTAAATCTCATGTCATAGAACAGTTGAATGCTAATATCATTGTCACAATACGTCTTAGTGCGATTAAATTTACCTTTTGACAGAGGATTCTTTTTTGTCCGTTTAAACCCATTGGCACTTAATAGGTCACAAATTGGGTTTAGAAACCTAAGGTGAATATATGAAAGGGAAAGCCAATCAATACTTGCCCTAAGGGTAAAATCAGGAATGTAAGAATCGTCTGCATTATTATAGGAGGTAAGTGGACTAAAGACTTCAAGGGTCATAAGGTCTTAAATCTCCTTCAAATTTTAGATTGAATGAATGTTAACGGAAAAAGGCCAAAGTGTACATAATTTTTCTGGATAGGGAATGGGTGCAAGGATTATCTTTGCTCTATCTGCCAAAAGGCTGTCTTGCGTATACTTCCCCGTTCAGAATAAAGGGGATTGGTTTTGAAGGTGTAAGAATATTTGCATGGCGTTGACCAGGACCAGGCCTTCGGTGACGCCGCTATCGGCGAGGCATTGCTCCACCTGGGGGGTGATATTGATGAAGGCCCGGCGGCCGGGGACTTGAAACCAGAGTTCCTGGCGAAAGCTTTTCATAGGTTTGGGGGTGGCTCCCGGTTTTGTTCAAAGGTGCCACAGGACCGCGCCGGTGTCAAGGGGAAGGCAGGGGAAGGGCAGGGCAAAGCCCACAGGGGAAGCGGCGCTGATGAGGGGCCGAGTCAGGGAAACCCGACCCCGGGGCCGGATACTGGGAGCAGCAACAGATTACCTCCGCTCCGGCCCTCCCCCCCGAGGGGGAGGGGGCAGAGGGAAGAATCTGCTCCAACAAGGCCCTGGTGAAAGATTATTTTTCCAGGGAGGTTTTACTTTTTTGGCGCTCCGGCCGGGGTGGGTTCCGGGGTCACCCCTTCATCCTGCATTTTTTTCAGGTACTTTTCCGGGTCTTTCTTGAAGTCTTTATCGCAGCCCTCGCAGCAAAAATAGATGCGTTTGCCCTGGTAATCGACATAGGTGCTCTTGTCAATTTTGTCGCCCCGGACCGGGCAGACCGTCTGGGGTTTGGGGTCGGCGGCCCAGAGGCTCCCGGCGGCAAAGGCAGCCAGGGCCAGGGCCAGGATTACGGCTTGGAATTTTCTCACACGACTCTCCTTATGGGGGTTTTCACAGGTTCACATTGTCTAGATAAAATATTGTTCATGGATGGCCTGATTGTCAAGGGCATGATGCTAAGGCCCGGTCTCGCCGATTTTCTGGATGACCCATTTGCCGCCTTCCTGCCTCCAGGTGACATAGGTGTTGCCGGAATCGCTCTGGGGGCAGACAAAGGTATTGGGGCCTTTCTGCTTCCACATTTCGCCTTGGCGGAAATTGATCCGGAAGGTGTAGCCGTTGGGTTCATTAAAGAAAAAACCGTACCAGCCCTTCTGGGCGGCAAAATCTTTGGCCATCACCTCGTATTTGACCATCCGGTTGGTGACAACCTTCCCGGTGCCAATCTCATAACCCAGGTATTGCCAGGGGGAGGTTGTCGAGAAGCTGGCGAGGATGGCCGATTTATCTTTTCGGACTACGGCGTCAATGAATGAGCGCATGGCCTGGTCAGGGCCCTGGTCAGCCGCGGCGGCGCTATAATTCCAGGCGCAAACGGACAGGGTTAGGATCAGCGCCGATAGTATTCCCCATTGAACCATCCGGTTTTTTCCGAGCATGTCTCGTACCTCCGTGATTTTGGTGAGTGGTTGGCGATTGGCAAAATTAGTCTTTGGGCGGTTCCTCCGAATCCTTGAGGTCCAGGGCGCCGGATTTTTTGAGGGCGGCGAGGCCGCCCTGGAGGTTGACGGCGTTACAGAGGCCGGCGGTTTCGAGTTGGCGCAGGGCCTCGTAGGAGCGGACGCCGGAGTTGCAGACCACCAGAAGGCGCTTATCCGGGGGGATTTCATTGAGGCGGTGGTTCAGGGTCTCCTGGGGGATATTGAGCCAGCGCGGCCCAAAGAGGTCGACGTAGGGGGCGGCGTTGGCCGCGCCCCGGACGTCCAGGCAGATGGCGTCGCCGGCCTTATCGGTCAAGAAGCACTGTTCGAAGTCGGCGACCTCGATGGTGCGGTTGTAGCCGTCCAGGATGTTTTCCAGGGTGTTGGCCACGGCGTTGACGATATCGAGGGCGGCGGCAAAGGGCGGGGCGTAGGCCACTTCCAGGTTGGACAGGTCTTGTAAGCTGGCCTTGAAGGGGAGCAGGGCGGCGATGCTGTTGATGCGGCCCACCAGGGCGTCGCCGTTGTGGCTGAGGCCCTGGGCCCCGAGAAGGCGCCGGGTGGCTTTATCCGCCACCAGGTGGAGATACATGAGGTCCTGGGTGGGGTAGAAGTGGGCCCGGTCGGCCTGGATCACCAGGGCGCCGGCGGCATCAAAGCCGGCGGCCGCGGCCTGGGCCAGGCTTAAGCCGGCGCCGGCGATGGCCAGGTCAAAGGTCTTCAGGGTGAAGGAGCCGACGATGCCGTTGAAGGTGGCGGCGCCTCCGGCCAGGTTGGTGCCGATGACCCGGCCCTGGCGGTTGGCCAAGGAGCCGGAGGGAAAATAAACGGGTTGGCCGGTGATGAGGTGCAGGTTGTCGATGCAGTCGCCACCGGCGTAAATGCGGGGGTCGGAGGTCTGGAAGCGCGGGTTGACCGTGATGCCGCCGGTGGGAGAGACCAGCAGGCCGGCCTGGCGGGCCAACTCAGTATTGGGGACGGCGCCCACCGCGGTAATGACCAGGTCGGCGGGTAAGATTTCTTGTCCGGTGACTACTTCCAGGGCATGATCGTCTCCGGCGTGAGGCCGGATTTCCCGGACGGTTGCCGACAGGTGGAGGGTGACGCCCTGGTCCCGGAGATGTTTGGCGACCATGCGGGCCAGACCGAGCTCCAGGACGCCGGGAAGGACCTGGGGGGTGACTTCCACTAAGGCGGTCTCCAGGCCCCAGAGGTCGCTGACGGCCTCGGCCATTTCGACGCCGATGGCGCCGGCGCCGATGATGACGACGCGGCCCACCTCACCTTTGGCGATGGCTTCCCGGACGGCCATGGCGGCGGGGAGATTCGAGACGTTCAGGACGCCGGGGAGGCCGGCCCCGGGGACGGGCAGGGGGCGGGGACGGCTGCCGGTGGCCAGGACCAGGTGGTCATAAGGGAGATTTTCCTCCCGGCCGGTGACCAGATCAAGGACCCGCACCTGTTGGTGGGGGCGATCAATGGCCAGGGCCCGGGTGCGGATTTTGACCCGGACGTCCTTGGCGTTTTCAAAAAATTCGGGAGTGCGGAGCATGTGGAAGCTGGTGCTCATCAACTCCTTGATATCGCTGAGATCGCCGGAGATATAGTAGGGGATGCCGCAGCCGCCGTAGGAGATGTATTCGCCCTGATCCACCATGGTGACCTCAAAGTCGGGGCGGAGACGTTTGAGGCGGCAGGCCACCTTGGGACCCAGGGCTACGGCCCCGATGATGATGACGCGTTTCGGTTTCATGCGTTTCCTCTGGAGAGCTGAGTTTGGGGCGTAAGTGGGGCGCAGGGCGCACCCGAGAAAATATTGTCACGCCAAGGCGCAAAGGCGCCAAGGTGCAAAGAAGTCATAAATCAGATTATTTCTCCGGGGCATCGGGCTGGTCCGGGGTTTTATGGGGGCCGTCGCAGGTCAGGGTGTCGGTGCGCCAGAGGCGCTGCATGATCGTGCCGGCGAGGCGATGCTCACAGGGCTCGTGGCCGCAGATGGGGCACTCCGGGTCCATGCAGGGGTCGGCATGGATGAGGATGTCCGCCTGGCCCTCATAGTGATCGTTGAGGATTTTTTCCAGTTGTTTGACCTCGGCGTGGCTGGCTTCCAGCAAGAGATCCCGGGGCAGAATGAGGTGGAAGTCGATGAAGACGCGGGTGCCGGCCCGGCGGGCCCGGAGCTGATGGATGTCAATCCACATGGGGCGGCGGTTATCGGAGATAACCCGACAGATTTCTTCCAGGAGTTGGGGGTCGGAGGTGTCCATGAGGCCGGAGGCGGCCTGCCATACCAGCCGACCCCCGGTGACCAGGATATTGAGGCCCACCAGGATGGCGACGGCGCCGTCCAGCCAGTTCCAGCCGGTGAAATAAACGCCCACCAGGCCCAGGACGACCCCAACGGTGGTGATGACGTCGGTGAGGACGTGTTTGCCGTCGGCGATGAGGACGATGGATTTGGTGCGCCGGCCGACGATGACCAGGATGGCGCCCAGGATGAGGTTCACCACAGCGGCGGCCAGGATAAGGAGCATGCCCTTTTCCAGTGCGGGGATGGCCTGGGGGTGGAAGAGACGGGGCCAGGCCTCGTAGAAGATCCCCAGGGCCGCCAGGACGATAAGGGCGCCTTCAAAACCGGCGGAGAAATACTCGACCTTGCCGTGGCCGTAAGGGTGGGTGGGATCGGGGCGCTTGGCGGCGATGATGATGCTGCCCAGGGCGAAGCCGGCCGCCACCACGTTGATGATGGATTCCAGGGCATCGGAGAGGATGGCGGCGGAATCGGTGAGATAGAAGGCGATAAATTTTACGGCCATCAAGCCCGCGCCGATGAGCAGGGAGGCGGAGATGGCCAGGAGGTGATTTTTGAGGTTAGGGTTTTTTGGGGAGTGCATGGATTGGCAATAGACCTGATTTTATAAGTCCGACTATTTCATGAATATACTTTTCCTTCATGGCAATCAAGGCCAATATGCTTATTCTCCGAGGAAAAGAATGGGTATGTTGACTCTCGGCCATCTGGTGGATAAAGTTAAATATATTGCCTGGATGATAAATTGATCGGATCAATGCGACGGGGTGGGGCTGATGAAAATATCGATAGAGTTGTCCCAGGAGCAGGCCAGAATTTTTCAAAGCACGGCGGAACGGCTGGGTTTAAACCCTGAAGAATTGGCCCGGGCTGGCCTGGCGGATATGTTGGGAGTCCTGCAGGATGATTTCCAGAAAGCCGCAACCTATGTCCTGAATAAAAACCAGGAACTCTATCGGCGGCTTAGTTGATGCGATACTTGACCCTTGGAGAGGTCATAGAGTTGCACCGCCGAATTATCCAGCAGACGGGCGGTGCATCCGGAGTGCGCAACCTTGCCGCGTTGGAGTCGGCCGTGGCGCAGCCTCGCATGACCTTTGAGGGACAAGACCTTTATCCGACTATCGAGGATAAAGCCGCGGCGCTGGCATTCTTTATTGTCCAGAACCATCCGTATCTAGATGGAAACAAGCGTTGCGGTCATGCCGCGATGGAAACTTTTTTGGTGCTGAATGGCAAGGAAATAGATGCCCTGGTGGACGAAGTCGAGGAGATTATTCTGGAAATAGCCTCGGGAAAATTCTCTCTGAAGAATTTTGGAAACTGGTTAGCAGGACATGTCCGCAGTTTAATATCTTGAGGCTGGCAGAATGTTACGGTGACGCCTCAAGGTAAGCAGCTATTTGTGGAAATGGATGAAGATATTCTCCCGTTCAAAGGTTCCCTTCAAGAAGATTTCCTGGTGGTCCTGGGAAGAGAAGGTCTGCAGGTCGAAGTCCTCGTCAGGAAACCAATCCGTCTGAAAGACTAAACCGGAATCGTCTTGCCGGATGGTGACGTGGCCTTCATCGGCGACCTCAAGGGGCCAGGCGAGATAGAGGCTGAAGCTCAAGGAGGTGGGGGTGCGGCTGATACTGGCCTTCTTGGCCTCCCAGATTTCATACTTGGGGTCGCCGAACCCGGAGAGCCAATAGAGGGTGATGTAGTTGAGGCCGTCAAACATGTGGGGCTAAGAGGAGGCGCGCCTTGTCGGCCATTACTTACAAAAACACTTACTGCCGCTACACTTGAGGGCCATTTGAGCCATTTTGCGGCGGACGAAGGCCAGCTGGCCCTGGAGGGGAATCTCCATGGGGCAGAGGTCGTCGCAGGCCATGAGGCCGATGCAGCCGAAGACGCCCTCGTCAGTGCCCACCACGTCAAAATATTTGGCGGTGGGGCGCTCATCCCGGGGGTCGATCATGAAGCGGGCGATGCGGTTCAGAAAGGCGGCGCCCATGAAGTCGGCCCGCATATTGGCGGTGGCGCAGGCGCCGATACAGCAGCCGCACTCGATGCAGCGCTCGGCATCGTAAATGGCCTGGGCGGTGGGGTTGTCCATGCGCGCTTCGATGGACTTGGGGTTGAAGACCTTGTCGGTGTGAATCCAGGCCTCGGTGCGCACGTTGAGATGGCGGAACCAGACGCCGGTGTCCACGGAGAGGTCGCCCACCAGTTTAAAGACCGGCAGGGGCATGACCGTGATCTTATCCGGCATATCCTGGGTCAGGGTTTTGCAGGCCAACCCCGGCCGGCCGTTGATGAGCATGGCGCAGGAGCCGCAGATGGCCGCCCGGCAGACGAAGTCGAACATCAGGGAGGGATCCAGTTCCTCCCGGAGGCGATTCAGGGCGATGAAGAGGCTCATGCCCATGGTTTCCTCCAACTGATACTCCTGCATCCGGGGAGGAATCTCGGGGGTGGCGGGATTGTAGCGAAAGACGGAAAAGGTGAGAAGCCGTTCAGCCATTTTAGAAATCCTTTGGTGTTATGGAAATTGGGTGAGGGGGCTAAGGGCTGTTTCGTAAGTGCCCTTACCTCCTCCCCCAAAAACTAATCGCCTTTTTCGATGGGCATTTCACCGTAGCCCCGGGAGCCCGGCGGCAGTTCGGTGATGTTCACGGGCTCGTACTGGAGTTCGGGCATGGCGGCGCCGGGTTTCCAGAAGGCCAGGGTGCGTTTCAGCCAGTTGTCGTCGTCCCGGCGGGGGAAGTCCTCGCGGTAGTGGCTGCCCCGGGATTCGGTGCGCTGCAGGGCGCCGTAGGAGATGCACAGGGCCAGGCGGAGCATGCCGGGGAGGCGGAGGGCGGCCAGCAGCTCGGGATTGGGCCCCAGGCCGCTGGAACGCAGCCGGACGTTTTGGGCCCGCTGGTAGAGGTCCTGTAAGGTGGTAACGGCTTCCTGGAGGGCGTCACTATTTCGGAAGATGCCCACGTTTTGGGTGAGGGTTTCTTCCATGCGGCGGCGCAGAACGTAGGCGTCTTCGGAGCCGTTCTTGCGGCTGCGGAGGTCGGCCAGGCGGCTCGCCTGGGCGCCCATGGCGTCTTCCACCAGGGAGAAGGGGAAGGTCAGGGACTGTTCCTTAACAAATTCAGTGACCCGCTCCCCCACCACCATGCCGGCGACGATGGTTTCGGCCAGGGAGTTGCCGCCCAGGCGGTTGAAGCCGTGCAGGTCCCAGCAGGCGGCTTCGCCGGCGGCAAAGAGGGCTTTTAAGCCATAGACCTCGCCGTTCTTGTTGGTGCGGACGCCGCCCATGGAGTAGTGCTGGGTGGGCCGGACCGGGATGAGGGCTTCGACGCAGTCGAGGCCCAGGAAATTCTGGCAGATGGTGTGGACTTCCCGGAGGTTGGTGCAGATGTGCTCCGGGCCCAGATGGCGGATGTCGAGCCAGAGGTGGGGGCCGTAGGGGCTGTCCACCCCGAAGCCCTGGCGGATGTGGTGCAGCATCCAGCGGCTGACCACGTCCCGGGAGGCGATTTCCTTTTTCACCGGCTCATAATCGGGCATAAAGCGGTGGAGATTCTTATCGAGGAGGATGCCGCCGTCGCCTCGGCAGCCTTCGGTGACCAAGATGGCGGCAGGGACGATGCCGGTGGGGTGGAACTGCACCGCCTCCATGTTGCCCAGGGGCACGAGGCCGGTATCCTGGGCGATGGCCATGCCGGTGCCCTCATTGATGACGGCGTTGGTGGAGACGCCGTAGATGCGGCCGTAGCCACCGGTGGCGATGACCGTGGCCTTGGCCAGGTAGGGGCGAAGCTCGCCGGTGCGCAGGTCCATGACCACGGCGCCGCAGCAGGTGTCGCCGTTGTGGATGAGGCTGATGGCTTCGCAGCGATCGTGGACGGTGACCCCCAGCTTGATGACCACGGAATCCATGGCGTACTGGAGGACGTGGCCGGTGCCGTCGGCGGCGAAGCAGGTGCGCCACTTGGCGGTGCCGCCGAACTGGCGCTGGGCGATGAGACCGGCCTTGTCCTGGAGATCTTCGATCTCGACGCCATCGGGCAGGGTGCGCTTGCCGGGGACCACCCGGGACCAGGGCACGCCCCAATGGGACAACTGGCGCACGGCCACCGGGGCCAGTTCGCAGAAGAGCCGGGCCACTTCCTGGTCGCAGCCCCAGTCGGAGCCCTTGACCGTATCTTCAAAGTGGATATTGGGGTTGTCGCCGTAGCCCATGGCGACGTTTCCCAGGGATGCCTGCATGCCCCCCTGGGCGGCGGTGCTGTGGGAGCGGCGGGGCGGCACCAGGCTCAGGATGGTGACCTGGTGGCCCTGCATGGCGGCTTCGATGGCCACGCGTTCGCCGGCCAGGCCGGCCCCGATGACCAGGACGTCAGAGATATGTGCGTCGGACCAGTTCATGACAGACCTTTAGGAACGTTGCGGAAATAGAAGACCAGGAGGGTCAGGAACCCCAACCCGACGAAGCCGATGGTGGCATAGACCAGATAGGAGGTGAATTTTTTCCGGTGAATCCAGCTCCACTTCACCAGGATACGGTAGAGGCCCACCATGGCGTGGATTTCGGCGGCCAGGATCAGGAGCACGAAGTTGGAGAAGTAGCCTCCCTGAATCCGGGCGGCGCTGGTGGCGGCGGCGATGGGCCAGGTGACCAGCACGCTCCAGATATGGGTGGCGGCCAGGACCAGGACGATGAGGCCGGTGAGGATCTGGACGCCCCAGGCCCAGGTGTCCAGGTGGGCCAGGCGGCGGGAATGCTGCACGAAGACCCGCATTTCCTGGAACTTCCAGGGGGCCTTGCGCATGGCCACGAGGCCGTGGACGAGGATGGCCAGGAGGATGAGGGGGATGCCGATGTAGGAGAGATAGTACTCATCCATGCGGGCGGAATCCCGGTTGAAGGCGTCCACGCCGAGAATAATGCTGGAGACCGCGAACATGTGGAACTGGAGAAAACCGAAGAGCATCAGGCCGGTGGCCAGCTCCAGGAGTTCCATGCGGGCTTCCAGCCGGGGACTTTTGGCCAGAAGTTTTTGTAAGATCACCGGGTCACCTGTCTAGAAAAGTTCAAAGTTTAAGGTTCAAAGTTCAAAGTCAGGAGTGTGCCCCTGAGGCATTTTAAGCAGTTACGGGTGGGCCAAAGCCCCATGAATGGCTGCTCGGAAAATGTGAAATTTTACGCAAACTCAGTTTTTATATATATTTCAAGAAGAAGTGGTTGTCAAAGATTTTATGGGGCGCCGCGTCGCCGTGGTCGCTCATGAAATTCTAGCAGACCGGGAGGGTTCTGAAAATCAGATGAATTCTGATATTCATGTAAAAAGTTTTCTGACAAGGGGGTTGGGGGAGATGAAGGGGGCGTAGGGGGTTGGGGTCAAAGAGATATTTTTACCCGGAGGGGTGGTTCCCGAACCGCCCCCACAAGGAATTTTAGGAGTGGGGGGGACCGGAAAGGGGCATGAGGTTTAGCCTGGGCCACCGGTTTGATGGCGATGCGGTATCAGCCCGCGGGGTGGTAGAAGACGGAGGCCAGGATCACCGCGGCCAGGAGGACGCGGTAGACCGCGAAGGGGATGAAGGTGTGGCGCTGGAGAAAGCGCATGAAATACTTGATGGTGAGGTAGCTGGAGACCGCCGCGGCTAAAAAGCCGAGGGTGGCGGGCAACAGGGGGAGGGTCCCGGCGGGCTCGTGGAGCCACTTGGGGATGTGGTGGAGGCCGGCGCCGGCAATGATGGGGGTGCACATCAAAAAGGAGAAGTGGGCCGCGGAGCGGCGGTTGAAGCCCAAAAAGAGGCCGGTGGTCATGGTGATGCCGCTACGGGAAACTCCGGGCATGATGGCGAAGGCCTGGGAGAGGCCAATGAGGACGGCGTCCTTTAGGGTGATCTGGTCCAGGGGGCGCTTATGCCGGGCCAGGATTTCCCCGAGGATGAGGAGCAACCCCACGGCGCCCAGGAGAATGGCGATACGGGCCGGTTCTCGGAAGATGGTTTCGGCTTTCTTTTCCAGCAGCACCCCGGCCAGGCCCCCGGGAATGGTGGCGACGATGAGAAAGAAGAGCATCTTGCGCTCCGGGCGGTTGTACCGGGAGGGGGAGATGAAGGCGTGGGCCATGTCCAGCCAGTCCTGGTAGAAGTAGGCCACCAGGGCGACCAGGGAGCCGACATGGAGGAGGATGTCAAAACCCAGGCCAGCATAGGACACATGAAGATAGTGCTCCAGAAGGGCCAGGTGAGCGGAGCTGGAGATGGGCAGGAACTCGGTAATACCCTGGACCACACCGAGAAAGAGAGCGATGAGCGGCTGCATAGTTGCCGAATGTATCACGGGAACATTGAGCCGGCAATGAGAAAATGTTCAGGGGTCAGGGATCAGGGGCTAGGGGTTAGGGGGGAGGGGAGGCACTTTTGGCAAGGGCTATATATGAAATTGCCTTTAGAGGGATGATCGGCGCAGGTTTTAGCCGGCCGGCGCTGGGGCGGGAAAGCCGGCGCCATCGGTGGGGTTGCGACCTGGCGGCAGGGATCGCCGGGGATTATGGCGACTTGGGCACGGTGACGGTGACGGTGGCGGGGAGGGCGCGCACCAGGCTGACGCCAACGGGCAAGTCTAGGGAGACGTTGAGACGGTGGTGGCCGGGGGACAGGTTCCGGATATCCACCCGGGGCTTGAGGTCTTCGGGCTTGAGGTTATGGACCAGGGGCCAGAGGCCTTTAAGGGTGAGGGCGATTTGGGCCGGTGAGACTTTGGCGGCCTGGGGATCGGTCAAGACGGGAATCCCGGGAAAGGTCCGGGTCAGGTCTTTGGGGCCGATCTTGATGTCGGCCAGGATGGGGACCGGATCTTTCAGGGCCAGGTGAAGGTTCTTGAAGTCCAAATCCGTGGCGATAACGGTGTTTTCCTTGAGGAAGGACAGATCAATGGGGAGGGTGGGGATAAATTTCAGGTCGGCCAGTTCCTGATAAGGGCCCCTCACGGTCACCTGGTCTGGGCGGGTGTTGGCGCTCACGAGCTCGTAGCCCTCGGCGGGGCTATTTTCCAGGGCCGGTTTGACGGGCAGGGTCCGGGTCAGGGTGGAGGCCAGGGTCAGGGAGATGGGGTTGGGCTGGATGCGGACCACCTGAACCCCCCGGGGCAGGGAGAGGCTGTTGGGGCCGAGGGAGAAGGTGTGGCGGCCGCTTTTATAACCGCTGAGGTCCAGGGTTTGGATGAGGCGGGCCTGGGAGAGACTATTGATAATGGAGCGGGAGCCGACGACCCGAACCTGAATGGCGGGAGGGACCTCGCTGGTGACCATGAGATTCTTGTGCAGATTGACCATTTCGAGGGTCATGTTGAGGGAGGTCTCGGTGCGCTCCTCACCGCTGACGGCAAACCAGAGGGCGAGGGCCAGCAGGAGTGAAAGGAGTTTCAGAAACCTATTGCGTTTTAAAGTGCCGAACCAGTTTGTCAATCCAGTTTCCTCGGTTATTGGCCGGGGTCTCCAGGAGGTCCCGGAGGGCCTGACGCAATTGCAGAAGGGTAAGATCGCGTCTCAGTTTGCCCGCATGGGCCAGGGAGATCTGTCCGGAGGTCTCGGAGACCACCAGGGCCAAGGCGTCGCTTTGTTCGGTGATGCCCACCGCGGCCCGATGGCGGGTGCCCAGGGTGGGATCCAGGTTGGGGTTACGGGACAGGGGCAAGAGGCAGCCGGCGGCCACGGCCCGGTCCCCTTGAAGAATAACGGCGCCGTCATGGGTGGGGTTGTGGGGCCAGAAGAGCGTAATCAGCAGCTCTTTGGTGACCAGGGCGTCCAACCGGATGGCCCCTTCGAGAAAATCCGACAGGCCGATATAGCGCTCCATGACAATGAGGGCGCCGACGGAGCGACCGGCCATAGTGTCGACGGCCTCGCAGACTTCCTCAACGGTGACCGGGGCGTCGATGCCGCCCGGGGCCAGGGCCTTTTTGCCCATGCGACTGAGAACCCGGCGGATGTCGGCCTGGAAGAGAATGATGATAATCAGCACAAAGCTTTTGACGATGATATCCAGGAGCCATTCGAGGGTAAAGAATCCCAATTGCCGGGCCACCAGATAAGCGAGAAACAGGAGGAAGAGCCCGGCCAGGACCGGGATGGCCTGGGTGCCGCGCAGGATCAGCACCACCTGGTAAATGATGATGGCGACCAGGATGATGTCGACACCATCCTGCCAGCGCAGATTGCTTAGAAATTGCAGCATGGCGGGGGCGAGGGCGCATCCTTTCCGGAGCTGTCAGATAATCCGGAGGCGAAGGGTTTTATACTGACCGAATCGCAATCAAACGAGTGGCTCAGGCTGAGACCTGAGGCCGCCAATAAGAACTTGTGGCCGGCACATCCGTTTGGGGCCCCGTTGGTCTTCTCCAACCTTAGGCTTAGAAGGGGCCAGGCCAGGAAACGTTAAGCGCGTCAGTTAAAAAATGCAACGGCTGCCTGCTGGCGTGGAGCCGGAAGTTTAAGTATTTAAACAGGTTAGTTAAAATCCCCCCTACCCCCCTTTTTCAAAGGGCGGAGTGACTGCGAAAGCTTATGTTGCGGTGCCTCTGAGATCCTTCGCTTGGCTCAGGATGACCCAAAAAACCGTTTTTCAGCGGCCTAACCGGGAACCGCTCCCGCCGGGGCAGGGCTAATGGCCTGCAGCACGGCCAGAAACTGGCGGGCATAGGCGACGTTGTGGGTGCGGATGATACGCGCCCCGCGCAGGACCGCCACGGCCATGGCCGCCAGGGTGCCGATATCCCGTTCTTCGCCGGCGGGGAGGTCCAGGATATGCCCAATGAAGGCTTTCCGGGAGGGCCCCAGCATCAGGGGACAGCCCAAATCCAGAAAGACGTCCAGATGGTTCAAGACCTCGAGGTTGTGTTGGCCGGTTTTGCCGAAACCGATACCGGGGTCCAGGACCAGGGACTCAGGCGCGAGGCCCCGGGAGGCGGCGAAATCCAGCCGTTCCCGGAAAAAATCCCTGATTTCTCCCAGCAGGTCGTGGTAGTGAGGCCGGTGCTGCATATCCCTGGGGGTGCCCTGCATGTGCATCAGGACCACTGGGGCCTTAAGCTCGGCGGCCAGGGGGGCCATATCCGGGTCGAAGCGCAGAGCGCTGATATCATTGATGATGGCGGCGCCGGCTTCGAGGGCGGCCCGGGCTACCTTCGCCTTGTAGGTATCGATGGAGATGGGGACGGTGATTTCCGGGGCAATGGCCTCGATGACCGGCAAGACGCGGCGCAGTTCCTCATCGAGAGAAACGGGATCGGCAAAGGGGCGGGTGGATTCGCCGCCGATGTCCAGGATGTCGGCGCCGGCCACCACCAGGGCCCGGGCCTGGGCCAGGGCGGCGTCAGGGTCGAAAAAGCGGCCGCCGTCGGCAAAAGAATCGGGGGTGACGTTGAGCACCCCCATGACCAGAGGGCGAGGCAGCGTGAGAAGCGCCGCCCAGATATGGCGGCGCTCCGGAGTCTCCACCAGGCCGGAGGGATGGGTCAGGCCCGGCATGGTTACGCCTGTTGGAGGCCAAGCGGCAGTTGGGGCGAGATGGGCGCGGGTTCTTCGAGATCCTGGAAAGAGTTCAATATCCGGTCGATTTCGGCGCTGTCCAGGGTTTCCTTTTCCAGGAGGGCCTGGGCCAGGGCTTCCAGTTGGGCCCGATGCGTGGTCAGCAGATTCTTGGCTTGATCGTGAGCGTTGAGGACCAGATTCTTGATGGCATGGTCGATGACCCGGGCGGTTTCATCACTGAAATCTTTGGCCTGGGAGATCTCGCGGCCCAAAAAGATGTGTTCATCCCGCTTGCCGAAGGTAACGGGGCCCAACTCGTCGCTCATGCCCCAATTGCACACCATCTTGCGGGCCAGGTCGGTGGCCCGTTCCAGGTCGTTGCCGGCGCCGGTGGTGAAATGCTGGAAGACCAATTCTTCGGCAGCCCGGCCCCCCAACAAGACCGTCAGGACATCGACGAGATACTCTTTGGGGTAGGTGTGCCGTTCATCCAGGGGTAGTTGCTGGGTGAGCCCCAAGGCCCGGCCCCGGGGAATGATGGTGACCTTGTGGATGGGGTCGGCGCCCGGGGTGCATTTGGCCACCAGGGTATGACCGGCCTCGTGATAGGCGGTGTTGAGGCGTTCGCGCTCAGTCAAAATGAGACTGCGGCGCTCGGTGCCCATGAGGACCTTATCTTTGGCCTCCTCGAAGTCGGGCATGGTGAGGGAGTCACTGCCGCGCCGGGCCGCGAAGAGGGCGGCTTCGTTGGCCAGGTTCTCGAGGTCGGCGCCGGAAAATCCGGGGGTGCCCCGGGCCAGGATGGAGAGGTCGACGGAGTCGGCCAGGGGAGTGCGGCGGGTATGGACCTTGAGGATGGCTTCCCGCCCCTTAAGGTCGGGGATGGGGACGACCACCTGACGGTCGAAGCGGCCGGGCCGCAGCAGGGCCGGGTCCAGGACGTCCGGGCGGTTGGTGGCGGCGATGAGGATAACGCCTTCATTGGCCTCAAAGCCGTCCATCTCGACCAGGAGCTGGTTCAAGGTCTGCTCGCGCTCATCGTGGCCGCCACCCAGGCCGGCGCCGCGGTGACGGCCCACGGCGTCAATTTCATCGATGAAGATGATACACGGGGCGCTCTTTTTGCCCTGGATGAACAGGTCGCGCACCCGGGCGGCGCCGACACCCACGAACATCTCGACGAAATCGGAGCCGCTGATACTGAAGAAGGGCACCCCGGCTTCGCCGGCGATGGCCCGGGCCAGGAGGGTTTTACCGGTGCCCGGGGCGCCCACCAGGAGAACGCCTTTGGGGATGCGGCCGCCGAGCCGGGTGAACTTCTTGGGATCCTTGAGGAAATCGATGATTTCCGACACTTCTTCTTTAGCTTCCTCGATGCCGGCCACGTCACTGAAGGTGATCTTAACGGTGGATTCGGTCATGAGGCGGGCCCGGCTCTTGCCGAAGGACATGGCTTTACCGCCGCCGGATTGCATCTGGCGCATGAAGAAGATCCAGATGCCCACCAGGACCAGCATGGGCAGCCAGGAGACCAGCAGGGTGGTGTACCAGGGAGAATCATCCTTGGGCTTGGCGGTGATCTCCACCTTTTTGGACTGGAGGAGCTTGATCAGATCCGGGTCAGTGGGGGCGTAGCTCTTGAAGGCCTTGCCTTCTTCCATTTCGCCGGTGATTTCATCGCCCTGGAGCGTGACCTTCTGGACTTTGTCGGCTTTGACCAGTTCGATGAATTTGCTGTAATTGATGGTGGCCTTGCCCCGGGCGTGTTCGACGCTGTTGAAGTAGTTAAACAGGAAGATCATTACCAGGGTAATGAGCAGCCACAGGGCGATGTTCTTGTAAAATGGGCTCAAACGGTTATTCATAGGGTCCTTAGAGGCAGTCAAACGCCATAGATATATCAATTATATCGATTTCACCATGCAATAGTTTACGTCTCATGAGGGAAAAATGCAAGGTGAATTGTGCGGTTGGCTTAATTCCGGCGGGAGAGGCGGAAACGGGGCCTTAGATCCGGCGCTCTCCCCTTCCGGGGGCAATGGCCGGGCTGAGGGCGTGGGGGCGCGGTGAGGACGGGAGCAAAAAAGGGGTTCCGCCCTATCCCCCCTTGGGCAGAGGGGAGATAGGGGGAATTTTCTCAGGGTTCAGGCTCAAAAAGTAATCTCTTTCCTGCTCCGATTCATCATGAAGCAGGCGGTGGTGCCGGCGGGGCTAAAACTTCTCGCCCGGCAGCAGACTGGCCAGGCTCTCCCGGGGGATGCGCCAGGGGCCGCAGCCCCACTTGATGCCGGGAATCCGGCCGTCACGGATCATCCGGTAAACGGTGCGGCGGGAGACAACCAGGATCGCCGCGGCCTCATCGGGCCGAAAAAAGCGCTTTTTGTGTAATAATTCCATGTTTTAGCCTCCCTGCGGTTGCAGATTTCCCTTCCTTGAGGGTCTGGTAAATTTGAATGCAAGGGGCAAGCCAGATTTTCATAAGGGCAAGTTTTTCGCTGGGTGCGCCTCACGCACCAATTTCACCAAGGTATAGGCGGACCGTCCTCACCCGACACCTTTCTCCATGGTTGTGCGCGGGCCGACGGCTCAGGCGCGACTGGTCCCACCCGTTCAGATAAAAGTGTGCATGCACACCCTCCCTGCAATCCCAAGTTGTCAAAGGCAGCAGCCGGCCAGGTCTTATCCACCCCTAAATTAAGGGGGCTTTGGGTTAATTGCCCTAGAGATTGCCGAATCCCTCTAGACTGATTGCCCTGCACCTGCCGTGCTTCGTCCGCCCGGGCCGGAAAGCCGGCCGGGGCGGTTGCGGCCCGCGTCCGGCGTGATTGTTTCCTGGTCATGCTACAGAACCCGAGATTTGCCGCCTGCCCCCGCGCAGGGGGAAGGCCGCTAAGTTAAGCAGGGCTTACCTCAGCGGCCCGGAGCCCCGGGGAACTGTTGCTTCAGTCTTATTTTTCCGGTAAAGGGCTTGGGGCGTTTCCGGCGGCAGGCCGAAGCAAGATATGGGACAGGAGCGGACAGGTGTCTTCCGGGTTGCACGAATCTTGAATTGGGACAGAGCAACTGCGTCAGAGAAGGGAGGGAACAGCAATGGCCCAAGAACGCCTGATGAGGCCCAGGGAAGTGGCCCACCGCCTGGCGGTGTCCCGCTCCACGGTGTACCGCTGGTTTTGGGAAGGCAAGCTCAAGGGGATCAAGATCACCGGAGGCACGGTCAGAATCCTGGAGAGCGCGGTCCGGGATAAGATGGCCGAGGTTTATTAAGGGGAACCGGAAATTTTCGGCCCGGGCCAGGCCCGAGTGAGGCAAAGAAAAGGCGGCGGCGCCGCCGGGACAGAGGGAGTCCACGATAGAGGTCAAAACGACCCGGCAAGACGTTGTCAAGGTGAGGTCAGACGCGGGGGCAGGAATAGTTGACACCGGCTGAGAGGAGGGATCGGGGCTGAGTGACAACCGTTCCAGGCGTGCTGGAGACTGAATGGATTATTGCGTATATCCAGGCAAACATGGCGGGGATAACCAAAAGGACTAAGAAAGGAAAACGCGATCTTTATGGAGAGGATGCCCAATCACTCTACCTGGCCGGCAAGGACTTAGAAGAGATTCAGGAGTTGCTGCCGGTGGCCCTGGCCACTTTGAAGCGGTGGCACCGGGAAGAGAGATGGGAAGAAAAACGGCGGCAGGTAACGGTATGCTCCCGGTGGCTGGGAGAGGCCTTGAAGGGGGTCCTGAGGGAGAAGGCCGGGCGGCTCATTGTCAGGGGCGACCTGAAACCGCAGGAGCTGGATGAAATCACCAAGATTGTGACGCTCCTGGACCGCCTGTGCAGCCAGGGATGGGATATGCGGGCTGCGGCCCTGGAAGTGATGGACCGATTCATTCAGTATTTACGGGGGTGGGTGCAGGACCCGGAGGAACTGAAGCAGATTTCGTACCGGGTGCAGGAGTTTTTCCGGCAATTGGAGGAGGAGTCCTGAGCCCGGATACCGCGAGGGCGGGGCGCATGGCGCCCACCAGCACGTCACGGTGAAACACGGATGGTTTTTTGACGGCGGGCAGAGAGGCCCGCCCCACCGGCACAAGGACGTACCATGAACTTGAACAAGAAGTTGACCAAGAGCGAGTTTCGCCAGCGGGCCGATAAGATCCTGATGCGTCTGTCGCTAGAAGTGATGCCCTTCTGGGACGACAGTGCAGAAAAGCACCAACAACGGCTGGAGCGGGCCGCAGGTGATCCCCTGTATTTCTGCCGCACCTATCTGCCGCACTACTTCGCCCACGGCCCGGCGCCCTTTCACCATGAGCTGGTGCGGCTGCTGGAGGAGCGGCACGAAGAGGTGGTGACGCCCACGGCGGTGGCCGCCCCCCGGGAGTTCGCCAAAACCACAGTGTGCTCCTTCGGCTACGTCCTCCATCAGATTTGTTTCCGGCGGCGGCATTTCATCCTGATCGGCAGCGACACCGAAGACCTGGCCTCGGATCTCACCGGCTACATCTACCTGGAGCTGCTCTATAACGAGCGGCTGCACCAGGATTTCGGGGAACTGGCCAAAGGCAATAAGTCGGTGAACGATTTTGTGACCTTGAACGACATCCGGGTTAAGGCCCGGGGCCGGGGGCAGCGCCTCCGGGGCCTCAAGCACAAGCAGTGGCGGCCGGACCTGGTCATCCTGGACGACCTGGAGAATGACGCCAACGTGCGGAATCCGGAAATCGTCCAATCCATCCTGGACTGGGTGAAATCGGCAGTCTATCCCGCGGTGGATGCCCGGGGCACCCTGATGGTCATCGGCACCATTCTGCGGTGGCACAGCGCCCTGCACGTGATGCTGACCAGCCTGGATGAACCCTACTGCAATTTCCAGCGGCGGATTTACCGGGCCTACCAGGATGACGGGTCGTCATTGTGGGAGGCCCGGCACCCGGTGAGCCGGCTGAAGCTGCAAAAGCAGCTGATGGGCACCGTGGCCTTCAACCGGGAGAAGATGAATGAACCGGCGCCGGACGGCGGCTTTTTCCAGGAGGACTGGATTCACTACTACCATCCCGACAGTTTGAAAGACCGGGACCTGGTGGTAACGGGTTTTTTCGATCCCTCCCTGGAGACCGGGGCCACCGCGGATTACAAGGCTTTTGTGACGGTGGGCTGGGACCGCAGGGAAATGGTGTTTTACGTGATGGACGCGGTCATCCAGAAGACCACTTTGGATCAGATTATGCGCACCATTTTCAACCGGCACCGGCAATTCGGCTATCAAGTGGTGGGGGTGGAAGACAACCTGTTTCAGCGTCTCCTGCTCAAGGAGTTCGACCGGATCGGGGTGGAGCGCAGCCAAGTGCTGCCCCTTAAAGGGGTGACCCACCGCATCGCCAAGGAGACCCGGGTAGCCGGGCTGTCACCGCTGTTGGAGCGGGGCAAGATTCGCTTTATCCGGGGGCATTCGGACCAGGAACTCCTGGTGGAGCAGTTGCTCTTCTTCCCGTCGCGGACCCTGCACGACGATGGCCCGGACGCCCTGGAAGGGGCGGTCGGTCTGGCGCGGGGCCTGCCGACGGGAGAGGCGCCGCGCTATATCCCGGTGAAGCCGCGCCTGTTCCAGAGCCGGGGAGCATTTTAGGTGGAGTGAGCGGTGAGCAGTGAGCGGTAAGCAGTGAGCAGTAAGCGGTGAGCAGAAAGACAAAATTGACCAACCGTTGTCTGGACACCGCGCCCAGCTCGCGGCGAATGGTTAGGAGAGACTATGGGGCTGAAAGATTTATTCGGGAGGATGTTTAAAGAGACGGTGCGGCCGGAGACCCGGGAGTTGTCGGCGGTGAGCCTGGCAGAACGCTGGAGCAGCTACCCCAGTGCGGGGCTGACTCCGCACCGCCTGGCGGGAATCTTCCGGGAGGCGGACCAAGGCAATGTTTATCGCCAGATGGAGCTGTTCGAGGAAATGGAGGAGAAGGACGCGCACCTGACGGCGATTCTCCAGACCCGGAAAATGGCGGTATTGGGCAAGGACTATGAGGTGATGCCCTATGCCAATACCCCGGAAGATGCAGAGATTGCGGCGCGGGTGGGGGAGATGGTCTACGGCATCCCCGGACTGGAGGAGGCCCTCCTGGACCTGCTGGACGCCATCGGCAAAGGGTTTGCCCTGTGCGAGATCCTCTGGGAGGTGACGGGTGGCCAGGCCCGGGTTTCGGAGTTGCGGTGGATTCCCCAGAAGAAAGTGACCTTCGGGGAAGACTGGAAGCCCCGCCTGCTGACTCCCGAGGCCAGTTGGCAAGGGATTCTGCCCCCGGTCTGGAAGGCGATCTACCACCGCTACCGGGCCAGAAGCGGCCATGCGACGCGGGCGGGAGTGCTCAGGGTGGTGGGCTGGATGTATTTGCTGAAGAATTTTGCCTTGAAGGATTGGGCGGCGTTCAACGAGGTGTTCGGGATGCCGCTCAGGCTGGGGAAGTATGACAGCACCGCCTCGCCGGCGGACCGGGAGGCCCTGGTGCAGGCCATCCGGAACCTGGGCTCCGACGCCGCAGGGGTGATCAGCAAGTCCACAGAGATCGAATTTGTGGAGGCCACCTCCCGGTCGGGGGGCGCCAACCCGTACCAGCTCATGGCGGATTTTTGCAACCGGGAGATGTCCAAGGCGGTTTTGGGCCAGACCCTGACGACGGATACCACGGGGTCCACGGGGACGTTTGCCGCGGCCAGCGTGCACGCCGAGGTGCGCCGGGACCTGGTGGAAGCCGACGCCCAGGCCCTGGCGGCCACCTTGCGGGAACAACTGCTGCGGCCCCTGGTGGGATTCAACTTCGGCTGGGACAAGCCGGTGCCCTGGTTCCGCTTCAGGTTTGAAGCGGAAGAGGACCTCAAGACCTTGTCCATGGTTTACCGGAACCTGGCGGCCATGGGCGTGCCCCTGGACATGGAGCACGTGGCGGAGCGTTTCGGCATCCCCCTGGCGGGGGCCGGCGGGAAGGGGAGCTGACTGAGGTGGTGAGGGACACGAGGCATCGAATCATATTAAGGAGGAAGGGGCTGATGCGGATCGGGAAGAAACTGGTGATCGCCGGAGTCATTATGGGGTTGTTGATGGGCACCATCATGGGATGCCAAACCTTGAAGAGCGCTTTCTGTTCCCCCACGGCGCAGGAGATTGCGGATGCCACCGACTTCGTGGCCAATGCCGACTCATTATTGGCCTTCCTGAACACCCTGGCCCCCGACGCCGAGGTGACCGCGGTGATAGCCGCCCTGAAGATTGCCAAAGCCGTGTTCGATCAAATCAAGTCCGGCATCTGCGTGTCGTCGGAGCAGCAGGCCGCGGCCCAGGCCGCCATCAACGCGGGCCAAACGATGGCCATGAAGCTGGGGTATAAGCCGTGAAAGGGTTTGGGTGGCGCAAGGAACATGCCGACCCCCGGGATTTTACCCACGGGGATATCCCCGAAGTATCGGACCGGGTTCAGGCAACGGCAGAAAGCCCGGAGGTGGATTTCTTTAAATGGATCGGTCCCATCAAGGACCAGGGGAATCTTGGTTCCTGCGTTGCCAATAGTATCGCCGGCGCCTATGAGTTCGACGGCATCAAGACCACGGGCACGTATACCTCCGTGTCCCGCCTTTACCTCTATAAGGCGGCCCGGCGATTGGGAGGCTTTAGCGGGGATTCCGGGGCCTATATCCGGGACGGGATGCGGGCTCTGGTGAGACTGGGGGCGCCTCCGGAAGCCCTCTGGCCCTATCAGGTGGAAACCTTTGATGCGCCGCCTGATTTCGTGGCCTCCGGATATGCCCAGAACTTTGCGGCCCTGCGTTATGTCAGGCTCAAAAATCTGGCTGAGATCAAGGCGTATATCCGGGGCGGCTTCCCGGTGGTCTTTGGGTTCACGGCGTTTCCCTCCATTGATGAGGTGAAAGAAGACGGCTGGGTGCCAGTGCCAAAATCGGGGGACCGGCCGGCGGGGGGGCACGCGGTCTATGCCTGCGCCTATTCCAACCTGAGGCAGTCGAAGTATTGGCACGAGCCAGCCGGCGCCATCGGGTTCATAAACAGCTGGGGAGATTGGGGGGATAAGGGCAAAGGCTGGCTGCCCTATGCATATTTTCAACAGGGTTTCTGTGATGACTTCTGGGCTTTGATTTCGGCGAAACACCCGGATGAGAACGACTTCGACTGATGCCCCCGTGATCATTGATGAGGGGAAGCAATGGCGTTGGTCCAAATGGATCATGAACAGTATGTTCGCGGTCCTCCTGGTCCTGGTGGGGATCGTCCGAGACTGCGGGAACGGCGAGGGATTTTGAAGGGTCAGAACCAGGGGGACAGGGTCCGGGCCTGAGGCCGGGTGACGGCCGGTCGCGGGCGCGGCGACGAGCCGAGCCGCAGCATGGGGATAGGTTGGGAGCAAGGCCTCAAATAAGACCATGGAGTGAGGAGAGATGACGATGACGTCGAAGGCGGTAAGCCAGGACCAGACTCCTGCCCTGCCCGAATGGATCAGAGTGCTGCCCCTGGGCACCGTGGAGTTGTCGGACCACCGGGAACCGTTTCTGGTGGACGAAGCGTCGCTTCGGTCCATGACGGCGGATTTCCGCACCCGGGGAGTAGATCTGGTCATCGATTACGAGCACCAATCCCTGCAGGGGGAGCGGGCCCCGGCAGCGGGCTGGATCAAGGACCTGGAGGCCCGGGGCGACGGGCTGTGGGCCCGGGTGGATTGGACCCAACAAGCCCGGGATTATCTGGAGAAGAAGGAGTATCGGTACTTCTCGCCGGTGCTGCGGCTGGACCCCGAAACCCGCAAGCCGGTGGCCCTGATGCACGTGGGCTTAACCAACGTGCCGGCGATCAAGCACCTGCCGCCCCTGGTGGCCAGGTGGGGCGGGAAAACTGCGGCCCCGGGAGGGCCGCGGCCGGCGAAACCGGCGGTCAGGGCCCGGGCGGGAGACATGGACTCAATAAAGGAGAAGGGGATGATGGTGGAACAGCTCAAACGCCTGATGGGTTTGGAGCCCGAGATGGCAGAGGAGGCGGTATGCGGCAAGGCGCTGGAGGCGTTCCGGGACCTGGCCGGGGCCTTGAATCTGCCGGGTGAAGTATCCGTGGCGCAACTGAAGGGGGCGGTGGAAGCTTTGAAAGCCGGGGCATCGCGCCTGCTCAAGGCCGAGGAGGCCCTGGAGGCTCTCAAAGTCCGCCTGTCGAGTGAGACGGCCGACCGGCTGGTGGAAGAAGCCCTGAAGGCCGGCAAGGTCAGCCCGGCCCAACGCGGTTGGGCGCTGGAATATTGTCGACGGGACCCGGAAGGTTTCCAGACCTATGCGAACCGGGCCCCGAAACTGGTGCCCACCGGGGAGGAACTGCAACTCCTCCGGGAGGATCACCAGGATGAGAGCGGCTTGCTCCCGGAGGAGATGGCCGTGTGCCGCTCCCTGAATGTTGCTCCGGAAGCCTACCTGAAGGCCAAGGCCCAAACGGGGTAGCTGCCGCAGGGAGAGTCTTGGGGGAAGAGCAGCAGGAAGGTTTTCGGCTGGATGAGATTAACCAATACAAGCGGAGGTAGAAGGATATGTCAGGATTAACCCGTGACCGGGCTACGCCATACCGGGAAGGTATTGAGATTGAATACCCGGTGGCAGCCAACACGAAAATCTACGCCGGCTCCCTGGTATGCATCAGTGCCGCGGGATATGCGGTACCGGCGGCGGACACCAGCGGTTATCGGTTCGCCGGGGTGGCCTTGGAACAGGTGGACAACAGCGAGGGCGGCAAGAGTGTGAGGCTGCGACGGGCCGGGGTCTTCGAGTTCGACGCGGTGTCCATTAGCCAGGACATGGTGGGAGCGGCCATGTACGCCGCGGATGACCACACCTTTGATGACGCCGCCGGTCCCACCAATGACATCAAAGTGGGCCTGTTGGTCAAATACGTCTCGGCCACGAAAGGCTGGATCGATATCGCCAGGTAACGGAGGAATCTCTCATGATCATCAATATGGAAAGTTTAGCCCGACTGTACACGGGATTCACTGCGGTGTTCAACGCCGCCTTCCAGGACACCCTGACCTGGTATGAGCGGGCGGCCATGACGGTGCCGGCCACCACCCGGATCATGGATTACAAGTTTCTCCTGGATTTTCCCATGGTGCGGGAATGGATCGGTGACCGGCAGATCAGCTCTCTGGAACCCCAGGCCTTCCAGGTGGAAACCAAGGACTGGGAAGCCACCATCGAGGTGGACCGGAATGACATCGAAGACGACCAGTTGGGGTTCTACAATCCCATCATAGCGGCCCTGGCCCAGGAAGCGCGGAAACACCCGGAGAGATTGATTGCGGACCTGATGCTGGGGGGATTCGCCACGGCCTGCTACGACGGCCAAAACTTCTTTGCCACCACGCATCCGGTGGGTGCGGGGACCGTCTCCAATTTCGGCGGCGGCTCCGGCACCGCCTGGTATCTCCTGGATACCAGCCGGGCGGTGAAGCCGTTCATTTTTCAGTTGCGGCGGGACGTCCAACTGGTGCGCATGGACCGGCAGGATGACGAGCACGCCTTCATGCGGAAGAAGCTGCGCTACGGGGTGGATTACCGGGGGGCGGCGGCCTATGGGCTGTGGCAACTGGCCTATGCCTGCAAAGAGACGTTAAACGACACCAACTACGCCGCGGCCCGGGCCGCGATGATGTCGGTGGCCAATGCCGAGGGGCGGCCCCTGGGCATGAAGCCCAACCTGCTGCTGGTGCCCCCGTCCCTGGAGGCGCAGGCCCGGGAGATCTTGCAGGCGCAGTTTATCATCGGGGACCCCCTCACCGGCGGGGCCCGCACCAATGTCTGGCAGGGTACGGCCGATCTCCTGGTGGTGCCGGAGCTGAGTTAAAGGTGCGCAGGCGGGACGCCTGCGCCACTGGGCGGGACGCCTGCGCTACGGGGCGGGGATGCCCGCCCTACCGGGAAGGCGGCGGCACCGCCGCCCTCCCAGGATTTTGCGACAAGAGGAGCGATTATGGCCTGGTTTGGTGGCTTTACCTTAGAGACGTATAACCGGATTCCGGGCGATTACGAAGAGATTACTGTGGGCGTCAGCGTGGTGGGATGTTCGAGTTCGAAGATCATGCCGACCACGGGACCCTATGCGCGCATGGCCGCCCGGGCGGCCCTGGTGTCCTCGGAAAATGGCGACATCCGGTTTCGCATTGACGGAGGGCTGCCCAGCGCCAGCAGCGGGCACTATCTGACCAGCGGCGACACCCTGGTGCTCACCGGCACCCAGGCGATCCAGCAATTCCGGGGCATCAGGAGCGGCGATACGGACGCGGAGTTGAGGGTGACGTATTTCTATTAAGAATGGGCCCGGTTGCCCCGGTGACTCTGAACCTCCATTCGCCCCGGCCACTGTGCTTCCGGACAGGGGAAGACCGACAATAACGGCATAAGGTGGGAATTACATGCCTGAATATCTCGACAGCACCTACGATGTGGCGGCCAACACCCACACTGCCAAGGAACAGTCCTTTGCCGTAGTGGAGGTTGGGGACGCCAAACAGCCGGAGGTGTTCCACCCGCAAGTCAAGATTATGCGCTGGGATAATGAGTGCAATTTCTCGGCCCGGTTGGTGCATAAGGAAGCCAGCCCTAAAGTCGCGCTGGTGGCTGACAAAATTCAATGGGTAGGTGATGCAGTTGAGGCTCACTTCTACGAGATCGGAGAGGGGAAGGAAGGCGGCGGTTATGAATTTGAAATTATCCTGAAGAAGGCACCCAAGAGCAACGTCATCAGCATGACCCTCCAGACAAAGGGCCTGGACTTTTTTTACCAGCCCGAATTGACCCAGGAGGAGATTGACCATGGGGAAATTCGGCCCGACAAGGTAATTGGTTCCTACGCCGTCTATCACCAGACGATGGCTGGCGATCATACCGGGCTGGGCGGCAAGAACTATCTTGCGGGTAAGGCGTTTCACATCTTCCGCCCCAGGATTGAGGATGCTGAGGGGAATTGGGTTTGGGGCGATCTTAATATTGATGATAAGCAGGGGTTGCTCACCGTCACTATTCCCCAGGACTTTCTAGATAAAGCCGTCTATCCGGTGCGTCACGCAGCGGGATTGGAGTTTGGGTATCATGTGGTGGGAGGCTCTCAAAATAGCACTGGAAATCAGACTTGTTTATTCAAAGCAACGGCAGGTGGTTCAGCACCAGGAACCCCGGCTTCATCGGGGATTATAACCAAACTCACCTTATACTGTAAAATATCCCAAAACAATCCTGTTTTTAATCCAGGTGTTTATAATAATTCAAGTGATCTTCCGTCAACAAAGGTTGCGGGAATAGACTCTGGTGGCAGTCAAATTCCAGTTAATTACGCATGGCTGGATTCCCCCATATCGGCAACAATAATAGCTGGAACCCAATACTGGTTGGGGTTTTCAAATCATACTGGCAATCTTTATTATACTTTCGATACTATTACCAATATACAACAATATGCGAATGGACTTGCCGCTTGGCCCGATACTTGGACTGGAAACGCCTGGAATAATCTCGCAAGCCTCTATGCCACCTATACAGAATCAGGCGGAAGCGCCGCCAAGGTTCCTTTTTGGCTGTTTAATCAAGCTGCATTAGGACAAGGAGTAGCATGACATGGCTTTGAAAGGCGTGGCGATCACGATTCAATATACCGCCTGGGATACTTCGGCCAATGCCCCCAAGACCGGTGATGCGGCTAACCATACCCTCAAGGTAATCAAGGACGGGACTGCGGCTACCCCCACCAATAGTCCGTCGGAAGTGGACGCGACGAATTGCCCCGGGGTTTACAAACTGGCTTTGACGGGGGCGGAAATGGGGTACAACACTGTTTCTGTGGCTGGTAAAAGTTCAACTGCCAGCGTCGCTATCATCCCAATCCACATCACCACGGAAGGGGGCAACCTGGATGCGGCGGTGAGCAGCCGGGCCCCGGAATCCGGCGGCAATGTTGCCGCGGTCAAAGCCAAGACAGATAACTTACCGGCCTCGCCAGCGGCCGTGGGTTCGGCCATGACTCTCACCAGCGCCTATGATGCAGCCAAAACCGCCGCGCCGGAATCCGGGGGCAACGTGGCGGCGATCAAGGCCAAGACGGACAACTTGCCATCCGACCCGGCCAGCAATACCCAGGTCAATACGCGGTTGGCCACCTCAGGCTATACGGCTCCCGACAACACCGACATTGTGGCCATCAAGGCTAGGACCGATAACCTCCCCGCTTCTCCGGCGGCTACCGGGGATATACCTGCTGCCGCCACCATTGCCGCGGCAGTTTGGGGCAACGCCAGCCGGACCTTGACTTCCTTCGGCAGCCTCGTAGCCGACATCTGGGCTTATGCCACCAGAACGCTTTCTTCTTTCGGGGCCCTGGCAGCCGATGTTTGGAGCGTGGGTACCCGGTCTCTCACCGACAAGACCGGATTCACGATCTCGGGGACAAAGCAGACCCTGGATGCCTTACAAGATCTCTCCCAGGCCGGGGCCCAGGCAGGGGCGACCGCGGCTCTCAATGCCTATGATCCGCCCACCAAAGCCGAAATGGACGCGGCCCTGGCCGCCCTGCACGACATCAGCGTGGGAGAACTGTTGGCCGGGGATCTGTCGGACAGCCTGAGTTTTCCGGCCAACTCCCTGGCGGACCGGCTCCGCAAGCTCTTCTGGATCCTCTGCAACCGCATGGCCATCGTGGATGCGACCGGGGCTTTCACGGCATACAAGGGCGACGGGGCGACTCCCGGGGCCACCGGGACCATCACGGATAACGGCACGAACACGGTAAGGAGTGCACCGACATGGCCATAAATCCCGAAAGTATTGCCTCCTGGGGCCTCCTGGGCGGCAGCGGCGAAGGGGGGGAGGGGGGGAGGCAGGCCCAACCCAAATTCTGGCGGAACCCATTCAAGTCTTCCTTGCGGCCGATAGCCTTACCGTGGAGATAGATGATGACTAATAAGCTGGCGATCAAGCAGGGGGAGGCAAAGACCATCACCTTTACGGTGAGAGACGCCCTGGGGGTTGGGGTGGATCTCTCCGGGGCGGCCTTGCTCCTGGGAGTGAAGAAAGATAAGTCGGATACGGATTACGCCGTGGCCAAGGCCGACCAGGAGTTCGACAAGAGCCAGGCGGTGGACGGCATTGTGTCGGTAAATCTGAGCGCCGCGGACACCAACCAGCCGGAGGCGACCTACATCGGGGAGCTCAAGTGCGCCTGGGCCGGGCCGGTGGTCAAGAAGAGCGACGATTTCTTCTTGCAGATCAAGCGGGCGGTGACGGCGTGAAGATTTGGGGGAAAAGGGGAAAAGGCGAAAAGGGGAAGAGGGATAAAAGCGGAAAGGATAAAGCCAGGTTCCCTTTGATATACAACCAGCTTATGCGCTTAATTTACTGAAAAACCACATTTAAAAGGAAAAACGGAAAACCAGAAAAGAGGGAATTATGGCTTACTGTTCCGAAGACGACCTTCTGAAGATGATTCCTCAGGCAGACCTGGCCGATTTGACGGTGGAGTCCGGGGAGGTCCCCGACAGTCTCATCATCAATGAGGCCATCAGCAAGGCCGAAGCCGAGATCGACTCCTACCTGGGGGTCAGGTACGTGGTGCCGCTGTCCGCCCCGCCGGACCAGGTCAAGGCCCTGGCCGTGGAGCTGGCCATCTATCACCTTTTTTCCCGGCGCAGCGTGGTACCGCCGGTGCGGCAGCAGAAGTACGAGGCGGCGGTGGCCTTCCTGAAGCAGGTGGCGGCGGGACAGATAGTGATCGTCGGGCCTCAAGGAGAGCCGCCCTCGGTGGCTAAAGAGGTGGCCGACGCCACCGGCGCCAAGCGGGTCTTCTCCCGGAATATCCTGGCGGATTGGTAAGAGGGGGTAAGCCATGGCCAACTATCTGTGGACCACGGTGGAGGATGCGGTGGTGGCGGCTCTGCAAAAGGCATTAGACTCCCAGGTCAACACTCTGGCTACCTACCAGGGTGACTGGCTGACTGATCTGCACCGGGAGTACTGGCGCCTGCCCGCGGTTTTGGTGCAGTTTCGCCAGAGCCGGGGGGAACAGGTTACCCTGTCGTCCTATGACCTGAGCCTGGAGTTTACCGTCCTGGTAATGGTTCGGGGCAATACCGCCAAACGGCGCGAGGCCGACGGCGTCTACCAGATACTGGCGGGGGTGCGCCAGGCCTTGTGGCACCAGGATCTGGGCCTGGAGTTAGAGCCCCTGAACCTCATCAGGGAAGAGCCCCTGTTGAGCGACCAGGAATTCGCGGTGTACGCGGCCCACTATGGCACCGCTTTGGTGCAGGATTTTTGAAGCTGACGAGGAGAGAGGATCATGACCCGGTCCATCCGGAATTTTTTGGCCACCCATAATCTGCTGGCGGTATCGGCCAGACAGCAGGAGGCGGCCATGAACACCGAACAGGCATTGGACACCACGCTGCTGGTGGATCTGAACACGGTGCTGAACTACCAGGCGGTGAAAAGCCCCAACCGGGAGGAACTCACCGGCAAAGAAGAGGCCGACCGGCTCCATGATTTCGGCGGCAAAGTGGTGGGCACCCTGACCTTTTCCCGGGCCCAGCCGCAGCATGTCGCCTTTCTGCTGGGCTACGGCCTGGGCCAGGTGGCGACGACCCCGGCCGGGAGCACCGGCTTTCGGCATACGATCCTGCCGCGGTCCGGGGAGGTGGACGTGGCCCGGTCCAACCCGTCTTTTACCGCGGCCATGCGCTTCGGGCGCCAGGTGATGAAACGGCGGTTCGCCTCCTGCTTCATCGATCAGATCAGGATGGATTTCGCCCGGGACGGCTGGGCCAAGATTAGCGGGACGGTGAAAGGCAGTGGCAAGGTGGTGGACAACACCCAGGTGGAGGAGGTGGCCGCGGCCGACAATGCCACCAGCCTGAGCCTGGCGGCCCACGGGGTGGCCGGGGAAACTGCGGCGGAGCGCTGGAGCAACGTTCAGGCCGTCAAGGTGCTGAATCCCGCCACGTCCGCCTGGGAGGAAGTGGCATACCAGGCCGTGTCCGGGGCGGTTCCGGCCGTCATTGACATAACTTCGCCGGGGGGAAGCGGGACGCCGACCACCTACCGGGTCTATTACCTGCCCGGGGAGAGCGGTTGGATGGACCTGCCGCCCCGGGTGGAGGAGCCCCCCCTGAAGGTGAGCCAGTTGGAAGTGACCCTGGGGGGGCGCTGGGACGGCACCGCGTTCAGCGGCGGGTATCAACTGGCCACGGAACTGAGAAGCGTTACCTGGACCATGAAAAACAACCTGACGCCGGAATCCACCCCCGGGGCCGGGGGCAATTACGCCAACCGCGCCTTCAGGACCGGGCGGGACCAGAGCCTGAAATTCGACCGGGATTTCCGGGACTTCCTCCTGGCCCAAAACCTGAAAGACAACGATACGCTGGGGGTGCGCCTGAAGGCGACGGGGCCGGAATTCGAGCCGGGGGTCAGCTACCAGGTGGATCTGGTTTTTCCCCGGGTGTCGGTGCTGGCCACCACGGTCAAGGTGTATCAGCGGCGGTTAGGGGAAGAGGTGGAATTCGCGGTCCTGGAGGACGACACCTACGGCTCGGTGGTGGCTTACGTCCAGAACCAGGTGAGCGGCTACGCGGCTTAAGAGCTCACGCAAAGGCGCAAAGGCGCAAAGTGGGAGATACCATGGCCAGAATTTTGGGAGAATCACGCCATACCCTGGCGATCCAGGACCCGGTCTCCGGTTCGGTGGTCACCCTGCACTACCGGGGACCGACCTCGGAGGAGCGGGTGGCCTACCAGCTCGCGGCTTTCCGCCTGGAAGGCGGCGAACGGCGGTTTTGCCTGGGGGAGACCCGCCTCAAGTTCGGGCTGGAGATCCTCACCGGGTTTGAGGCCGGGGATTTTGTCATGGCGGCGGAGGGCGGACAGACTCCCCTGGACCCGGCCCAGCATCCGGATTGGAAGGAGCGTCTCGGCATCGAGGCCCCGGATCTGGTGTCGTATCTGGCCCAACAGGTGTTTGAAGGCATGCGGGTGGCTTCCCGGGGGGAGCCGGAGTGGGACTGAAGGAGGGGCCCGGGGCAGGACGGCCGGGCTGGCCCCTGGATCGAGAACTGCAGGCGCTGGCCGGCGGACGGCTCTGCGGCCCGGAGGAACGGCGCCGGTGCCGGGCCGAGAGCGGCGCTTTCGCCGACTGGGCTTGCGGGGCCTGTGGCGAGCGGGTGCGCCCGGAAGCCATCTCCCCCTGGACCTGGCACCTGGTCTTTCTGTACCAGTTGAGCCGGGCCGGCTATCCCTTCAAGGCCAACGATCTCAGTTTGGAAACCTGGCTCCTCATGGGGACGGTGCGCCGGGTTTTGGAAGGAACCCAGCGAGGACAATATGGCCACGAGTAGAGTGAAAAGCAGCACAAATCAGAAAAAACTGGAGGATTATCGCGCCTACCAGGAAGAGCTGCTCCAGATTAGCCGGGAATACAGCCAGGCCCGCCTGGCGGTATGGACGGACGAGACCCGGGCCCTCCACGACACCTGGAGCAGCTTCGCCCAGGAGTGGCAAGCCGATCTGGAGCAGATGACGGCCCTGGCCGGTAGTGATTTCGAGGGGATGGCGGCCCGGGGCGAGGCCGCGGCCGGGGTCCTGGCCCAGAGCTGGCAGAAGAACCTGTCGGACGTTTCCGGGGCGGTTTCCCAGTGGGGCGCCAACTTCCTGCAGACCCTGGGGCAGGTGGCTTCGGCCTGGGCGGGCGCCTTGGGGAGCGGCAGCAGTTCCCAAGGCTGGTCCTCGCTGTTGGGCGGGGTCCTGGATATCGGCGGCGTCTTTCACCAGGGGGGGATTGTGGAGGCTCACCAGGGGATGGTGATTTCTCCGGGGACCTTGATGGGGGACGAACAGCTGATTATGGCCCAGGCCGGCGAGGGGGTCCTGCCCCGGGAGAGCATGGCCCGTTTGGGGGAGAAAAACTTCGAGGCCCTGAGAACCGGCCGGTTCGAGGCCTCCGGCGGCAAGGCCGCGCCCCGCTATGACGTGACCATCCAGGTCCAGACTTTGGATGCCTCCGGGGTGGCGGGCCTGGACTGGGACCGGCTGGTGCAGCGGCACCTGGTGCCGGCTCTCAGACAAGAAGCGGACCGGCGCTGGTAAGGAGGGGAGATGGCAAACGCCCGGTTGGAATGGACCCCCCCGGGGGGCAGCGGCCAGAGCTACACCTTGCCGGTCAACTTCACCTGGGATTATCAGGAACTGGCCCAGGATGAGACCGACCGGGAGCGGGCCGCGGACGGCACCTTGAGGAGTTATCTGAGGCGGCTGAAGCAGCGATGGGAGTTGCGGTTCCAGTTCATTTCCACGGTTCAGAAAGATGTCCTGGCGGGCATCAAGCAGGCCCAGGCGGATATTGATTTTTTCCGGGACGGGACCGGGGTCAAGACCTTCACCGGGGTGTGGACCAATGACCTGGATTTCCGGGAGGTGGCTCCCGGGTTATGGTCCGGGAGCATGATGCTGGAAGAAGTGTAGGGTTGAGTGAGCAGTGAGCGGTGAGTAATTATTAAGTTTGTCTATCGAATAGAGAGAAACCATGCGGCAAGCCGGAGCGGATTATCTGCGGGAAGAAGGGCGGTGCCGGGGGGCCAGGCCCCGGGTGAAGGCGGTGCTCTTCCCCTATGAGCTGGATTACGGGCTGGCCCCGGGCTCCGGAGAGTTTATCCGGACCGCTTATGGCGGCGAACCGGGGAAACTGGCGATGGGTGACGGCTATCTGACGTCCGGTGCCTGGACCTCCCCGGTGGTGCAAACATTTTCACCTTACCTGGACGAGGCGGCGGCAGCCTGGGAGGAGCCGGCAGGACACATGGACGTGGAGATCCGGCTCCGCACCGGGGAGACGCCGGCCGGGGTGGCCCAGGCGGCTTACGCGCTGCTTACGTCGGGGCAGGACGTTTCCCTGGGCCCGTACTTCCAGGTGAAAGTTGACTTCAGCGAAACCATCCGGGCCTGGGGGATAGATGATCCCGGAGAGGCGGATGGGTTTGCGGCCTATGCCGCGGACCAGAGCCCGGACGGCGGTTTTGAGAGTTACGCCTCGGACGGGCCAGGGTGTCTGACCGCTTTCAGCCTGGCCGGGCGGCTCACCCTGCCGGAGCGGGAAATCATTGATGCGGGCGGGGTGCGGGTGGAGTTGGCCCGGGATTTCAGCGAACTCAGGACCGGCGACCACGTCCTGGTCCTGGACAACCGGCTGGGGCAATGGCTGAACCGGGCCGAAAACGCCTATCTTCAGGATCCGGACTGGACCCGGAAGCAACTGGCGCTGTGGCACGGCTGGGAGCTGCCCAACGGCACGGTGGCCTGGCAGTTGCTTTACCAGGGAGTGGTGCAGCGCCTGGCGGGGATGGCCCACGGCTGGCGCCAGCAGCATCGGGTCCGCCTGGAAAGCCAGGATGGGGTAGCGGCGGGGCTCAAGCAGAAGATCGGCGCGCCGGCCGACACGGGGGAGCGGCGGCCGTTTATGCGGGGCACCTACCTGGCCCGGGGAGAGCTGATCCGGGTGGTGGAGGCCAGTCTTGGCGAGATCACCCGGACCGGCAGTGGCAGCGCCGGCCTGGACCTCCTGGGGACCTACCGGGGGGACTATCGCAAGGATTATCTCCTGGAAGCGGAGACCAGCGGCGAGGTGGGGAGCGCCACCTTCCGCTGGTCCCTGGATCAGGGCCAGAGCTGGCAGAAGGCGGGGCTGGCGGCGGTCGGGGCGGATAAGCCGGTGGGTTTGGATGAGGGCCTGTCGGTCTCCTGGGAACCGGGGCTGGGGCCGGACCTAGTGGCGGGGGACCGCTGGAGCTTTACGGCGTTTCCCCCGATCTACCACTACCAGGTCTTTGGGGCTCCTTTTGAGGCCATCACCGCGGTCTATCTCGCCGGGGAAGAAGACGACGACCGGGTGACCAAGGACGCCTCCACCGGCCTGATTCAGGTCAGCGGCAAGAACACCTCGGTTTCGGCCCGGGTGGTCAAGGACCACACCACCCACCCGGTGGACATGGTGGCCGACATTTTAGCGGAAGTGGGCCTGGCGGCGGCCATCCACCAGGATTCCTTTGCCCTGGCCAAGAGCCTCACCCCGGAGTACGCCATCGGGGCGAGTTTTGAGAATCTCACCGCAGCCCAGGCCATTCGGGAGATCGTCCGGCGCTGCCTCTTTGATCTCTGGATCGATTTTGGGGAGATAAAGATCAGGGCGTATTTGGGGGAGGATTGAGGGGGCGTGCGGGCGGGTTTTAAACCCGCCCCTACATCGGCTCTATCCATAAAAGCTGGTTTAATGCGCCCATTCATAGAGCGATTGCCAAAAGTTTTTCCGTTATGGCACATGCTCCAAGAAGCTAAATCCCCCCTACCCCCCTTTTTCAAAGGGGGGAACTGAGCGGAACTCCTTCGGAAGTCCCCCTGTGAAAAAGGGGGATTCAGGAGGATTTAAGAATCAACAATGGGAAGGAATTGTTGGAAAGCGCCATAAATGCTGAACCATAGCCTTTTTGCCTAAAAGGAATCACCATGGGACGGATTCAATGGACCCGGGCCGCACAGTTTAATTGGGTCTTCGACAATATGGGCGGGACCCCGCTCCAGGAGGCGGCGGCGGGCAACTGGCATCAGGCCGTGGCCACGGTGGCGGAGGATGGCGGCGTGGCGATCACCGCCCCTAACCCCGGGGGCGGCCAAGTCTGCTGGGTGCGGGGGGTATGGCCGGCGGACACCACGTTCCCCTGGGAAGGTTTTTGGGCCGAGCCCATGGCCGGGGACCTCACCAACTATTACCCGGGGGGGGCCTTTGCCAATGAGGCGGACCGGACCAGCATCACCCTGGGGACGGCGCTGCCGGCCGGGACCGCGGTGCAGCTCTACTATATTTACTACACCGGGGAGCAGGCTCTCAAGTATGAGCCGCTGAACAACTATCCCTGTATCCGCCGGGCCTACCGGGCCCGGGACGATTACACTTATGATTTTGCGGTGGACCGGATGCTGGACCTGATAGCCTTGCTGCACCTGGCAGGGCGGGAGCGGGGCCGGGACTATGGCCCGCTGATCCGTTTCCTCTGGGATGCCTTTATTAAGCGGGAGGAGTCTTGTACGCCGCCCCTGATGCACGACGACTTTGAGCGCCAGCAGTGGGACCGGGGGGCGCACCTGCTCTATCGCGACGCCACGGGTGGGGAGACGGCTTTTCAGATTTTCCAGAGCGAGGCGGCCGCGGATATGGGCGGCCGGGCGCTCCACGTCAAGGCGGCGCTGGCCACCACCAGGGATGCGGCCTGGTTCGGCTACGGGCTGGACTGGTCCCTGGCCGCCGCCCCCTTTAAGTCCATGGACCGTCTCACCTTCATCTTGCAGGGGGTGGGCGGCACCAGCCACCTGCACAATCTCACCAAGATCGGCAGCGGCAGCGCCACCCTGGTGCTCCTGGGGGACTATGCCCAGCAGGAGAAGCGGCGGTTTGTGGTGGAGATGGAGACCACGGGGGAGGTGGGCGCGGCCACCTTCCGGTGGTCCAAAGACGGCGGGCTCACCTGGGTGACCGGGGGTCTGGTGAGCGGGGACCGGCAGCACCCGGTGACCCTGGAAGACGACCTGGCCGTGGCCTGGGAGGGGGGGGACGGCACCGACCTGGTGGCGGGGGATTTCTGGATGTTTTGGGGCGGCGAGCCGGCCATCCACCCCCGGCGCCTCCTGGTGACCCTGAACGACTCCAGCCAGGAGGATGCGGACCCCTGGGGGACCGAACACACATACGTCCACGCCATTCCGGACCGCTTTACCGGGGCCACCGCCTTTGAGGTGCCGTTTAGCCAGTTCTGGCGCCGGGACAATATCATTGATGACGGCGACCGGGTTCAGGCCATGTGGGGCAGCTGGTACTCCGCCAGCCAGCCGGGCGACATCGACATCACCATCGGCACCCGGGAAGAGACCGAAATTCTCCTGGGAGAGACCTTTTATACCCAGCGGCAGATTACCTGGGACCTGTCCCCTTATGCCACCGCGTTCGGGGTGTGGGCCGGAATTGATACTTCGAACTGCAACTCCGCCGGGCATGCCACCGTCAACTTTCTCATCAAGCCGGTGGTGAGCGGCCTCAGCTCCCTCACCCTCCGGATCAAGGTGAAAGACGCCCAGGGCAGCTATTTCACCCGGGATGAGACGGTCCAGGTCAACACCTGGCAGCGGGTGAGCGTTACCCTGGGGGAGATGACGCTGGAATCGGGGACGTCCCCCCTCACCCATCCCCTGCAGGTGGTGGATGTGGGGTGCCCGAGTTCTCCTCCCAGCAACGGCACGTTTTATCTGACCGACCTCAAGTTCGATGAGCACGTGACCTTTGCCGCGGCCGACCGCCTCCGGGTGTTGGAATTCAAGATGGAGCAGCAGGGCCTGGTGGAGCACGAGTGGTGGCTGGACGATGTGGCGCTGAACCTGAACGCCTCGGACCCCTACCCGTCGGCGCCGCGGCTGGCCATTTCCCTGACCCCTTACGGCCAGAACCCCTGGCGGGGTCCCACCCCGGTGCATTACGCGCACCCCCTGGCGCCTTACCTGGTGGGGGCCCTGGACCTCAGCCAGACCTATCTCACGCTGCACCGGGACGCCCAGGAGGAATTTACCCGGCGTTACGGCGGGGCGCCGGGCCCCATCATCCCGGTCCATACCCGCAATGACGTGGAGAATATCGCCTTGTGCGGCGAGGAGGATTTTCTCCGGTTCTCCTGGTGGCGGCGGTACCGGGATTTCGGCATGGTGGCGGGATTCTGGCATTTTAACGGGGGGCTCACCGATGCCTCCGGGAAAGACCATAGCCTCACCTGGCAGGGGGGCGGCGTGCCGGGCTATGCCGAGGGTGTTTGCCAGCCGGGGGCCACCGCGGTGGACCTGGACGGCAGCCACTATCTATCTCTATACGAGGCCGATCTGAATCTGGGGACGGAGGATTTTACCCTCGAGATGGTCCTCAAACCCGGGGCCCTGGCCGACGGGGTGCGGCTGATCAGCAAGGTGGACCCGGGGGGGACGGGCTTTGAGGTGTGTCTGGTTCCCGGGGGGGCAGTGGCGGTGGTCCTGGCGGACGCCAGCGGCGCTTCCACCCTTGCCCCCAGCCCCGGGCTCAGCCTGGATACCGCGGCGTACCACTATTTGGCCGTGGCCGGCGACCGGGACGGACAAGTCACCTTCTGCGTGGACGGGAGCCTGGGAACGTGTGCGGCGGCCCGGCCCGGCAGTCTGGACAACGATCAGGCGTTTACGGTGGGGCGCCGGTCCGGGTCGGGGGCGGATTTTTTCCAGGGGCGGATCGACCTGATCCGGGTGCACCGGGGCCGGGCGTTGAGCGGGACCGAACTTAAGGACACCTGGGGGATCATCCAGGGGCAGGAGAACGGCTCGGCCTATCCGGAAGTGGGCAGCGGCCTGGGCCAATACTGGGCCTTCCTGCGCCTGGCGGAATTTTTTTTCCTGAGCAATGACGCCGGCGCGGAAGCCATTTTGCTCAACTGGCTCGCCTGGATCGACGGCGCCGGCGCGGCCGACGGCCCCGGCTGGAAGGTCCCGAGCCAATTCTCGGAGTTCGGTTTCACCTACGGGAGCTACGATCCGGGGCAGACTGCGGCCATCGCCCTGGGCTGTCTCTTCATCCACCTCAGGAACGGCCATGAGGTGGCGGCCACCTGGGCCCGGCGGCTCCTGGACGATCTGAGGGAAAACCGCCTGGACCCGGCCTTCGGCGGTTACCAGAGCGACTACCATTACGCCTGGCTGAACGGCCTGGTGCTCAGGGCCTTTGGCCTGGCGGTTAACGGCGCGGCCGGCCAGGCGTTCGTCTTTCCGGCCGGTCCTGATGACCGGGACCATTTCGACGCCCTGATGGCCTGGGTGTTCGCTCATGCCGGGGACGGGAAGCCCAACGTCCTCAACGCCGATTGGATGCCGTTTGCCTACAGCGAGGCCGCGGATGTCTGGGAATACGTGCCGAACTATCTCATCATGAGTCAGCTGGGGACCCTGGAGGCGGTGGCGGCCATGCTGGGTGCGGCCCTGGAGTATGGCAAGGCAACGGCGGAGTGGACCTGGTGGCAGCGGCTGCTGGACTTTGTCCTGTTGGATAACCTGGTGGGGTTGTCCCCGGCCCAGATCTGCTCGCTCACCCTGAGCTATGAGCAGACCGGCCCCAAGAACCTGGTGCGGGTGCTCTACGCCGACTACGACCAGGACAACGATAAGTATGCCGAGGCCCGGGCGGAGGCGGCCATCAGCACCTGGGGGGAGGCGGCCCTGGACCTGGATTGCCGTTACGGCTCCCCCGTGGTTCTGGAAGACCCGGGGGTGGCCCAGCTCCTGGCTTCCCGGCTGCTGGCGCGGCTGGCGGCGCCCCGGGAACTGGCGGAAGTTTCGACCTGGCTGGAAGGGGTGCGCCTGGAACTGGGCGACACGGTGGCGCTTTCTTCGGACTTTCACGGGTTGGACCAGGAAGAATTTACCGTGAGCGGCAAGGACCTGGACCTGGGGGGGCGCTCGGTCAGCCTGAGTCTGGACCGGCCTCTGAACACCTCCTGGTCCTGGGCCGTGGACGCCCCGGGGAGCGCAAATGACGGCTGGGCCATCGAGGTGGCCAGTTCCTATGATGTCAACTGGGCCTTTCGGGCTGAGGCCGGATAATTTCGGGGAGAGCCAGCGCCGTTCCCCGCCATATTTCAAACAGGCAAAGCGAGGTTAATCCATGTCTCTGATAGACCTTCCCCAGACGAAATGGGGCAGCGGCACCGGCCGCCAGGTGATTTTGAAAGGCGATTTCGCCAAGATCGAGGAGGCGGTGACGGAGGCCTTCGAAGTCACCCGGGGTCCCGGGCTGGAATACGTGGACAGCGCCACCCTGCGGGTCAACGCCACGGCCGATTGTAAGGCCCGGGCGATGCTGTGCGGTTTTCCCTCCCCCCTGGCCCGGGGCCACTGGGTGGACGGGGGCCTGAGCGACGGCCGCTACCGGGAAAACGCCGCGCCGGTGAGCCTCAATCTGGCCACCGCCGGTCATCTCTGGGGCACCGAGAAGTCCGACCAGTGGTATGCGGTCTATGCCCTGGCGGGAGCCAACGACGCCATCTTCTCCCTGAAAGCCATGCCGGTCATCCGGGTGGCTTCCCAGGACAGCCAGGTGATTACCCTGAGGAACAACGCCAATGGGGCCAACATCGGGTATGGCTTTACCGCCAACGAACTGGCGGGGGCCGGCCTCCTGATCCTCAGCGGGGCTTCCCGGGGGCTGCTCCGGGCAATCACCGCCAACAATAACGACAACGCCACCGGGGGCACCATCACCTATAGCGGCGCGGCCCTGAGCCTGGCCCAAGGGGATTGGGGCGTGGTCCTGCCCAGCACCAACTTCCGGTACCTGGGCATGGGGTTTAACGATACCTCCGGCAACCTGGCGCCCTTTTACCAGGAGGCCGGCCGCACCACTTACCGCAGCCCCCGGCAGTTGTGCAGCGGGGCCATTAACGGCTACACCCTGATGGACCTGGGTCTGATGGCCCCGCCCACGGCGTCCGGGCTGACGGGGTATGCCGCGGCTGCGGCGGGCTACGACGTGAAGCTGGCCGTGTCATACGACGGCAGCACCCCGGCCCTGGTGGTGCACGGCAGCCCGCCGTCGGGCGACTTCCAGGGAGCGCGGGGGGCCATCCCCTTTGCCTGCCAGGTGTTGGACGGCGGCCGGGTCTATCTGAACAACGACAACACCGCCAATCAGGCGGTCAAGGTCACGGGTTGGAGGGAATAATGACCCTGGATGGCAAAAAAACCTATATCACCGCGGTAGCGGCGGCCTTGGCCAGTTTTGCCCTGGCCATGGGGTGGCTGACCAAAGAACAGTACCAGGTGGTCCTGGGCCTGTTGGGGTCCCTGGGGCTGGCGGCGCTGCGGTCCGGGGTGGCCAGGGGCGCCACGGATAAGGCCGCGGCCGGCGAACCGGACGAGGCGGGGGCCGGGCCCGGAGGGTCCCAGTCCGCGGCCGGGTGCGGCGCCGGCGGTAACGGCTAGGGGATGAGGGGTGCGGGGGACCGCCGCCTCAGAGGATTCTTGAAAAACTATGATGAATTATCAAGACTTAAGTGAGCACGTGGGGGCTTTGGTCACGCTGCTGGGCCTGTTTGCCGGGGTGAGCGGCCTCCTGGTGTGGCGTATGCTGGTGCGCATGGAGAAGAAGGTGGACGAGCTGTCGCAGCATTTCTGCATCTGCCGTGAGGAGCTGGGGGACCGCTTCGTCCCCCGCTTCGAGCATGAGGTGGAACACCACGGCATGTGGGAGGCCCTCAATTACCACAGCCACGATATGCGGGGGAGGGTGGTGCGATGAGCGAAGATCGGGTGGATTGCCTGGTCAACCGTCTCCACGTGACCTGCCTCACCCTCATCCGGCTGAAGCGAGAGGCGGTCTATGGCCAGGACCCGGGCTTTTTGGAACTGCTGGGAGGATATTTATTGCACAGCCGCCGGTTAATGGACCTCATCCGGGACCGGGAGGCCATGGGAAATCCGCACCGGCGGCATGGTTCGCCTCCCTGCTGAGGTGATGAGCCGGGGCAGATCTCCCGGAGGGGGAGTTGGAGCATGATCGAATATCCATGGATGGCGATTGCCAGAAGGAAACTTGGAATCCACGAAATCCCCGGCCCGGAGGCGAACGCCTTTATCGTGGAATGCCTGGAATCCACGACCCTGGGGTATCCTGAAAATCAATCGGATGAGACGGCCTGGTGTTCCGCCTTTGCCAACCGGGTCATGCAACTGGCCGGGTATGATGGCACCAATAACGCCTGGGCGAGATCGTGGCTCGATTGGGGCCGGGAGCCGACCGATGGAGAGTTCGGCGCAGGGGTAATAGTGATCCTGGAGCGGGGGGCAAACTCCGGCCACATCGGGTTTCTGGAGGATTGGGAGGATAACCGGGTAAAGCTCCTGGGCGGCAACCAGGGGAATGCCGTAAGTGAAGCCTGGTTCCCCATGAGCCGGGTTTTGGGGTATCGGGTGCCTGCCTGAAAAGCAATTTCCGCAAACGCCACGATTTGGTGGAGACCATCTCCGATCCAAGGAGCCCGCAACTCTCCATGAGGCGCGATTAAGCCTGGGTCAAGCCGCCGTCCGGGCTGCACGCGGCAAGCTGACGGCTGACCGCGCGGTTCCGGTCAGGCCGGATAAGACGGCAAACCGGCTCCGGTCCTTGACGGGCAGCGGTTTTTCTGATAGGGCTGTGCATCAGAGGGACGGCCGGGCATGAACCTGTTGGATCTGGGCATCATTGTGCTTCTGGGCTTGATCACCCTGAGAGGCTATTACCGGGGCCTGTTTCAGGAGTTGGCGGTCCTGGTGGGGGTGGTGGGGGGCGTGGTGGTGGCGGCCCACACCTACCTCCGCCTGGCGGTGATGTTGAAACCCTGGGTCACCGACCCCCAGCATGCCCGGTGGATCGCCTTTGCCGTGCTGTTCGTGGCCGTCTATTGGCTCACCCGGCTGGTGGCCCATTTTATCCAGCGCCTGCTCTACCATCTCTACCTGGATTTTTTTGACCGCCTCCTGGGCGGCACCTTTGCCCTGGCCAAAGGGGCGCTCCTGGTGGGATTCGCGCTGATGTTGCTGGGGGGAGTTCTGCCCAAGGATTCCCACCTGTTGAAAGGCTCCGTCGCCGCGCCCCATCTCATTTCTTTCGCCCGCCAATCTTTGGAATTGCTGCCACCGGACTTTAGGCAACGTCTGAACGATTACCTGAAGGAATGGCGCAAGCCCCGGGAAAATCGCCAGGTCGAGGAACCCCGGCCTCAGGAGGATCAGGAGCCCCGGACTCCGGCCGGGCCCAGCCGAAATTTGGGCAAGGGGCCCGGGGCCTGAAGCGGCGGGCTTATCCCAGACTCGTTTCTCCAAGGGCTATCTTCTTCATCCTTCACCCCGACCTCTCCCCTCAAGGGGAGGGGGCATAACGGCAAGAACTTTTGGCAATTGACCTCTGCTGGAGCTTGGCAACATGACCGGTAAAAACGGCAATCCGGGTGCGGCGCTGCAGGAATTTATGGCCATTGTGAGGCGCCTGCGGGGTCCGGGGGGGTGCCCCTGGGACGCGCAACAGACCCCGGAGACTTTGAAGACATATGTGCTGGAAGAAGCGTATGAACTGGTGGAGGCCCTGGACAGCGGCGATCCCGGCAAGATCAAAGAGGAACTGGGGGACCTGCTGCTGCACCTGGTGTTTCTGAGCGACCTCTATGAGGAGCGGGGGAATTTTTCTCTGGCGGAAGTGATTGCGGGGATCGCGGCCAAGATGATCCACCGGCATCCGCATGTATTTGGGGACGCCCAGGCCGAGACCCAGGAAGAACTGCGCCGTCTCTGGCAGCAGGCCAAAGCCCAGGAGGGGAAGAGCCCGGCGGCCCCGGCCCTGGGCAAGGTCTCCCCGGCCCTGCCGGCCCTGGTTCAGGCCCAGCGTCTGGGGGAGGCCGCGGCCCGCATGGGTTTCGATTGGCCCAACCTCAAAGGCGCCCTGGACAAAGTCGAGGAGGAATGGCGGGAACTGCGTGAGGCCCTGTGCCAGCCCGCCAACCCGGCCTGGGAGGAGGAACTGGGGGACCTGCTCTTCTCCCTGGTCAACGTGGCCCGTTTCCTCAAGATCGATTCCGAAGGGGCGTTGCGGGGCACCATCTACAAGTTCATCAAGCGGTTTAACGTGGTGGAACGCACCCTGGCCAAGGAGGGCAAGACCCCGGAGACTGCCAGCCTGGAAGAGATGGACGCCATTTGGGAGGCCTGCAAAAAGGAGAAAGCCCCTGCCCCATGAGGGCGCGGCCGCGGCGGGAGTCTATCCGGGGAGGGATTTTTTCCCGGGAAGAATCCTTGTCAAGGCCGGGGAAAGGTGATAGATTTAACAAATTTAAGGGGTTAATGCGATATGCCAGCCGGCCGGTCCCGGGGAACTTTCCGCCTGAGCTTGATCATCGTCATCATCGTAACCGGGGCCACCCTGTTATCAATCCTCTTCTTTGCGTTCTGGCAGCGACTCAACCGCCAGGTTGAGGTCATCCTTCAAGAACAGTTCAATCAGCAGCAGTTGTTCCTCTCCCGGAAAATCGCCGACAACGTCGAGTCCTACTTCGACTTTCTGGAAAACGCGCTCATGGGTTATGCCGGGCTGTTCCAGACGACCTCCCCCGAGGACCGGGAGATGGGCGCCGCCATGGAAGAGAGGTTTACCCGGCACCAGCGGTTCGGGATTCTTGAAATCCGCCGTTATAATGCGGCCGGGGTGGGCGTGCAGGTCTTCAGCACTTCCCCTACTCCCCCCGCGCCCGGCAGCCTTACCCTGGCGCCCGCCTTTCTTGACTGGGCCCAAAATCCGGCGCACCAGGGCCGGCTGTTCTTGAGCGAGACGTTCGTTTACCCTGATGCTCCCTGGAAGGGCCGGCGACTCATGCGGTTCCTGTCTCCACTTTACTGGCCGGGAGCCAACTCAAAATTGGCGGGGGTGGTGGAGTTTCTCATCGACCCCTTCTTTATCTGCCAGAGAGTCACGGCGGAGGTGCGGTCCGGTCAGACCGGCTATGCCTGGATCATCGATCAGGACGGCGTCTTCCTGGCCCACTATGAGAAAGAGTTTGTCGGCCAGGATGCCCTCCAAGTCAGGATAGAACGCAATCCCAACATCAGGTTCACGGGTCTCCGGGAGATCCAGGCCAACATCCTGTCGGGGAAGGAAGGCACGGGACAATACACCTCCGGCTGGCACCGTCAGCACCTGGGAGAGACCCCCAAGCTGGTGGCCTATACCCCCATCAGGTTTAATAAAGGATTGATCACCGGGGTCACGGAGGTCCAGGACCCGGCCCACAATCTCTGGGGGGTGGCGGTGGTGGCCCCGGTGGCGGAAGTGTCCGGCACGGTGGGGCAGGTGCTGCATCAGGAATTGTTCCTGGTGGGCCTGTTTTTTATCGTGGTGTTGGGGGCCGCGGGGGCGTTCATCGGCGCCGCCTTTTTCTGGAACAAGAGTCTGAGCCGCCAGGTGGAGTTGAAGACCGAGGAACTCCTGGAGTCCCAGGAGCGCCTGCTGCGTTCGGAGCGGTTCGCGGCGGTGGGGGAAGCGGCCGCTTACGTCAGCCATGAAATCAAGAATCCCCTGATGGTCATCGGCGGCCTGGCCAGCCAGGTGGAGCGGCGCCTGCCGGATGACCCGGCGGCCCAGGAGAAACTGCGGATTATCCAGAATGAAGTGAAGCGTCTGGAGTCTTTCCTGGGGGAACTGCGGGATTTCCTGCGCCCCGTCCTGCCCAGCAAACAGGAAATCGACCTGAACCGGGTGATCCGGGACGTGAAAGCCTTGATGGGAGACGCCGTCGAGGAAAGGGGGATTCATCTGGAGACCCGCCTGGACCCGAACCTGCCTCCCCTAGAGGCCGACCCCAACCAGCTCGAGCAGGTCCTGCTGAATCTGGTCAAGAATGCCTTGGAGGCCACGGAGGAGAAGGGCACTATCGTGGTGAGCTCCGGGGCCAAGGACGGCCAGGTATGGTTTTCGGTCCAGGATACGGGCCGGGGGATGGCCGAGGACGTGCAGGAAAAGATCTTTCATCCCTTTTACACCACCAAGGATAAGGGCACCGGCCTGGGGCTGGCGGTGATCAACAAGATTGTCACGGATCACCACGGCACCATTATGGTGGACAGCGTCGCCGGAAGCGGCAGTACCTTCACGGTGAGATTACCGAGAAATAGCGTTGAAGCTGCGTAAGCGCTTGCCTCCCAGCGCACCCCTGCCCCTGGAACATCAAAAACGCCGCCGGGAACGCGTCCTCATCGCCATATCGCTGGTCCTGGTGGTGGGCATCACCTCCCTGGAAGTCCACCTGGTGCATCGGGGCGGCCAGCCGGTGACCGGCAGTCTCCTGGCCTTCGGTCTCCTGAATATCAATACCTTTCTCCTGCTCCTGTTCACCTTTCTGATTTTTCGCCACCTGTCCAAGCTCTTTTTCGAGAGGCGCCGCAAAGTATTCGGCTCGCGCCTGCGGACCCGGCTGGTCATGGCCTTCACTACCCTGACCCTAATGCCCACCCTCTTTCTCTTCGTTATGGCCTGGCAGCTGATGTCCAGCCGGGTGGATTACTCCTGGGACCGCCAGGTGGAGCAGTCCCTGGATCAGGCCCTGACCGTGAGCCGCACCATTTCCCAGGAGCTGAGCAGCAAGCTCAGGGCCTGCGGCCAACTGGTGAGCCTGGAGTTGGCCAAAAGAGAGGGCTGGCGCCAGGAAGAGCGGGGTTCCCTGGCAGCCTTCCTCAACCCGCGGCGGGAGGAATTTCAGCTGACCGGGCTGTCGGTCCTGGACACCCGGGGGACTATGGTGGCTGAGAGCGTGGCGCCGCAGGCGCCGGCGTTCCCGGCGATTGCCTGGCCAGAGGTCCAAGCCACCGCCGCGGCCCAGGACAAGATCATCCGGCAGCCCCTGCCGCACGGAGAACTCCTGACCCTGCCGGTGCCCCTCCGGGACGCGGCGGGCGCCCCGGCAGGTTATGTGATGGTGCGGGAACTCATCCCCCAGGCCCAACTCCTGCAGATCGCGGCCGCGGCCAAGAGTCTTCAGGACCTGCGCCGACGGCACCTGCTCTTCAGCCCGGTCAGGGTCAGCCATTACCTGACCCTGATCATCGTCACCCTCATCGCGATCATGGCCGCCATCTGGCTGGCCTTTTACCTGGCCCGGGAGATCACCACCCCCATCCGCCAACTGGCCGAAGGCACCGTGAAGGTGGCGGGGGGGAATTATGATATCCACATTGATGAGGAAGGCCGGGATGAAATCGGCTTCCTGGTGCAATCCTTCAACAAGATGACCCACGATTTGCAGCAGAGCCAGGCGCAACTGGCTGCGACGTACCGTCAGTTGAGCGACAGCCATACCCTGATTTCGGCCCAGAAGCGGGACATGGAAATCCTGCTCAAGAACGTGGCGGCCGGGGTGATCGGCATCGACGCGGCCGGGCGGGTGACCAATATCAACGATTCCGCCGCCCAGATGCTGCGTCTGAAGCGGGAAGAGGTCATGGGGCAGGACTGCCGGATGCTTTTGCCTCCCGGGGAGTTTAACCGCATGGCCGAGGTGGTGGCCGCGGCCCGGAAATCTTCCCGGGGCGCGGTGGAGAAACCCCTGCATCTGGTTTTGCCGGATAAGACGCTGTATCTCCTGGTAAAGACCACGGCGCTGAGAGATGACGCGGGCCAGTACCTGGGAGTGGTGCTGGTATTCGAGGACTTGACGGAATTGGAAAGGGCTCAGCGGCTGGCGGCCTGGCGGGAGGTGGCCCGGCGGATCGCCCACGAAGTGAAGAATCCCCTGACGCCCATCAAGCTGGCGGCCCAGCGCCTGCAGCGCCGCTTTATCGGCCGCCTGGGCGAGGATGGACCCATCTTTGACGAATGCACCCAAGTCATCATCAAACAGGCGGATGAGATCAAGAACCTGGTGAATGAATTTTCCCGGTTTTCGCGGCTGCCCCAGTTGACCCTGGCCCCCCAGGACCTCAACCAACTGGTCCAGGAAACCTTGCTGCTCTACCAGGAGGTCCAGCCCCGCATCACCCTGGCGTTTCATCCCGATAAGGCCCTGCCGCCCCTGCTCCTGGACGGGGAGCAGGTCAAGCGGCTGCTCCTGAACCTGCTGGATAACGCCCTGGCCTCCATCAAAGGCACGGGAACCATCACGGTCTCTCTGCGGAGAAGTCCGGCTGACGGCCGGGTGGAACTCACCGTGGCCGATACCGGCGTCGGGGTGCCGGACCGGGACAAGATCCGCATCTTCGAACCTTACTTCTCCACCAAGCGGGGCGGCACCGGCCTGGGGCTGGCCATTGTCAACTCCATCGTGGCGGAGCACCAGGGGTTTATCCGGGTGGAAGACAACGTGCCCCGGGGCGCCCGGTTTATCATCGACCTTCCTATGCATAGGGGCGAATATGCCGACTCTGCTGGTAGTTGACGACGAGCCCCAGATCCTGCAGGTGATCTCGGGTATCCTGCAGGACGAAGGCTTCGAGGTGATCACCGCCCCGGACGGGGAGGCCGCCCTCAAGCTGGTGGGGGAGGAGGCCCCGGACCTGGTGCTCCTGGACATCGCCCTGCCGGGGATGGACGGCCTGGAGGTGCTCCAGGAGTTGAAGCGCCTCTACCCCTTCCTGCCGGTGGTGATAATTTCGGCCTATGGCTCGGTGGAAAACGCCGTAAAAGCCACCCGCCTGGGCGCCTATGACTTTATCGAAAAGCCGCCCAACGCCGACAAGATTCTCCTGACGGCGCGCAACGGCCTGGAGCTGGCCCGCCTGTCCGAGGAGAACCGGCGGCTGCGCCAGCAGGCGGCGCCGGTGCGGGAGATTATCGGCAAGAGCGAGGCCATCCGCAAGCTGAGGGAGTCGCTGAACCTGGTGGCGCCCACCAACGCCTCGGTGCTCATCACCGGGGAAAACGGCACCGGCAAGGAGCTGGTGGCCAGGGCCCTCCATGCCTACAGCCGCCGGGCGCCACGCCCCTTCGTGGAGGTCAACTGCGCCGCAATTCCGGAAGACCTTATCGAAAGCGAGCTCTTCGGTCATGAGAAGGGGGCCTTTACCGGGGCCACGGACCGCCACCGGGGCAAATTCGACCTGGCCCATGAAGGCACCCTCTTCCTGGACGAAATCGGGGATATGAGCCTGAAGACCCAGGCCAAGATCCTGCGCATCCTGGAAGAGCAGCGCTTCGAGCGGGTAGGGGGCCACCGGCCCATCCAGGTGGACGTGCGCATCGTGGCCGCCACCAACAAGAACCTGGAAGAAGAGATCGCCAAAGGGACTTTCCGGGAAGACCTCTATCACCGGATCAATGTCATTCCCCTTATCGTCCCGTCCCTGAAGGAGCGCCGGGAGGACATCCCCCTGTTGGCGGCGCACTTCCTCAAGGAGCTGGCCCGGGAAAACGATGCCCCGCCCAAGACGTTCAGCCCCGAGGCCCTGGAGGTTCTGGCGGTCCAGCCCTGGCCGGGGAACGTCCGGGAGCTGAAAAACTTCGTCTGGCGCCTGGCCATCCTCACCGCGGGAACGACCATCGAAGTGGCCGACCTGCCGCTCACCGCCCAGGGCCTTACCCCGGAAGAGAGCGGCGAGGGCGAATTCATCGACCCGTTCCTCCAGGTGCCGTCCTTCCGGGAGGCCCGGGCATTGTTTGAGAAACAGTTCCTGCGGCGCAAACTGGAGGAATACCGGGGCAACGTCAGCCTGCTGGCCGAAAAGATCGGCCTGGAACGCTCCCACCTCTACCGCAAACTCAAAACCTACGGCCTGGAACCGAAGAAGGACGGGTAGGGCAGGCAAGAAACGGCCGGGCGCAAGAGGCGGGACTAGCACGCCGGCCCCCCCCTCACACACCATCCATCGAGACCTGATTAGACTTGATATGTTGGGGTAGACTTTAGCGCGCCGGCAGGGTCTCCAATACAACTCTGATAATCATAGAGAATGTTTTTGATTCGGATTTAAGGCGTTGATAGATAGCAGTAATCGGCACCCCTCTTGACCTCATCCGCTGAACTTTGCCTGGTTTAATCCGGTTCCCGCCTTTTGCTCTCCGGGCTTTCTGCAGTATCTCGGGCTGATACCTGTCTGGGCCGAGCTGCGTATGAACCTAACCTCAGAGGCCGCCCGGACTGATGAGCGGCCTCTGAGAAATTGCCTCATATGATTAATAGTTCTAGCCTAACATTGCCTCGGCTTGGCGCATGAGGGTGGCGATGGCCAAACCTTGGGGGCAGGCTTGCTCAGCCTGGGAAAAGTCCACCTTGGTCAACCGCTGCCGAATTTCCGGGGGCAGCCCGGCGAAGGTCTGCCGGGCCAGCTCCGGATCGCCATAGTACTGGTGGTACATGAGACAGCGCATAACGTCGTTCACGGGCACGGCGCCGCCCACGGCCTCCTGGCAGATTTTGCCGCAGCCGGCGCAGTAGTCGGACTTGGTCTCCAGGGCATATCGGCGCAAGGAGTCGAACTCCTCCCGGGCCAGTTTGGTCTGGTCCAGAGCTGCGGCTACGTTGGCCGAGAGGATGGTCAAGTTGGGCATCTGGGAGCAGATGCTGGCGATGTGAGGGTTTTCCCAGATGACTTTGAGCTTGGCCTGCTTGTCGGTGAAGCCCCGTTTCAGGAAGCGATCGACCATTTCCAGCTTGGTTTCGCTGGCCATCTTCGGCGGCGCCGGCCTGCCGGCCTGGGACTTCATGGCCACCAAACCGATGCCGGCCTTGGCGCAAGCGTTTATGGCCTCCTGCATCTTGGGGTTGTTCATGATCTGGAAGTTATACGTGGTCATCACCGCGTCGATCCAGTCCAGCTTGGCTGCGCCCAGCAGACAGTCATCCATGTTGGTATGGGTGCTGAAGCCGAAGGCTTTAATCTTGCCGGCCTTCTTCATCTCCGCGGCCCAATCCTTGAAGGGGGTCATTTCATCGATGCCGGTGAGGGCGGGGACAAAGAAAAGATCCAGATAGCTTGTGTGCATCCTTTTCAGACATTTGTCCAACCGCTCGGTGTAGTTGCCGCCCTTGGCCTGCAGCTTGGTGACCAGGAAGAGCTCCTTACGAACCTCGGGGTTGCGGGCGATAAAGCGGCCGATCCCTTCCTCGCTCAGGGTATTGCCGTAGTGCTCGGCCGCATCCCAGAAGGTGACCCCCCATTTCACGGCCTGCTTGAGGAGCAGTTGATTGTTGATGGTGTCGAACATGCAGCCCAGGTTAAGGATGGAGACGTCCACCCCGGTCTTGCCCAGGGGGCGTTTGGGCACGATCGTGGCCTTGGGCGCGGCCGGCGCCTCCGGGGCGGCCATGGCCCCAGTCACTCCGGCCCCGGCCACTGCGAGTCCGGCGAGTCCCACGGTCTTCACAAAATCCCGGCGCGTAAAGCCTTTACCTTCAGTCGTCCTGCTCATGGTAGTCACCTCATAGGCTTATGATTCGCGGATTGTGCAAGACTAATTAGACCAAACCACGATTTGGCTGGGCGTGGCCTCCCTTAGCCTTTCCCCGTGCCATATATCTTCTACAGCGGCCAGCTTACTTGGGAATTTTTTTCTGCCGGTTCAGATCATAGATCGGGACAAACTTGAGATCCGCCCGCAGAACTTCTTCCGGAGATTTGGCCACGAGTTCCCCGTCCTGCTGGATGAAGCGCAATTCGGCGCCTACCCCGCAACCCGCCGTACAGGCTGTATCCAGTTTGGATTTGGCCTCGGAATACTCAGGGTCCGCCTTGCTCTTCCCGTGGAATTTTTCCCGCCACGCGATCCATTGCTGGGGGGTCAAGCCGCTCTGGTCAATGAAGACATAGTAGACCACCTTATCCTGGCAGTCCTCCTCCAGGAAGAGGCTATACTCTGCGGGCGTATCGGGGCTGCCCAACCCCGCCGGGCGATTTTGGGCGCCCGCTTCGATGAGCCAGGCCGTGGGGCATTTGCGGGAGGCGGCGAAGTCTTTTACCGGACCGAAGATGAACCCGGGGTTCATCTCGTCGGCCACGAAATTTCCGGCCAAAAATTTCTCGGGCGGATGGTAAGCGGTCAGCCCGTTGGCTTGCCGCAGGGCTGTGGCCTTGGCGCTTGCGGCCCAGGCTGTGGTGCCGTTGCACACCAGGAGCAAAAATCCCAAGAATATCGGCAATAGGCGTGTCATAAGCCCTCCTATCATCATCATGGACCTTTGTACATTCTTCTTACCAGAAGCGATGGAAAAAACAAGATAAGGAGCCAGCCGGCAATCGTCTCTCGGCGAGCCCACGCTTACAGCATTGATTCCGGGGTTAACCAGGAAAGGCAGCGCAGGCTGAGGCGCTGGAAGAACCGGCTCATGGGCTCCTGGTAATACCGCACCTCCTGTCCCTTCTCTTCGGTTACCCAGACCAGATCATAATCTCCCAGGAGCGTCACCCGGTAGGTGCGAGCCGGTGAGGCACCCTCGGCAAAGAGCCAGGCCGTCTGGTTAGCGAGTTCGGGGCTGTGGATAGCGATGCCATTCTGGGTGTCGAGCCGCATGGAGCGCGGGTCAAAGTTGAAGGAGCCCACAAAAACCGTGCGGCGATCCAGGATGAAGGTCTTGGCGTGCAAGGCGGCCCGGGACGAGCCGCCGAATTGCAGGGACGAGCCGCCGATCTGGATGAGGGAGGCGCTGCGCTGGACGACGGAGCTGCCGCCCTGGATGAAGGAGTTGAAGAACCGCAGGACGTCGCCGCCCACCTGGCCGCGCTGCCGCTCAAGGTGCACCAGCGTCGGTTTGATCTCATAGAGTTCCACCCCCAGGCGGAGGAGGTCCTGGCGGTAGTGCATATAGCCGATCTGGGCCACGGGTACGTCGGTGGAGACGAAAGAGTTGGTAATGATCTTGATGGTGACGCCGCGGTCGCGCAGTTGCTGGACAAATCGCACCCCAGCCTCGCCGGGCACCAGGTATGGCGAGACCATGAGCACCTCGCTCCGGGCTTTGCCAAGGATTCCCTTAAGCTCCTGCAGCATTTTGGTTAATCGTTTGGGGTCATCGGCGTTGACGCACTTTAACGGATCATCGGCGAGGACTTGGGCCTGCCCCCAGACAATGGGGACCGTGCCGGCGTCGATCCGTTTCAGGAGATCGCTTCCTTGGACCTTGAGCCAGTAGGTCGATTTTTGTAGGCGTTCTCTCTGAGTTTCGAGGTCGCGGTGAGCGCTCTCAAGGTCATCGGCGGTGGGCCGGAACGATATGAGGGCGTTAATGGGCACTGCGAGCACGCAGTTCCAGTAGTCGTCGAAGACCGCGCTCACCTGGCGGGTAATGGGTCCCAGGACGATGATATCCATATCGTAGAAGTTGGCTTCACTGCTGGCCCCGAAGTACTCATCGCCGATATTGCGCCCCCCCACGATGGCCACACTGTTGTCGACGATAAAGGCCTTGTTGTGCATCCGCCCTCTCAGCCTTTCGGGTCCAAAGGCCATCTTGAGCGAGCGGACCGGCAAACTTGACCAATGGGTCCCGAAGGGATTGAAGAGCCTCACCTCGATATTGGGGTGGAGTGCCAGCGCGGCTATCAAGAAATCCGTCTTTTTCGTCAGGTTCCAGTCGTCGAGCAGCAGACGCACTCTCACCCCCCGATCAGCCGCAGCGAGGATGCGGTCGAACAGGAACTTACCCGTGAGGTCGTCGTGAAAGATATAGTACTGCAGGTCGAGGGTTTTTTCCGCCTGGTCGAGCAAGCGGGCCCGGGCGGCAAAGGCGTCGATCCCGGTTGGCAGGAGGTAGAATCCCGAGGCCCCCGGATGATCAACGGCCCGGGCCTGAATCTTCTTCCCCAGGGCGGTCCCTTCAGGCCGGTAAAGGGCGCTGGAGACGGGGCGCGGGTAATCATACGGGATCGTGGCGCAGCCGTTCAGGAGATAAAGGAGCAGCAAGAGAAGCGGCGGGAGGGCGGCTTGCGCCCCGGGGCGACGTTGCATCAGCATTGCTTCGGAGTCCGCTTCTGCCGCTTCATTATGGCGCTAAACCTCACGGCGGCAATTTCCTCTCCGGGCTCCGGTGAGCCGGGAATCGGTGATCAGCGCTGGTTAATGGTTTAATTTGCCTTTTCCGGGAGGCTCTTAATACCTGCCTGCCTTCTGATAGCGTCGATATTTAATTTCCCGATCCACCGGGGCAGATTGCTCCAGGCCTGGTGAACCCCGAAGCCGCCCTGGGTCATCTCCCGGATGGCCTCGGCTTTGCTCCACCCTTGCACCGCGATGCGATAAACGGCGATCACGGTGCCGGTGCGGTCGGCGCCATACTGGCAGTGAACCATAACCGGGGCGCGCTTCGGGTCGGTGACAATTTTGAGGAAACGGACCACATCATCCGCCTCGGGGTGCCAGGGTTTCATGTAGATATGTTCGGTGGCCAGTCCAGTGCCGGCGATTTCGTCGCGATCCGAGTGAAAAGAACGCAGGTTGATGATGGTTTTGATACCCAATTGCTTTAAGTTTTGCATGCCTTGGGGGCTGGGTTGGTCGCCCCGATAGAGTGCCTCGGAGATCCGGTAGAGGTTCGGCACCCCCTCCAACTTGACCGGTTGGGCCCAGGTTTTGGGCCGATCGGCCGGCAAGGGGTCGGCCCAGGCAACCCAGGCAAGCAGGAAGACGCTGGCGGCAGCGATGACCGCAGTTCCCCTGATCCCAACCCGGGCACGAACGGTGAGGTGGCAAGGCACGTTAGCGGTCCCCGCCGCCGCGGCAGGTCATGGCCAAAACCGAAACGTCATGCATGTCCTGTCCTCCCGGCGGCTCAATCAAAGAAAGGCGGCAAAATCCTGGAATTTAACTTTTTTTTGCGCCACGGTCCGGCCGATCTGCTGCAGGTCATCAATATGCTTGACGGAATCGATTTTCTGGACCTCTTCCGGCCGGATATGCGGCAGGCCTAACTCATCCAGACCCGTCAAGGTCAGTTCAGCGTTATAGCGCAGGTAGGTGAAGAGTTTGGGTTGCACCGGCCCCTGCTTGCCGATGAGATCGCCGATTTCCTGGTCCAGGGGATCGCCCGCCAGACATTGGCCAAAAACCCGGCAGAGAAAATCCTGCTCGTTCAGGGCAGCGAACATCAGGGCCAAGGGCAGGGAGGCGGAGTTGTATAAGATATTCATGTCAAAAGGTTGGAGGTTGGCATCGGCTTTGGGATTGGTGCCGGTGCCGATGGAAACCAACAAGATCTTGTCCTCTCCCGCGGGCCAGTTGAGGTTGTAGGGTTCAACCGTGGCCATGAGAAAGGCCTGGAAGGCAGGGTTGTTGTAGGTCGTGAGGGCCCCATCGATGAAAATGAATTCTTCGGCACCGACCCGGACGACTTCGGGAGGGAAGAAACATGGCGCCGCGGTGCTGGCCCGGACCAACTGCCAGAGAGGGATATTCAGATTGCAGCCGGGGAGCTCTCTTTGATTAAACTTGGCAAAGGGATTATTGGTGACCGGCCAGGGCGAATCCGTGGTGGCATTGCGCATAACCATCATCAGTAAGGTCTTGAGACGGTCACTGCCGAGAGTCGTGTCGGCCCCGAACATCTCGTGGAGCTTTTGGGAGAGTTTCGTGTCTTCGTATTTGTAGCGGAACCGCCGTAAGACGCTGGCCTCCTCGAACATCTCCCTCCCGGTTTCAAGATAGAAACTGCGGATGTCGGTCACCGACATACCCAGGGAGAGGGCGGTGCCGATAATCGCTCCGGTACTGGTTCCGGCGATAAAGTCAAAATAATCCGCCAGGACGAAATCATTTTGACGTCCTGATTGCTCTCGCAGCAGGGTTTCAAGTACGGCAAGGATTTCCAAGGTTATGATACCCCGGATGCCGCCACCGTCCAACGCCAGGATGCGTTTGGGGCCTTGCGCTCTGATCCTCTCAGATAAAGTCATGAGCCCCTCCTTTCCCCAAAAAGCTGATTGGCGGCGCGTCCAGACCGGCGATTATGCTGCAGCCGGCGGGGTGGCGGTCTAGAATTGCGCCCGCAAGCTCCGGTCCCGAGATGCACCGCGCCACGATCCTTGCAACGCAAGCGCTCTTTCTCCCGCGGCTCAAGATAGCACTAATTTTCTTAAGAAATCAATACCGATCCATGGGGCGCGCCTGGCGGGCCTGAGGTCTCAGGCCTGGGGCCCCTGAGCCCAATTAATCCGGTGAGGCGGCAGCCTTGGCCGATCCCGGCCCCGATTGGTCCCCGGGGCCGATTCTGTGGTGCGGTATCCCGAAGATATTTGAGAATAGCAAAGATGAAGATATGATCGCCATAGCCGTCACAGGTATGGGCGGAGGGAAAGATTTGGGGCGCCTGGGAGGCAAGCTTCTAGAATACCTGCGAAAATGGCAGGAGAGCTTCAGGTTGAACAGTGTTGCTACGTGGTAGACAGCCAATCGTTGGCCGTCTGATAAGTTTTCTCAAGATAGCGGCGATTTTCAGCGGCAATCTTTGAGAAAATCGATGCCTTAATAGCGAATCCAGAAATAAACAGCTAGTACTGCATCACTTCGTGCCATTTATAGATAGCAACGCCATCATAAAATCGTATCTGGGCCGCGTCGATTGCCGCTGCAGATTCTATGCAGCAGCTCTTTCCATAGGCATAATTATAGACTTTCGTTCCATTACTGAGTTTCTGTTCGGATTGCGGCGGCCCCAACATCGCGACAACATCACTTTCCGTAGTTTGGCCCAGTCCAATTCTCTCCACTGCCGCGCTGTTATATTGGCTCCCGGCTGTATGGGCACACCCCAGAAATAGACCCGCCAAGACAATGAGTAACAGGTGCTTCGCCATGGTCTCCTCCTCAATAGCCCGGTAAATTTGTCGCCTTCGGACTGCCCTGAGGCTATAATTTTAACATATTTTGGCTTTATAATCATTTTTAAAGAAAAAGCAAGGGGTATTCCCTCTGAGAACCTCAGGAGGGGCATCGGGGAGCCGTATTGCTGACCTGCATAGCAGGATTCGGCAACGCCCGGACCGCAAGTCGTGGTCCAAATCACCTCATGAAACTGCACCGATTTGGGGCGGGGGGGTGCGAAATCCAGGGGTGAAGCAGGCTTGCGCCACAGGGGAGAACCGTGAACCGTGCCCATAAAAAACCCTCCTCAAGAAGGGCTTGGGGAGGGAGTTGGAGGGGAGGGCGGGGGACCCTTACGAAATTACGAAATGGTCTCAAGCCCCCCGGCTTTGCCGGTTCAGACCGGCTGGCCCACCTCGGCCAGGGTCTGGAAATAGATGCGGCGGATGCGCCCCATGCGCTTGTTAAAGCACAGGCCCAGTTCCATACAGGCATTATAGAAGGATTCCTGGCTGAATTCCAGGGCGAGCAGCCGGGCCATGGTTTCCTTGGTGAACTCATGGTGCAGGTCCTTGATCTTCTGGGCGGCTTCCCCCAGGCCCTGCCACAGGGGCAGCAGGATGATGTCCGACTGTTCCTGCAACCGGGCGATTTCGGCCCGGACCACCTGCATGGTTTGCAGGGAGCCGCTGCCGTCCTTTCCCGGGCTGGTTCCCTGAACCACCTCAACTCCCAGGCGTTCCAGGAACTTGATGAGAAAATCCCGGGGACCCTTCTCCCAGGTGCAGAGGTTCCAGATATCTTCGGGAATTCCGACTCGGGGCAGGCGGCCTTTCTGCGGCAGCCACTGGCGCAGCTGCTGGCCCCGGGCATAAAGCTGTTCCTGGAGCTGCTGGAAATAGTTATTTCTTTTGAAGTTTGCCTTCCACAGGATGATGCGGCCGTAAGCCTTCATTTTGGCAAAGAACAGGTCCCGGGCGATGAGGCGTTTAATCACCGAGGTCCAGCTGTAAAACTTCTTCATGGCCCGGTTGGTTTCCATCTGCAGTTCATACGGGGTGAACTGCCGGGGTTGAAACACGGTGTGGTGGCCGTCGTACTGGCTCCAATCCCGGCAGATAATCCGGTTTTGGGCTTCCATCTCCCGGTAGAAGGGCGTGCCGGGGATGGGGGTGAGGATCAGGTATTGCAGGGAGTCCAGGTCCAATTGGCGGGAAACCTTCACGGTGTCGCGAATCACCTGGTAGTGATCCTCTTCGGAACCGAAGACGAACATGCCGTGGACATTGATGCCGAAGCGGTGGAAATTGTTGACGCAGTCCTTGATGCCCTGCACGGTCTGAGACTTGTTGTAGGCCTTCAGAGTGGCGGGGTTGATGGATTCAAGCCCCACGAAGACGATGTAGCAGCCGCTCTTAGCCATGAGGGCCAGGAGTTCCGAATCCTTGGCAGATTCCACCCGCACCTGGGCGCTCCATTCGATCTTCAGACCTTCGGCGATGATGCGCTCGCACAGTTCCTTGGTGCGCTGGCGGTCGGCGGTGAAGTTGTCGTCGCAGAAAAAGATGTGGCGAGCCTGGAGGCCATTCTGACGAATCTCGGCGATGACCCGGTCGATGGAAGTGACGCGGTGCTTGCGCCCGAACATCATGATTACCGAACAGAAGCTGCAGTTAAAGGGGCAGCCCCGGGAGGTGGCGATGGAGACCACGCCCCGCCTATTTCGGGCCTTCCAGCCGTGAATCAGGGTGTAATCGGGGATGGGCAGGGAATCCAGGTCGCCCAGGAAAGGGCGCCAGGGGTTTTGCTGGATGGTGTCGCCGTCCCGATAGCAGAGATTGTGGATGTCTGCCAGGCTGCCGCCGGTTTCCAAGGCGTTGACCAGTTCCGGCAAGGCTTCGTCACCCTCGCCGCAGACCACATAATCGGCATGTTCTAAGCCTTCCAGGGGCAGAAAACTCGAGTGGGCGCCGCCCAGGACCACCGGCAGGCCCTGCTGGCGGTAGAAGTCCGCCAGCTCGTAAGTCCGGGGGGCGGTGGAAGAGATGCTGGAGAGGCACACCAGGTCAGGTTGGAAATCCAGGCTGCGGTAATTAGGAGTGGATATCTCCTCGATCACCACTTTGACCTCCATCCCCTGCTGCTCCAGGATGGTCCCCAGCAACAGCGACCCCAACCGGGGAATGGCCAC
>JBKQVS010000046.1:0-48796 GCA_052139855.1 Desulfobaccales bacterium
GGCCTGATGGTCAAACCGCCGGAGGTCTGGCAGTACTTCGTGCGGGTGAAGCCCGAGGTGCTGCAGCATTTCATCCAGAAGCACAAGCTCTATGAAGTCCCCTGGCGCAAAGTGGAAGACGAGTTCGTGGCCCAGAACTGCTACAAGCTCAACGAGGCCTACTATGCCTCTCTGGGGGAGAAAAAGGCTTTTGTGCTTTCCCAGGGGCGCAACATCATGATCATCAAGATCGTGGGGTACGCCGAAGAAGCCGCCCTCTATTACGATCTGCTGGATTTCAAGGCCCACATCTGGATTGCCCACCAGCGCTACCCCACCCGGGGACGGGTGTGGCACCCCGGGGGGGCCCACCCCTTTGCGGCGCTGAACACCGCGCTGGTGCATAACGGCGACTTTGCCAACTATTTTTCCGTGAGCGAATACCTGAGCCAGCGCCACTTTTATCCCCAGTTTCTCACGGACACCGAGGTGGCGGTCCTGACTTTCGACCTGTGGCACCGGCTTTACGGCTTCCCGTTGGAATACGTCATCGAGTCCATGGCGCCCACCACGGAGCGGGACTTTGACCTGCTGGACCCGGAGCGACAGCGGATTTACCGGCATCTCCAGACCACCAACATCCACGGCTCCCCGGACGGCCCCTGGTTCTTCATCATTGCCCGGACCGACCCGGACCGCAACCGCTTCGAACTCATCGGCATCACCGACACGTCCATGCTGCGGCCTCAGGTCTTTGCCCTGCAAGAGGGCGAGGTGCAGATCGGCCTGGTCTGCTCCGAGAAGCAGGCTATCGACGCCACTCTGGAGAGTCTGGCGGCGGAGGACCCCCGCTTCTGTCCGGTGGCCGATCTCTATTGGAACGCCCGGGGCGGCAGCGCCACCGACGGGGGCTCCTTCATCTTCTCCCTGGAAAGCAACAACGGCGGTCGGGTCCTCACCTGCCACGACAAGTTCGGCAAGCCCAAAACCGTGCCCTGGCACCAGCGGCCCTGGGACGGCACCCGGTTAGAGATCACTATTGATAAAGATTCGGAGTTAAGCCGTATCATCGCCTCCCACCTGGAGGACGTAAGCGGCCAGAAACTTTTCCAATGGGTCAAGGGACACACCCCCATCTGGTCCTATGCCAGTTTCCGGGAAGCGTTGGCGGTGATCGCGGCCCAGGCCAAGGCGGGGGACGGACTCAAGGCCGCGGCCATTAACGCCTTGACCCTGCTGCTGGACCGGCGCTACGATCCCGGCGACAAGAAACGGAGTCACCTGCAGCGCCTACTCATGGAGGGCTTGACCGAAATTTTTCAGGCGACCCCGCGACTGGGGAAGCCCCATGCCAGCCGCTATCGTTGGGTGGATTTTGAGACCCAAAAACGCCTGGGGGCCCCGCCTCGGAATAACGCGGTTCTGGTCCTGGACGCGGCCGGCTTCCCCCCGGAAGGGGACGGCTGCGACGCGCGTTTCCTGTGCCGGGCCTTCGAACTGGGGTGGAGGCAATTCCTCACCTATGGCTACAAGGGCCAGCGTTTCCTGGGGTGCGGCTTCGGTGCCGACACCGATGAGGTCCGCATCGACGCTTACGGCAGCACCGGCGACTACCTGGCCTCGGGGATCGACGGCATGTCCCTCCACATTCATGGCAACGCTCAGGACCAACTGGGCCAGATCATGAAGCGGGGCAAGCTGGTGGTCCACGGCGACGTGGGCCAGACCTTCATGTACGGCGCCAAGGGCGGGGATGTCTATATTATGGGCAACGCCGCCGGCCGGCCCTTCATTAACGCGGTGGGCCGCCCCCGGGCGGTGATCAACGGCACCGCCCTGGACTTTTTGGCCGAGTCTTTCATGGCCGGCGACCCGCATGCCGGCGGCGGCTTTATCATCGTCAACGGCCTGGAGTTCGACTCCCGGGGCCGCATCCGCTCCCAGCGCACCCCCTACCCCGGCGGCAACCTCTTCTCCCTGGCCTCGGGGGGCGCCCTCTACATCCGGGACCCCTACCAGCAGGTGGTGGAGGAGCAGTTAAACGGGGGCGAGATTGTGCCGCTGTCCGCGGCGGACTGGGACCTCATCCTGCCGTATCTCCAGGAAAACGAGCGCCTCTTCGGTATTTCCATTGAGGAGGACCTCCTCACCATAGAAGGGCGCCTCCATGCCCCGGATGAGATCTATCGTAAAGTCCAGGCGGTCAAGCTGGCGATCTTGACCAAAGTGGAGGACTCCTGGGAATAGAAAAGCAGAACCCATGACGCAAAGGAAGGGGTGGACCGGCGGGTCCGCCCCTTTTTTGTGGAGCAGTCGCCTGCGCCGGCTCAAGTCCAACGGGTAAGGACGGTTGGGGAGATTTTGGCCGGGCAACGAAGTCCTAAAAGCGATTTGTTACTGCGGTGGCAATGGCTGCCGCATAATTTCGGGTTAAGACGCCATAGATTCTCTGAAAAATTTCATAGTTTTCGAACCGCTATTCCAGGGCTGCCCTGATTACCTTTTCAGAGTCTCCCTTATAGAGTTATGGCAAATAGTTTCTTGGGGGAGAAACCAAATGTCACAATCAATGCCCGAAATTCTCGACTACAGAAACCTGGTGGGCAAGCTGGCGCGCATCGATAGCGAGTGGGAGAGCCTGAAAGGCATGCTCACTTTCAAAGCTCCTTATAAAAATGATGAACCGGCAAAAAGCGGCGCGGCTGATGATGCATCCCCGGTGGACATGGCTACCAACGTAGTGGAATTTCCCGGGCCCTCCGTTACCGCCAAAATCGAGACTGGGTGTGAAGGGATCCATAGCACTCCGGCAGTCACTCCCGAGGAATTGGCGGCCATAACGCATAAAATTGAGGAAAATGGCCATGATAAGACGTTAATGGGAAGGCTCGCCACGGTTGAAAGACAGATTCGCAAATTAACCTTTTTAGTTACCACGTTTATGACCCTGGCGATTGCTCTCTTAGCCGTCCTCACTTTTCTGGGATTTAAAGGTAATTTCGTCAACTGGTCCACTTCACTTCAGCCGCAGGAGATAGCCGCGGCCGCGCATCCTTCGAGCCCGGAGGCCATGGTTCCGGCCAATGATCGGCAATTATCCAGCGCCGCGGTAATGAACTCGCCGGGTGTTCCGCAATCGGTAAGCGCCACGGTTATACCTGAGGAAAATGTCGCCAAAGCCGCGGAGATGGCAACTTCACCCGCAGTCGCAGAGCCGGCCCCTCAATTTGTAGGCTCCCTGACGTCCAATAAGATTCATTCCCCAGACTGCAAGTGGGCCGCATTAATTGATCCCAAGAACCTCATAACTTTTGGGTCCATGGCCGAGGCTCGGGAAAAGGGCTACCTCCCCTGTCCGGTTTGTCGGCCGCACGAACCTGATCAGACCCATGCGGAGAAAGATCGCCAGACTATGAGGGTGGCGACTAAGTCGCAAATGGGGGAATAGGCACCGCCTTCTCCAGGGACATGCTTCGCGAGGCACGTCTGAGGGGTGTTTACGGCTCCCCGGGGGGAACCCCTGCCGCTAATTACGATCTGCACACCATATCCGCAATTCTTAACTAGCTGGTCATTATTGCCTTGAGGCTCCACCTCCCCTTTCCCCTCCCCTCTCCCCCAAAAATTTCCCTTGACAGCGTTATCAATATTGGCTAATTTTGTGAAAAATTACACAAGAGGTGGTTATGGTCTTTCCCGTGTCCGGCGTGGAGGTCAACCCGCTCATTCCGCCTCTCATTGCCCTGGTGGTCTCGACTTTCACCTCAATGGGCGGGGTGTCCGGGGCCTTTCTGCTGCTGCCCTTTCAGGTAAGCATCCTCAACTTCACCAGCCCGTCGGTTTCTCCCACCAACCTGGTCTTCAATATCGTGGCCATCCCCAGCGGAGTCTACCGCTACATCCGGGAGGGCCGGATGAACTGGCCGGTGACCTGGGTGGTGATCCTGGGGACCTTGCCGGGCATCTTCGCGGGGGCCATCATCCGGGTCAACTGGATGCTCGACCCCAAAAATTTCAAGCTCTTCGTGGGCTGCGTGCTGCTCTATATCGGCCTGCGCCTGCTCTATGAACAGACCTCCCGGGCCAAGGCCAAAAAGGGCAAGATCCTGGAGTTCGAGGCCCGGGTCCAGGAGCGCTTGAAAAAGGTCCTGGCGGAGTCGGGCCACGCCACCGGCCGGGCCTTGCCCGCTGCGGCCCGGGTCCGGACCGTGAGTTGGAGTTTAAGAAGGGTGAGCTATGAGTTTTTAGGGGAGACCTTCACCTTCAACGCCCCGGCCCTGTTTATCCTGGCCCTGGTGGTGGGGCTCATCGGCGGCACCTACGGCATCGGCGGCGGCGCCATCATCGCCCCCTTCCTGGCGGCCATCTTCGAGTTGCCCATCTACACCATCGCCGGGGCGGCCTTGCTGGGCACTTTCCTCACTTCGGTGGCCGGGGTGGGTTTTTACTCGGTAATCGCGCCCTTCTATCCCAATATCGGGCCGGTGGCCCCGGACTGGGCCCTGGGAGCGCTGTTCGGCCTGGGCGGCTTTGCCGGCATGTACATCGGGGCCCGCCTCCAGAAATTCTTCTCCGGCCAGGTCATCCGCATCGGCCTGGGGGTGGTCATTACCGGCCTGGCCCTGCGGTACATTGTGGGGTTCTTGATGAGTTGAGCCTGACCGGGAGAACTCCCCTCAACGGTGTCAATCCCGGATTATTTTTTTGTGTCCCCAGGGAAAAGGGTATACCATCAGGTATATCCTTATTATTGGGCCCAGATGGTTTTGACGCGTAGTTAGGCGATTTGGGGCCGGCCGCAAACGGGTGGCATTGCCAACGAGGCCACATTGATCCTGGAATATTCCGAAAAGGGGATCGTCTTTTTCCCCGATCCTTATCTGGTGGGCACCCCGGCGGATTTCGGCTTGCCATACGAGGACGTCTTCTTTGAGGCCGAGGACGGGGTTGCGCTCCACGGCTGGTGGGTGCCGAAGGCCGGGGCCCCGGTCCTGGTGTGGTTCCACGGCAACGCCGGCAACATCAGCCATCGCCTGGAAAATATCAAGTTGCTCCATGACCTGGCGGGGGTCCAGGTCTTTATCTTCGATTACCGGGAATACGGCCGCTCCCAGGGCCGCATCAGCCGGGAGGGCACCTTTATGGACGCGGCCGCGGCCTACCGCTATGTGGCCGAGACCCGGGAGAGAGCCGGCGCGGACATCGTCCTGTTCGGGCGCTCCCTGGGCACCGCCCTGGCCACGGGCCTGGCCATCCAACAACCTTGCCGGGGCCTGATCCTGGAGTCGGCCTTTACCAACTCTTCGGACATGGCCAAGATGCTGGCCCCCTTCCTGTTCGACTGGCGTTTCAAGGTCCCCTATGACAACCTGGGGAAGATTGATCAAGTCAAGGTGCCGGTGCTCATCGTGCACGGCTCGGACGACGAGATCATCCCGGTGGATATGGGGCGGCGGCTCTTCGCGGCGGCCAACTCGCCCAAGGATCTCTACATCATCCCCGGGGCGCACCACAATGACACCTATGTGGTGGGGGGGCGGGCTTATTTCGAGCGCCTGAAGGCGTTTATTTTCCCGCGAGAGAAATAGTTTCCGCGAGGCCCATAGGTAGGGGCGGGTTTAAAACCCGCCCCTACACACCCTAACCCTGCCAGAACCATGACCAACCTGCGCCGCAAAGCCCTGCACCTGGCCTATTTCACCATCGCCTACAACGGGGTGGAATGCGTCCTGGCCCTGGTGGCCGGTGCCCTGGCCGGGTCCATCGCCCTGGTGGGCTTCGGGTTGGACAGTCTGGTGGAGTCTCTGTCCGGCGGGGTGATGATCTATAGGTTCGCCCGGCACGAAACCATGAGCGCCGCGGAGGAGGAGCGTCTGGAACGCCGGGCCGTCAAGATCGTGGGGTACACCTTCTTCGTCCTGGCGGCTTACGTGCTGTACGAGTCAGTGGCAAAACTCATCTTCCAAGAGGCCCCCGCGCCCAGCCTGTTGGGCATTTTGATCGCCCTGGCCTCCATGATCGTCATGCCCGGATTGTTCGCGCTCAAGTACCGGACGGGAAAGGCCCTGGGGAGCGCCAGCCTCATGGCCGACTCCAAGCAGAGCCTGGCCTGCGCCATGCTGTCCGTGGCCCTGCTCATCGGCTTGGGGCTCAACTATTGGTTCGGCATCTGGCAGGCCGACCCCGGCATCGGGCTGGTGATCGCCGCCCTCCTGATCCGGGAAGGCTACCACAGCTTGAAGACAGAAAAGCTCTGCAGCTGCGCCTCGTGCGGCGGTTTGCCCCCTGGACCCGGGGCTGGATCTGCCTGAGATTCCCGGGTGAACGGCCCCCGCCCTTATCTGAAAAAATCCTAAGACAAAATCAGGATTCGTCCCCTCAAAAATAAGGGAATCCCTCATTGTCAGTTTGAGCCGCGGGCATTATGGTGAGGGAAAATGAAGACTAAAGCTATAGAGTGTGGCTTGTACTGCGCAAGGTATGTGAAGGGCGTCTCGAGGGTCACCGCCGCGAGGCTGGCGTTGTGGGCCGCATTGCTGTTCATTGTGCTCGTCGCCGGGATGGCGGTCCTGGGTCACGCCTAAGAGCCATTCCGCCTTTCCCTAAGCCGGTGGGGTTTTCTCCAGGCGCTGGCTGACGCCCTTGATGAGCAGGGGCCAGGCGATGGTGGCGTCGCACAGCACCTCGGCGTACCGGCCGCCATCCTCCGCCGAGACGAATTTCCCCCAGGATACTCCCTCCTTGAAGGTGCAGCCGCTCAACCCGCCCCAATGGGCCGGCTCCGGGCAGAGCCGCACCCCGTAATGAAACCGCACTTCCGGAAGATCCAGGTTCAATCGGGTTTGCAGCAAATCCAGGTAGGGCGCCACCTGCTGGGCCCAGTTGCGGGGGACGCCGCCGCCCACCGTGAAGATGCCCAGCTTCGGGACCGTGAGGGCCTTTTGGGCATAAGCGCTCAGGTCCAGGAAGGGGTTGAACTTCAGGGAGACCGACCCCAGGGCCTCGCCGATGTCCTTACCTTCGGCCAGGGCCCGCCGCACCATGAAGCCCGCCAGGTCCAGGCCCAGCTCCGAATCGGTGAAGGCCGGGATGAACACCGGCACCCCTTTCAGATAAGCGGAGCGCAAGATCCCGGGGCTGTCGCTCTGCTCCGCCAGGTGCTTGCCCAACTCCCGGCAGATGCTGGCAGACGACCAGGTCTCCCCTAAATCTAATCCCTCCAAGACGGTGCGAAAGACGTCTTCGGCATAATCCAGGTTGGCTTCCATCTCCAGGGTGTCGTAGATGCGGTTGTAGCCCTGCTGGAAGAGCAGCCGGTCCGGCACCTGTTCCGGGTATTTATAGTGCACCCGGCCCAGGGTCTCAATGAAGCCGTGGGCGATAAGGGCCCCGGTGGTGACGATCACCTGGAGCCAGCCCCGGTCGATCATCTCGCAGATCATGAGCCCCATCTTGGCGACGCTCATGGCCCCGGAGAAGGTGCCGACCACGGCGCACTGCGGATCCCGCAACATGTGGGTCAAGACCTCGGCGGCCTCGCCCAGACTGCGGCCGCCGAACGCGGTCTTGCCCATGGCCCGCAGGAGCTCGTCGAAATCTTGGACGCCATTAATATCCAGGGGCTCCAGAGGGGTCAGGCCATCTTTGGCGCCGTCGTGAAAATCCTCATGCTTCCGCCGCATTGTCTTGTCCTTGCAAGTTTTTTTGGGGGAAAGGGCCAGGGGCACCCGCCCCTGCCCCTTCCCCCAAACCCCCTTCCCCAACCCCCTACAGGGGGGTGGGAGGGGAGTTTGAGGGGAGGGCGGGGGATTTTTTCGTAAGGGTTCCCCCGTCCCTCCCCTCCAATGAACACAGAGGTAACGATGACTAAAGTGGATGACGCTTTTCTGAACGCTTTCCGGGAGAGGGTAGCCGCCCAGGAGATCAGCCGGTTCTGGCATCTGGAATTGGAAGAGGTGGGGCCGGGCCGGGCGAAAGTGAGCATGGTCTGCCGGCCCGAAATGGCCAACATCCTGGGGATGGTGCACGGCTCGGCCATCTTCGCCCTCATCGACGAGGCCTTCCAGGCCGCGGTGAATGGCCATGGCACGGTGGCGGTGGCCCTGAACATGAACCTCACCTTTCACGCCGCGCCCAAGATGGGGGAGCGCCTCACCGCCGCGACCCAAGAGCTCCACGCCGGCCGGCGCACCGCCACCTACTTCATCGAAGTGACCGACCCCCGGGGCACGCGCATCGCCTCCTGCCAGGCCCTGGCCTACCGCAAGGACACGCCGTTGGAGTTTGCTCAGGTCTAGAGCGTCTCATACCACCCGGCGGAAAAAATACGCCATCTTGGATGAGATTGCGGCTGGGGCTGACCTGCGAAATATTACGGCTTGCATTCTTCGGCCATTCTGGCCTGGAGAACCTTGAGGAGGTTCTGGAAGGAGGAGCCCTCGATGATGCGGGCGAACTGGGCGCGGTAGTTGTCGGCCAGGCTGACCCCTTCGATGAGCAGATCGTAAATCATCCAGCCCTGGGACTCCTTGAGCATCCGAAAGCTCACGGGAATCTTGTCGTTGGGGCGCAGGATGACGATGGGCACCTCGGCGCGGTCAGCTTGGAGGATTTCCGGCTGGTAGTCCACCCCGGCCTTGGTGAATTCGTCCAGGCGGCAGGCAAAGGAGGCCTTCAAGAGGCCGCTGAAATTCTTGACAAACTCGTCTTGCTGGCCCTGGTTCAGGGTATCCCAGGTTTCCCCCAGGCAGCGTTTGGCCATTTCCCGGTAATTGAAATGGCGGGCTGCAGCCTGCTCCACCAGGTCCACCTTCCGGGCCCGGTGGTCGGTCCCCTGAAGGGCCGGGTTGTTGAGAATGGCCAGCACCTCATTAATCAGGCTTTTTACGTCGTCCCCGGGGCCGGCAGCCAGGACCCCGGCTCCCCCCATGAAGAGGGTTACGGCCAGGGTCAGGAATAAAACCCGCAACCCATGGATGCCCTGCATTCCGTGTCTGGACATGATTTTCCCCTCGCACTGTCGGACGACCAGGCCGGCTGCCTGGCGGCCATCGAGCCCCTCCCCGCGTCTTCAGGAGGAAATGCGTCCGGTCCTCCCCGAGACCTTAGGGGAGAGGACCTGGAAACCCAGCCACCAGCAAATTAGGTAAATTATACGTTATCTTCTAAAAAATTCACCCGCATATATAAAGCGGCCGAGGCCGCGAGGCCGGGCGCGGATCGCCCTTGCCCCCCTGTAGGGGGAAGGTCAACTGACGGATGGGGCGCGAGGCGGAGAGAATCCCTTCATGAGGAGAAAGGCGATCCCGGTGATCAGGACCGTGATGAGGGTGGTCAGGAGAAAGCCGTCCTTAAAGCCGACGACCCCGATGACGGGCCCCAGGCCCGCGGCGCTGACCATCATGCCCAGGTAGATGGCGGAGTTATAGCCTCCCATGGCAACCCCCCGATGTTCCGGGGGGACGGTTTCAACACAGAGGGCCGCCACCGAAGTGAAGGCCAGGCCCATGCCGATTCCCATGACCACGGCGCAAAGGATGAAATGGAGCGGCCGCCGGGAGAGGCCGTAGCCGGCCAGAGAGGCCGCCACCCCCAGCAGGCCCCAGATCACCAGGAGGCTGCGGTGTTTGACCCGGTCGCTCAGGTGTCCGAAGGGTAGCCGGGAGACGGCGTTCATCAAGCCCTGGACGCCAAAGACCAGGCCGATCTGCCCGTAGCTCAGCCCCTGCTCGTGGGCATGCAAGGGCAGGTAGGTGATGAAGACGCCCAACCCGAAGCACCCCCCCGCGGTGGCCAGCCAGGAGCCCAGCAAGGGCAGGTTTTTCCCGACTTCCCGGAGGAGGGCCTTTCCTATGGGGGGTTGGCCGGATCTCACCGGCATGACGTGGCGGGCCCGGGGCAGGAAAAAGAACATGATCCAGAAGGTCAGAAAAATACTGAGGCCCGACAGGATAAACACCGGGGAAAAGCCCCAGGCCTCGGCCACGAAGCCGCCGGCCGCCGGCCCCAGGCTCATGCCGGCGTAAAGCGCGGTGGTGTACCAGCCATAGGAACGGCCCAGGTGGGTGGGCGGCGAAATGCCCGCCACATAAGACATCGTGGTGGGGCCGAACGCGGCCAGCCCGGCGCCGGAAAACAGGTAAATCCAGATGAGTTGGTGCGGCGTAGAACTGACGGCCAGGAGAAAGGAAGAGGCGGCCAGCAGCAGCAGTCCCACCCCGGCCAGAAGCTTCATGCCCAGGCGGTGCACGATCAGACCCAGGGGCAGGGACAACGCCCCGGCGGACAGCAGGAAGGCTGCATTGATTACGCCGATCAGGACCGTATCGGCGCCCAGGGAACGGGCGTAGAGCGGCACCACCGGAAAGCGCATGTAGGTGCCGAAGTAGCACCCCAGGACCACCGTGCAGCAGATCAACAGCAGGGTGGCATAGCGGGGAGTGGGGACCGGGTCGGAATTCATGGGAGGCACGGGTTACGGCCGGCTGGGGCAAGTCCGGCGGGCCACTCGTCGGGTTTCGCCGGGCGCGGTCAGGTCAGGCCCCGGGTCCGGAACCGGCGAAAAACGCGCCGGATAACCACCGGGGCCCGGTCTCCGCCTTTCCGGGCCAGCATAGCCCTCATCCGGTCCGGGTTAACTCGGACACCTTGGTCTTGAGGCGCCGCACCAGTTCGGCGTAGGAAGACTCATGGATAATTCGGCTGAACTGAGACCGGTAGTTGCTCACCAGGCTGACGCCCTCGATCACCACGTCGTAGACCTTCCAACTCCCGGCTTCATTGACGAGGCGGTAGTTCAAGGGGATCCGGTCATTGGTCCGCAGCACCACGGTGCGCACTTCAGCGTACTCGTTGTCCAGAATTTCGCCGGTATAGTCAATTTTCACATGCTGGGCGTACTTCTCGATCTTATCGGAATAGGAGGCCTCCAGCAGTTGGGCGAACAACTGCACAAACTCTTGCCGCTGGCCGGCGCTCAGGGTGCCCCAGGTAGGCCCCAGGGAGCGCTTGGCCATTTCCTGGTAATCGAAGTAGGGGTCCACGATGCGCTTGACCTTCTGGCGCCGTGCCTCTGCGGGACCTGGCTCTTTGAGGGCTTCCAGGGCTCGTTCAATGACCTGCTTGGCAATCTCGGTGGGCTGCCCGGCCCAGGTCCCGGCGGCCCCCATCACCAGGTTTAAGGTTAACCCGAAAATTACCGTCCTTATCAGCAAACCGCGCATGACGAACTCCTTTAATGCAGGCCCCTCAAGCTCTCTCCCGAAACCCGGGATGCGCCGCGGCACCCACTCCCCGGTTGCCGTGGGGAAGTGGTCAAGATGTCCACAGGCGCAGCTCCAGAGGATTTTATGGCTTCAGAGCACACAATAAGACCGAAAATCGAAAAGTCAAACGCCGCACCCTCCTGGCGCTCACCGGGGGCGGTTTCCCTCTCCCGATGGTGCGCCGCTCAGGCCCAGGCCTCAGACCTTGCCGTGGATATAGCTGCTGAGCAGCTCTTCCAGGTCGATGGCGGATTCGGTATTAATGATTTTTCCACCCGGGGGGATGAGCTTTTCAGAACTCCCCGGGGACAATTTGACGAATTTATCTCCGATGATCCCCTTGGTGCGTATGGAGGCAATGGCATCGTCGTGGACCTTGAGCCCCGGCTCCAACTTCAGGCTGATGCGGGCCTGGAACAGGGGGGTGAGTTGGATGGAATCCACCCGGCCCACCTCCACCCCGGCCACTTCCACCGCGGCGCCGGTTTTGAGTCCGGAGACACTCTCGAAGTTGGCGAAGACCTGGTAGCCGGTGCCGATAACCTCCATCTTGCCCAGGTTTATGGCCAGATAGGCCAGGCAAGCCAGGCCGATCAGGACGAAGAAACCCACGGTCATCTCCAGATTGGCTCTTCTCATAAGATTGTCTAGGCCTCCAGAAAATCGACTTCCCCCCGGATGAAACTCTGGACCACCGGGTCAGAATGGTTCTGAATCTCCTCGGGGGTGCCCGCCGCAATGATGCGGCCCTGGTGGAGCATGGCCACCTGATGCGCCACCTGAAAGACCTCGGGAATGTCGTGGCTGACCACCAGGGCCGTATAGCCACTCTCCTGATGAGTCTTGGCGATCAGATGAAAGACGGTGTTGGCCATGGGCGGGTCCAACCCGGTGACCGGCTCATCAAAAAACATGATCTCCGGCTCCTGAATCATGGCCCGGGCCAGGGCCACCCGCTTCTTCATGCCGCCGCTCAGTTCGTCCGGAAGCTTGGTTTCGACTTCCGAGGTCAGGTTCATTTGAGTCAAGCGGAACCGAACCCGTTGGGCAATTTCGGCCTCCGGCAGGCGGGTTTTTTCCCGCAGAGGAAAGGCGATATTTTCAAAGACGGTCAGGGAGTCGAACAGGGCCCCGCCCTGGAACAACACGCCGAAACGCCGTTTGAATTCCCGGAGAGTGCGGCCTCTCAGCAGGGAAATATCCTGCTCGTCCACGATGATCCGGCCGGAGTCGGGTTTCAGCAGGCCCACGATGTGTTTCAAGAGCACGCTTTTGCCCACCCCGCTCTTGCCGATCACCACGGTGATCTGCCCCGTGGGCATCGTGAGGTTGATGCCGTCCAGGACCTTCTGACCGTTGAAGGACTTGACCAGGTTGATTATCTTGACCATGGTTTACATGAAAAAGGACGTGAGCACATAGTCCCACGCCAAAACCAGCACCGCGGACAAGACCACGGTCTGGTTGGTGGCTTTGCTCACTCCTTCGGCCCCGGGTCCGGTGTGATAGCCCTTATAACAGGCTACCAGGATGATGGTGAGGCCGAACACCAGGGATTTGACGATACCGCCGTTGATGTCCAGGGGTACGACGCTCCGGACCATGCTGGCGAAATAGGAGCCGGAGCTGACCCCCAGGAGGACCACGCCCACGAGATAGCCGCCCAGGATGCCCACCACGTCAAAGATCGCGGTGAGCAGCGGCACTGCGATGACCCCGGCCAGCAGTTTGGGCATCACCACATATTGCATGGGGTTGACGGCCATGGTGTCCAGGGCGTCCAACTGCTCGGTGATCCGCATGATGCCGATCTCAGCGGTGACCGCGGACCCGGCCCGGGCCGAGACCATGATGCCGGTGAGCACCGGGCCCATCTCACGAATCAGGCTCAAGGCCACCGCCGACCCCAGGGCCCCTTCGGAACCATACTGTTTCAGGGTGTAGTAGCCCTGCAAGGCCATGACCATGCCCGTAAAGGCGCCGGTGAGCATAACGATCAAGGTGGATTTGACCCCGATCTTATAGATTTCCTCCAGGACCCGCCGGGGCCGGAAAGGCGGCACGAAGCTCAGGCCCAGACTTTCCAGGAGGAAAATCATCATATCCCCGGCTTCCTGCACGATATTTAACGAGCGGTGTCCCAACTGGCGGACGAGGTTGGCCATGTGGCATCCCGATAAAAAGTTAAAGTAAACAATTAAATGAAAACCGGCAAAAAAGCAAGACCGAAAGCCAGCGCCCACCCCGGCGCAAGGCCTGAATCCGGCCGGGATTTGGGCAAGGCCATAGACAGGCCGCGGCATTCCCCGGGACCCCCTGGTTCGACAAAAAAGCCGCCGGCCAGCCTCACCCGACCACGTCCCTGTGATGCCCTTTTCGGAAAATCCGGCCGGAAGGATAAAATCATTGACGGCCAGTACAACTCTGATTAACATTAATCCGTGATTGGCAGGCCACGCGGCCGGTTATCGGCCGGGGAACTGGAGGAGGAATGGCGGTCAGGGTAGCCATCAATGGCTTCGGGCGTATCGGCCGGTGTCTCACCCGGCTCATGGCTACCACCGATAAAGACCTGGAATTGGTGGCCATCAACTCCCGAGCCGACATCGCCAGGGATATTCATCTCTTGAAATATGATTCGGTCCACGGCCGGTTCCCGGGCGCCGTGGCCGCCCACGGGGACAACCTCGTCATTGACGGCCGGGAAGTGCGGGTTACCCGGACCGTGGACCCGGACGACCTTCCCTGGAGGGAGTTGGGGGTGGATATCGTCCTGGAATCCACCGGCGCTTTTCGGGACCGGGCTTCCAATGAAGGCCACCTCAGGGCCGGGGCGCAAAGAGTCATCCTGGGGGCCCCGGGAAAAACCCTCGACGCTACCTTGGTCTATGGGATCAACCACCGGGACTTCGATCCGGCCCGGCACCGGATCATCTCCAATGCCTCTTGCACCACCAACTGCCTGGCGCCGTTGGTAAAAGTGTTGCATGGCGCCTTCGGCCTCGAGTACGGCCTGGTGACCACCTGTCATTCCTATACCATGGATCAGCGCCTCCTGGACGGCTCTCACAGTGACCTCAGGCGGGCCCGGGCCGCCTGCCTGTCCATGATCCCCACCTCCACCGGCGCCGCCCGCGCGGTCACCGAAGTTTTGCCGGAATTGACCGGCCGTCTGGACGGTCTCTCCGTCCGGGTGCCCACGCCCAACGTCTCCCTGGTGGACCTGGTGGCCACGGTGACCCGGGTTGCCTCCAAAGACGCGGTGAACCAGGCCTTTGTCGCGGCCCAGGAGGGGCCGCTGCAAGGGGTTTTGGCCGTGTCCTTCGAGCCCCTGGTGTCCACAGACTACAAAGGCGCCGGCTATTCCGCCGTGGTGGATGCCGAGCTCACCAACGTCATGGGCGGCGCCCTGGTCAAAGTGATGGCCTGGTATGATAACGAGATGGGTTTTTCCAACCGGATGCTGGACCTGGCGGCGTATGTCGGCCGCCACGTGACATAATCTGCACGCCATAGGAGCTGCCAGTGGAATATATTGATGCGATCGATATCAAGGGCAAGACCCTTTTCATCCGGGTGGATTTCAACGTCCCTCTGGACCAGAACCGCAACATCACCGACGACACCCGCATCCGGGCCGTGTTGCCTACCATCAACTATTGCCTGGAAGCCGATGCCAAGGTCGTCCTGGCTTCTCATTTAGGCAGGCCCAAAGGCCAGCGGGTGGAAGCCTTCTCGCTGGCGCCGGTGGCCCGGCGGCTGGCGTACCGGTTGCACAAGAATGTCAGGCAGGCGTCGGATTGCGTCGGCCCCGAAGTGGATCTGGCGCAGGCGGAAATGAAGCCCGGCGATGTCCTCCTCCTGGAAAACCTGCGTTTTCATCCCGAGGAGGAGCAAAATAACCAGGATTTTGCCCGGGAATTAATGAAAGGCATCGACGTTTACGTGGACGACGCCTTTGCGGTGGCCCACCGGGCCCATGCCTCGGTGGAGGCGGTCACCCATTTCGCCCCCATCTGCGTCGGCGGTTTCCTGATGCGGGATGAGGTGCACTACTTTCACCGGGCCATGGAAGACCCGGCCCGGCCCCTGGCGGCCCTCATCGGCGGCGCCAAGATTTCCGGCAAACTCATAGCCCTGAAGAACCTCCTGCAGCACGTGGACAAGATGATCATCGGCGGGGCCATGGCCAACACCTTCTTGAAGGCCATGGGCTATGAAGTGGGCAAGTCCCTGGTGGAGGACACCCTGGTGGACGCCGCCAAGGAGACCATGGCCGAGGCCTTGCAGAAGAACGTCAAATTCTACCTGCCGGTGGACTGCGTGGTGGCCGACCGCCTGGATAAGCAGGCCGAAACCAAGATCATCCCGGTGCAGGAAGTGCCCAAGGACTGGCTCATCACCGACATCGGCCCGGCCACGGTGACGCTGTTCGGCGAGGCCCTGCAAAACGCCAAAACCATTGTCTGGAACGGGCCCATGGGCGCCTTCGAATACGACGCCTTTAGCCGGGGCACCATGGCCATGGTACAGAAGGTGGCGGATTCCTATGCCTTGACCATTGTGGGCGGCGGCGACACCGACGTGGCCCTGCACAAGGCCGGGGACTTCCAGAAATTTTCCTATGTCTCCACCGGCGGCGGCGCCTTCATTGAACTGCTGGAAGGGAAAAAGCTGCCGGGCATCCTGGCCCTGGAGGAATGGTCCCGGAGAAATAAAGATGCCTGAACGTCAGCCCTTTATCGCGGGCAACTGGAAGATGCACAAGACCCTGGCCGAGGCCAAAACCCTGGCCCGGGCCATCCGGGACGGGACCGCCCCGGGCCGCCGGGCCGAGGTGGCCCTGTCGCCGCCCTATACCGCCCTGGCCGCGGTGGCCGCTGAACTGGCCGGCTCCGACATCCGCCTGGCCGCCCAGGACGCCTTCTGGGAGAAACAGGGCGCCTACACCGGGGCCATCTCTCCCGCCATGCTGGCCGATGTGGGCTGCCACTATGTCATCATCGGCCATTCCGAGCGGCGCCAGATCTTCGGCGACACCGACGCCAGCGTCAATAAGAAGCTCACCGCGGTGGTGGCGGCCGGGCTTATCCCGATCCTCTGCGTCGGCGAGACCAAGGCGCAGCGGGAGGCGGACCAAACCCTGAAGGTGGTGCGAGAGCAACTCTCTCAAGGGTTGGGAGAGCTTAAACCGGCCAGCGGCGCCGACCTGGTCATCGCGTATGAGCCGGTGTGGGCCATCGGCACCGGGCTCACCGCCACCCCGGACCAGGCCCAGACGGTGCACCACTTCATCCGCAGCCTGCTCCGGGAGTTTTTGGGTCCTTTAGCCGAAGCCATCCGCATTCAGTACGGCGGCAGCGTCACCCCGGACAACGCCGCCACCCTCCTGGCGCAGCCGGATATCGACGGCGCCCTGGTGGGCGGGGCATCGCTTAAGCCCGAGCTCTTTCTGCCCATTATCGCCGCCGCAGGCTAGGGGGCATATCCCGGGAGCATCTGACAATTTCTGGTTTCCATCCCCCCAGCCGGCGAAAAGGCTTGCACCCGGCCGGCGTTTTTCCTATATTATAAAATTGATATGCATACCATCGTCGTTATCATCCATGTGGTCGCCTCCCTGGCCCTGATCTCCATCGTGCTCTTGCAGCACGGCAAGGGCGCCGGCATCGGCGCGGCTTTCGGCGGATCAAGCCAGACGGTCTTCGGCTCCACCGGCGCCGCCCCGTTTCTGGCCAAGCTCACCGCCATCGTCGCCATTCTCTTTATGTGCACCTCCCTGGGCCTCACCTTTTTGGGCCGGCAGCAAGCGCCCTCGGTAATGCAGGGAGCGGGGAAACCGGCGGCGACCCAACCGGCCCCGGCCGCCCCGGCCGCTCCCGCGACACCGTTGCCGGCCGCGCCCCATAAATAATGATCACCCCTGTGCCGAAGTGGTGGAACCGGTAGACACGCCATCTTGAGGGGGTGGTGGGGAATACCCGTGCGGGTTCAAATCCCGCCTTCGGCACCATTAGATTAAATCAGGCGTAATCTCAAGAGGTTACGCCTTTTGTTTTGATCTTCTGTACCAGTTTCGCCCCCGGAGTCGGGCGCTTATGCAAGCCCGCGGCATGGCCCGTTGTGCCATGCGCTGGGTGATCCCGGGAAAGAGGTAGCCGGTGGGCAAGCCACCCGCAATCATGCCCCAAATTTCGGCGGTCAGGTAATCTATGAGTCTGATCGGCTGCAGGTGGAAAGGAATAAGCCCGTGAAGCCTGCGGATACCTTGCCACAATCAGCCACTTCTCCGAAGTGCCCAATAGTTGAAGATATGATCTGCATAGCGAAAGCCCTCCAAATCCGCTTGATGAGCACATAAATAGCAGATATTAGCTAGTTTATCCCTGCAAAGTTCTGCACCAATATTCACAATTGAGGGGCAATCCTATAACAGAAGCGTTCCGTTAACTCCGCTATCCACCTTTAATTGATTCTATCCGAAATCTCTTGGGAAAAATTTCACGTTATCAATGAAAAAACCTTGACAGAAAAATGGCATCGTGCTAATTAGGTGTCCTACAGACAAAGCCAAACCCGTTGCGAGGCGGGGACGGAAAGCCACGGGTCTTTTAGAGATAGCCGGGTTGCCTATGAAGGCAGCCAGGCTTTTTTTAGGGCCGGTGACGGGGGTGGCCTTCCAATATATTGAGTGCTCGGTAACGATTATTCGGCAGGAAAGCGACTGAGTGGCTTTGATCATCAAGCCCTTCAGTGAACTTGTCAATTATGGTAATCGGGAGGTCAATATGCAAACACGATTCTTAAAATTCCTGTTTCTGCCAGTCCTGAGCGCGATCCTTGGCCATGGCATTAGGCGGAAAGCCGCCATAAGTGTAGTGGCAATGCTGATGTTGACGCTGTCCCTGGTGTTTCCAGCAAGCGCCACGACTGAGACAGACTATGTCACCTTTAGCGTCGGGGGGTTCACTACAAGCGGTTTCAATTCACCCCTGGGCACTGCGCCGACGGATCCGGTGACAGGCTCTTTTACCGTTACTTTCGATCCGACACAAGGTTATGCGGGAGACACTGCAGACATCACATTGAATAGTTTGACCATTACAACACCGGGATCGCCCATTGCCTTCGATTACTACACAAGCTACCCAGGTGGCGGGGACCTGATGTACGTAGGCGGCACCAATGCCGGCGTAAATGGGTGCCAGTTCAACACAAATGACTTTTGCTTAGTCATAGACTTTTTCCATAACCAACCCTTCGTGTCGTCGTTCACGTATACCGTGGCAGGCCGGGGCGAGGAGTCTTACGGTGCGTACTCCACAAATCCGAACTTCACAGAATCAATAACCGTCACGACGGTACCGCTTCCTGCCACCTTGCTTCTTTTCGGCTCTGGCCTCCTGGGCCTGGGGGGATGGAGACGGTTCAGGAAGAGTTAACTCGTTATCATTCTCGGCAAATAATAAAGGCAGGGTCAGCCATGGCCCTGCCTTTTTTGTTGCCGCGTAAATATAGTTGATAACTTGCCAGGATCTGCAATTATCGCTCGAGTGGGAAATAATCCAGATATGATTTGGATATGGGAAGTTTTCAGCTTACGGATAATTACCGAATCATAGCAGAAACCTGCAATTTCAATCTTCGAACCATTACACGGATCCTTCCCTTTGCCTGGGATCCTTAAGCTCCACCGCGGTGGGGCATCTTGGTTCTGAGGGTGGGGTAGGCTTAAATTTTTGAAAAAATCACTTCTTCAAGGAAACTTGGGCTCTCATGGCGGCGGCGAGAGAATTCGGCTTCAAGAACAGGAACCTGGAGAATTTTTCCTGGGCACGAGGGCCAAGAAACTTTTTGGGATTGCGGTGGGCAAGGCTGCTGCCTAATCTCGGATTAAACCCCCGACGGCCTTTGGCTTTTTGTGGCCCGGCAGCGCTTTGCAAGATTTATTACCCAAGGGCGTTGCGTCTTCCTGTGGATTCCGGCAATCTCACGAAGTTGATGCGGTCCTTATCAAAGGTGATGCGATGCGAATGGCCATGCTCACAAAGGTAAGAGAGACAGTTCCCGGTTTGGGGAAGATTATGGAGGACACCCTCGATCACCTCGGCTTCCTCGCCCATAAAAGTAAGGAAACGTTGCTGATGTAAGCGGCAACCAGAGTCGGTAACCGTAAGCATTTTGACTACCCCCTTTTCTCTCATTGACTGGGTAAATTTTCATATCTATTGCCACTGCCTTCAATAGGCATATCTGCCTATTCCCGCTGGGGAAAACTACTTAATTTCCGATAAAACTATCAACCACTCAAGAATATCGCCCTTTAATTTCGGCAAAAAGTTAGTTCTTCGCCAGATTTTTGCGTAGCCCCCTTTTTTGCAGATTCAAAGTTTGTCTGCCGGATATGAACCCCAGGACAGCACGGCTCGATGATCCTGGGTCAGGCAAATAAGGCCGCGAACCCTTCCTCCCCTTTAACGAATTTCAAGCAGCGGTTAACTTGCCAGGGTAGGTAATTGTCGTCGGACGACAAAAAGTCATGATATTATCTGAATAGCTAAACTTGCCAGGAGCTTATCAGGCATTGTCAAATCACGAGACGCTATACACGCCGGTCCAAGGAAAAACTTACTCTCTGTTTGCCGAGGGGGACGCTAGCGAACCTTACTACACCGAAATAAAACGCTTGGCAGATGTTTTCCTCCAGCGCTGCCCAGACGAAAAAAGGCTTTTGGGCCTGATACAGAAGGTGGGAGAACGGCCCTTTCTCTTGGGTTTGAAAACCACGAGGGCCGATCGGAAGACACTCCAATTTGTTAGAGAGACGCTCAGGCAGTCATTGTCCATCTATACCCGGAATGTTTCGAACCACTTGAAAACCTTGCCCATTGCGAAGAGGATTGACAGTACGCTGGCCACGACGGAGGAGAAATACCACCTGTACATGCTTGAGATCGAATTAGTGAACAGAATTCATAGAGAAGATTTCAAACGCTCCGAATACAAGTTCGCCCTCATCGCCCATTGCCTGCGCGACTTCAGGCCGGGGTGCCGCTCAGAAGAAGGTGAATTCGAGGCCGTGTGCAGGGGTTGCACCGAGGACTGCTTCGTTCACCTGGGGAGTGTCCTCCTCGAGAAATACGGCATCAAACCTTATATTTCTGTAGAAATAGACCAGGAAAGGCTCTTCAGAAGACTCAAGCAAGAGCACCATAGCATCGGTGCGCTCGGAATCGCATGTATCCCGGAGCTTGCCATGGGTATGAGGCTTTGCATCCGCACCGGCATCCCACCCGTTGGAATTCCATTGAATGCAAATCGATGTGCTAGGTGGATGTCGCAGGCTTACGAGACCTCCTTCAATCTTGAACAACTTGAAGAGCTGCTTAAGTGAGCACCAATGTGGATCAAGAGCAAATAGCTGTCACATGAGGCAACGAAATCTTCTGACCCAAAAGTCTCGCTATGTCCTGGATATGGAAAATTTTTGGACCCGCGATAAGTGTCGCATCATAGCAGTTAGCCCAACTTTACCCAATTCGGCCAATCGAGTATTTACCCAGGGTGCAACCAGTTTTTATTGCAACGACCAAAGTCGGTATGGAGAGGCAGATAGCTAAAGAACAATTTCCTGTATCACCTGGAGGCCCCCAACCAAGGCCAGCAAACCGATAAAATTTAGGGGGGACATCCCGCCCAGGGCGCCAAATACCAACACTGCGGCAGCACCTCCGAAGCGGAAGGCCAGGCGGGTTGGCTGGATTTCATTCCGGCTGACGTCAATGATGAGTTGGATACAGCCGATGGAGAGCAAGGCCAGGGCCACGGCCCCGCTGATGAGCCAGCGCTCTCCCGGCGGCAAGACCAGATTCTGCGGGCTGGCCGCGGCATACTGCACGCCCACGGCGCTGGCCGCCAGGCCGATAACCAGGGGGAGGTGGGCGTAAAGCCAGGCCTGGTACAGCCAGATGCGGCCCTGGGCCCGGGTGGACCGGATGGCGGCGCCGTCAATATTGTCAAAATAAATCCACCAGAGGCTGAAGGCGAGGCTCAACCCCAAGGACGCGGTAAGCCCGGACTGGACACTCCAGGCGTGTTTTGTTAAGCCCGTCACTACCCCGGCGATGGCCTCTCCCAGCACGATGAGGATGAAGCCAGCGAAGCGTTCCGGCAGGTGAGTGGGGTGGGGAGCCAATTGGGAGTGGATCTTTTGCCCTGCACTAAAAGGAGTGGCGAAATCAATCAGGAGGCCGAGCCCCCACAGATAAAAACGGCAGGGAGGCGGGACCCAGGCCGACACCAACCAGATGGTCGCAGCCAGGCCGAAGCCCAGACCAAAGCGTCTCGTCAAGGCGCGGGCGGCCGGCACAAAGACATGGGCGCCCAGGTATTCTCCCACCAGGATGAAGCGCACTGCGGCATACGAGAGGGCGAAACCGGCTGAGCCGCGGCCCAGGCCGGCATGAACATTCACCGCCATGGCCCCGACCGCAAACATCTGGGCGATGATGAACAGGCGGTGTCCCAGATCGTCGGTGTCGAAGCGGGTGGCATAAAAGGCCTGCCCCACCCAGGCCCACCAGACCGGCAGGCACAACCCGACGAAGCTGAGGACTCCGAAGCCGGAGAGGTCCTGGCTGAGTTGAAAAGTCAACTGGGCCACCACCGCGGCAAAGAGCAGGTCATAAAACAGCTCCAGCCAGGTGGCGTGCCGTTCTCCTTCCTCGCCTTCACCGATACGCAACCGCGGCGGTTTCCACAAGATTTTTTTCATGTCGGGTTAAATTTTCGCCCAAGCTGCGCCCGGCTCCGGCTTGACTTGACCCCCATCCAAACTGAAAGCTTGGTACAACTAGTGGGGGCAGGTCAGCTGGGACATCCGTTAGTCAGCTGCCGCCGTTAACAGGGCCTCGACTTTGGCGTCCAGATCCTGGGCGACTTTCATTGCTGCCGCACTTCCATAGGGGGCCAGTAAGCTGGCCACTCTGTCATAGGACAGGTGCACTCCATCGGCTCGCGCATCGATGAGAACTGTCACCGGCGCGTAAGAGCCGGCGTCCGGTGCAGGCTCGATCATCTGTTTCATGATCAGCGGATTGCCGATTAAGAGACGCAGACTCTGTGGCGCTTCCTCGCCGCGTTCCTTGCGCACGATTTCGCCCAAGTCGAAGCGGATGAATTCCATGAGACCTGACACTCCGATGGCCTGGTGAACGACCTTCTCCAACTCCGCGTAGGTTTTTGCTGAGGCGACATCCCTCCGAAATGCGTTCATATCAGGATGGCCAACCGCCGCTTCGAGCCTCGCGACAACTTCCTCGAATGATTTCGAAGAAATCACGCTGAATCGCTGCACCCTAACGTGCTTCGTGGTCATCTTCTTGCCTCAATCTCCATGATGAGCCTTAATCGGAGCGCTCGGAAAAGACCAGTCACCCGGCGCGGGCCGGGCTTAAGCTTCAGGGTTTTAAGACGATCCTATACCTCGGTTTGCCATGCCGTAATTTCTCCAGAGCAGCATTAATTTCACTAAATCGAAAGGTCTCAACGGTGGGCTGAATGTGGTGCCGGGCTGCAAAGTGCAGCATAGTAGCGATGGCCGCCGGACTGCCCGTCGGACTGGCGGAGAAGGATTTCTGGCCGGCCAGCAGGGGAACAAGCGGCACGGAAATCGGTTGAGTCACCACGCCCACCAGGTGAAGATGGCCTTGGGGGCGCAACGCTTCAATATAGGCCTGCCAATCCAAAGGCACATTCACCGTCGACAAGATAAAATCAAATGAGTTTGCCGCCTTTTTTAAAGCCTCGGGGTCCCGGGAGTTGATGAAATGATGGGCCCCGAACCCTTTGGCTTCAGCCTCCTTATCCGGGCTGCTGGAGAACGCCGTCACCTCGCAGCCCAGGCATGGGCGAATTTCAAGGCCATATGGCCAAGCCCCCCAATGCCGACTATTCCCACCCGGGCCGTGGGCTTCACCTGCCACAGCAGCAACGGGTTGAACACGGTTATGCCGCCGCACATGAGAGGAGCGGCGGTTTGGGGGTCGAGCTGATCAGGCAGAGGCATGACCCAGGCCGCGTTGGCCCGGACCTGGTCGGCAAAGCCCCCATGGCGGCCGACTATGGTCCCCACCACGGAACTGCAGAGGTGATGATTACCGGATTTGCACCATTCGCAGGTCAGGCAGGAGTCGGCAAACCATCCCAGACCGACCCGTTGCCCCACCGTTAATCCTTCGGCGTGAAGGCCCATGGCCGCGACAGTGCCGATAACCTCATGTCCGGCAATCAAAGGATACTGGCTGATTCCCCACTCGTTGTCCAACATACTGAGATCGCTGTGACATAGCCCGCAATACTCGACCTTGATCTCAACCTGGGTGTCCCCCAGGGGGCCGGGGTCAAATGTGAACGGCTTCAGCGTTCCCCCAGGTTCAGTTGCGGCATATCCTGTTATCATTATTAACCTCCTTTATTTGAGACCTTCCCCGGATCGATCCAGCAGCCTGAAGGCCAGTTATGCGCGCCGCGGGCCTCTACCCGAACCGGATAACGAACTTTTTCCGGAGCTTCCCTCAACGACTGCGCGGTAGGCGTTCAGCGCCTCATCGAGAGAAAACGTCTCCACGAGTGGAGGAGCAAAGATACCCGCCGTGAAGCCTGGGAGCAGGGCCTGCAAAATTTCTGCCGCCTCACCCGGGGATAACTTCAAAGTATCCACCCCGGAAAGACTGGCTTCTTTGTGGTAAAAGTTCACGAGGTTGAGAGTTACGTGAGGATCACCGGTCGAGGCGATGGCAATCTGTCGTCCCCTTTGGGACAGAGACTCAAGGCATGCCTCAAAAAGCGGGCCCCCAAAGGCATCCAAGCTGAGGTCGGCTCCTTCCCCTCCGGTCAATTCCTGCACCGATTCCGGCAGAGGACGAGCTCCGAGGTCGATCCATTCCACCAGGGAAAGATCGTCTCGCTTGCCGTTGATAATCGCCTGGCGGTCAAAATTGGCAACGCCAAAGAGCATGTGGGGTTGGAGATCGATAATCGCCACCACGCAGTTGTCCGGGGGCAGCAGCCCTTTTCCGCTCCTCTTGGCTCAGCCACCTTTGGGGGACATGAGATCCTCCTTCTTGAGGTTAGTTAACCAACTCTATGGAGACCGGAGGGTCTGAAAGCCTGGGTTCTTCAAGCCTGTGGGCCCGGTTACCATAATGGCGGGCTGAGGATCGCGGGGCCTGGGAGGAAAGGCATTGGAGAATGCCTATAAAGTAGGTGCTATTATCTATGTGTCAAGAGAACTCGCTCAGGGTGGGGAGGCAAGGAACCCCCGGTACTCACGAGAATCCTATCCCATTGAACCAGCGGAGAGGGGTCGGTTACCCTTACATGGGATGCCGAAGTGCAACTCGACCTGTTGGGATACAGAGTTTACTGGGATATACAATCATATCCCTATGGCAACGTGATAGATGTGGGAAACAACACCACCTGTACTCTTAACGGGCTGCCACCGGCCTTGATTTATGGTGCTGTAACTGCTTATGATGTAAGTGGGTCCGAAAGCCTTTTCAGTAATGAGGTGGTCTTCAATAATGTGCCTCCCCCCGTGCCGTTGCCTTCTTCTCTGGTGCTCATTGGCTTCGGCCTCCTGGGCCTGGCGGGTTGGAGGAGGTTCAGGAAGGGTTAGGTAACCTTGACCATCGAACATTCTAAGGCAGGGTCAGCCATGGCTTTGCCTTTTTTTGTTGCCGACTTACTTGGTAAATAGTCGATAACTTGCCAAAACCTTCCCTTATCACCGAGTCAGCAAAAACTGCAGATATGATCCGGATATAGGAGGTTTTTGGCTTCTTGATAAGTGTCGGATCATAGCAGTTATCACTACTCTGCCCCAGCCTGGGCAATCGACCGCCTGATCAAAGTGGAGGCCATAGCTTCTTACCATGCCAGGCGGTGGTGCATATCGCCTCAGCCTTTCCCCGGGCGCACTATTACCGAGCGGTAATGGCCTGGAGGCCTACGCTCACCAAGAATCTCCGAACCCATGGGCCTGTATGTTCAAAATCTGCGAAAAATAGATTTTGATGGGAATTTTTGATATTTTGATTTGCAAAAAAAGGGCCTTTTCGCAATTAACCCACATTGACGGTTCCAAAACCACTTGAGGTACAAGTCTATCAGACCCATCCATGTGGCTTCAGTCTTTCCTGCATGATCATAGGTAATTTTCAAGACCGCTGATATAATTCGTGTAGGACCACCTTTAGGAGGATTTATTATGTCAGAATGGAATTCAGCACAGTATTTAAAATTTAAAAATGAAAGAACACAGCCATCGATTGATTTAGTTAATCGTATTTATATAGATGATCCTAAAAAGATTATTGATATTGGGTGTGGTCCAGGAAATAGCACGCAAGTTTTGGCACAAAAATTTCCTAATGCATATATCCTTGGTATTGATAATTCTCCAGAGATGATCGAAACTGCAAAAAGAGATTGTCCTAATCATGATTATAAGATTTGCGATGCAAGTAAAGAATTATCAATACTGTATAAAGATTATGATGTAGTTTTTTCAAATGCTTGTATTCAATGGATACCTAATCACCAACAATTTCTAAAGAATTTGATTGGTTTGCTGAAAACAGGTGGGATGCTTGCAGTACAAATACCGATGAATTACCAAGAGCCAATTCACAAAATCATTGGAGAGGTTTCAATGAATGAGCAATGGAAATCAGAATTTCTTAATCCCAGAATTTTTTACAATCTGCCACAAAGCGAATATTTTGATTTACTTTCAGAAATATCGTCAGAATTTTCTATGTGGGAAACTATATATTATCACGAGCTAAAATCTCATAGAGACATTATGGAATGGTACCGGGGTACTGGATTAAGACCTTATTTAAATGTGTTATCAGATGACAAAAAGCAACGATTTGAGCAAGATGTTTTTGATCTAGTTATAAAAGAATATCCAATACAGAAAAATGGGAATATTATATTTAGATTTCCGAGATTATTTTTTATCGCACAATCATAACAATTGCCGATTTATCTCAGATTTTGGGCAATATCGGTCAAAAAGAGCAATTCGGGAAAAAAACAGATACCTTGCCATTATCATCATTACCCCAAAAGTTTGCGATATGATCTCCCTAACGACAGAGGCACCGTAGAGTCAGGGAACTCTATGGCTCAGAGATGAAAAAAACCTGGAGGCCGGGGGGTGTAAGGAGGAGTAAAGGCCCTGGAAGGTGGATAGGGTTGGTTCCGAAACGAAGAAAGGGGAGCGGGTTTCTGGTTGCAAGCGCCGCGTCTCCATGGAAATGGGGTAACTCGTCAATTATGAGCCCCAAAAAATGGGGGCCCCGCAAGGCCCCAGTTCGATGCTTAATGGCCATTAATAACAGCAGGTTGATCGTCAGAAAGGCCAGAAACCCGGTAAAATCAATAGTTCCAGACCAATCCCGCCTTCGGCACCAGTTCTTTATTTCTTATTATCCCTTATTATCGCTGGTGCGGTTATCTCCTGGGGCCAAAACTTCCTGCAGTATTTTGCTCAGTTCTGAAATTCTATACGGCTTAGCAATAACCCCGCTGAACCCATATTCCCGGAAGTCGGCCATGATCGGGTCGTCCGAATAACCGCTGGAAACAATGGCTTTGATCCGGGGATCGATCTTAAGCAGTCTCGCCATGGTTTCTCTACCCCCCAGGCCGCCGGGAACGGTTAAGTCCAGAATCACCGCATCAAAGGGTTTCCCGGATGCTTGCGCCGCAGTGAACAGTTCGATGGCTTCTTCTCCGTCCCGGGCAACTTTCGCCTTATACCCAAGATGGCCCAGCATTTTATCCAAAATGTGCCGCACCATTTCCTCATCGTCCATCACCAAGATTTTACCCAGCCCCGCTAACACCCTCCCTGCCTTTTCCGGCGGCTCCACCATCTTCCGGTCAGCCGCGGGAAGGTAGATATGAAAAGTCGTCCCCGCGCCTAATTCCGACTCCACGGAGATATGGCCATGGTGATTTTTCACAATGGAATAGGCGGTGGCCAAACCCAAGCCGCTCCCCGTTTGTTTGGTGGTGAAGTAGGGGTCAAAGATTTTCAAGAGAAAATCCGCCGGTATACCCACCCCCTGATCTTGAATGGAGATTTTGACATAGCGCCCGGGGCTCAGGGGGAGATCACTTTTTGCCTCCACCACCAGATTTTCGCCTCGAACCTTAATCGTCCCGCCGGTGGGCATGGCCTGAATAGCATTGATAATCAGATTCTGGAAAACCTGGCTAATTTGGCCGGGATCGGCTTCGGCTGCCCAGAGATCTTCCCCGAAGCTAAACTCGCATCGAGCTTTTAAGCCGCTGGAGGCTAACGATCCGGAATCGATCAGGAGTTTCTCCACCGCCACCAGTTCCTTAATCGGAGCGCCACCCTTGGCGAAGGTCAGCAATTGCCGGGACAGAGTCTGGGCTTGCAGGCAGGCCCTTTCCGCCTCATTCAATCTTTCCCGCAGATGCTCTTTCTTGTGAATATCCAGCATCGCCAGGCTGAGGTTGCCGATGATGGCGGTGAGGATATTGTTGAAGTCGTGGGCGATGCCCCCCGCCAGGATGGCCAAAGACTCCAGTTTACTGAACCGCAATTGTTCCGCTTCGGCCTGCTTGCGCCCGGTGATGTCCAGTTGAGTGCCGCAGGCCCGCAGCGGCTGGCTCTGGGCATCTCGTTCGATGACTTTGCCCTTGTCCAGGACCCAGAGCCATTCTCCGGACTTGTGCCGCAGGCGGTGCTCGCTTTCATAAAAGGGTGTCTTGCCCTCCAGGTGCGCGTTCAGCGCCTCCATGAAACGGGGCAAGTCATCAGGGTGGATCAGCTGCTCCCAGGAGCTGAAGAGGGGTTTGATCTCTTCCAGGCTGTAGCCCAGCATCTCGGCCCAGCGTTGATTGTAAATCACCGCGCCGGCCTGCACGTTCCAGTCCCAACTGCCCATGTCCGCGCCTTTCAGGGCCAATTCAAGACGTTCCCGGGTGTCGTGCAGTTCCTCCTCGGCCAGCTTGCGCTCGGTGATATCTTCATAGACGCCCAGAACCCCAAAAACCTCACCGTCAGGCATTTGCAACGGGACTTTGCTGGTATTCAGCCAGATCGTGGCGCCGGCGGGGGTGGTTTGCGGTTCCACCATGTTTATCTTGGGGCGGCGGGACTCCATGACTTGCCGGTCATCAGTCCGGTAAAGGTCCGCTTGTTCCCGCCATCCCATGGCAAAGTCGTCTTTCCCCAGGATCTGCTCTGGATGACTGAGACCGGCATCACGCGCAAACAGGGTATTACAGCCCAGGAAGCGGAGATCACTGTCCTTCCAAAAGACCCTGACGGGCACCGATTCGATAATCAGTTGCAGCATGTTCCTGGATTGCTCCAGCCGCTGGGCCGTCTCCTGTAACTCGCGGTAATTCTTAGCTAACGCCTCCTCGGCCCGCTTGCGATCGCTGATATCTTCCACCACTTCGATAAATCCGGTTATCTCGCCATCCGGGCCAAAGCTCGGGAAAGCATGGAGGCGAGCCGCGAGCAAACTGCCGTCGTCCCGCACCCCTTCAGTTTCAACCGCCGCCTTTTGGCCGGTAGCCATGGCTATGGTCCCGGGACAGTGGGCGCAAACCGCCGGCCGCTTTTCAAATTCCCGGAAACATTCCTTCCCGATAAACGTGCTGGGAGACTTGCGGAACAGATCTCCTTGCGCGGCGTTGGTCATTTTTATCCGATAGTCGGAACTGATCAACGTGATGCCCAGCGTGATGTTTTCCACCAAAGAGCGGAATAGGGTCTCGCTCTCCCGCAGGGCCTCCTCCGCCAACTTGCGGGCGGTGATGTCGAGAGCCGTAAACGTGACCCCCTTCGTGAGATCGCTTGCATCCATGGGGGTGGAACTCAGAATAATATGGATAATCTTGCCATCCTGCCGTTGCCAGCGCGTTTCGACGGTGCCTATGCCGCTTTCTCCCATCTGGCGGTACTTCTCTCGCCCCACGTACTCATAGTCTTCGTCCGTGGGATAGAGCAGGCGGGCGTCTTGTCCCACCAGTTGCTCGCGCTCATATCCCGTCATCCGGCACAGGGTCTCATTGGCTTCCTGGATGACGCGGTTGATCACCAGGCCGATGCCCACCGGCGCCGCCCGGAAGATACTCAGCAATTTCCGCTGGCTCTCCCGCAGCGCCTCCTCCGCCTCCTTGCGCTCGGTGATGTCAAAAAATACGCCGCTGACATGATCTACCTTCCCGGCGTCATCGCAGAATATCCCGCCCAGGGCTTGAATCCAGCTAATCTCTCCGTCTTTTTTCCGAATGCGGTATTCCCGCACGTAAGATTTGGTGGTCTTTAGGGCCTCGATGAAGGCTCGGGGCGCTTCACCGAAATCTTCCGGCAGGATCAGATCTGACCATTTGAGTTTTCGGGAATCAAACTCCTCCTTGGAATATCCGGTGAGAGCTTCTATTTTTCGGTCGAAGAAATTGACGCTCCAATCACCATAGCCGGTAAACACCACCGCGGGGATCTTCTCTACCAGGAAACGATATTTCTCCTCGCTCTCCCTTAACCGGGCCTGAGTTCGCAGCAGTCGAATTATGGTCATTGTTAAAATGGCCACCGTCAAAATCAAGAAGGCGATGATCCACGATACCGCCAGAGTCAGGGATTTATAGCGTGCATAAAAGGACACCGGCTGGTTGATAATGATGCTGCCGGCGGGCAGGGCGGCCAGGGGAAGCTTAAACCGGGTGAGCTGCAGATAATCAAACATAGGGCTGGCGGTGCTCTGGGTAACCACCGGCAGGCGAGAGGGGTCTTCTCCAGCCAGGATCTTTTGGGCCATCTCCCCGGCCTTCCGGCCATGCTCCCGGCCTCCCAGGAGGATCCCCCCCACAATGCCATGCCCCAGGCGGACCTTGTGCATGGCGTACAGCGGCACCCCGGCGCTGGCCAGCAGGCTGGTGCTCTCCTCCATACCCAGGCTTTCTCCCCGGCTGTCGGTGGCGAAGCCCGTGATGATTCCCAGGGACCCCGGGGGGAGCGCTTTCAACTGGTCCAGGACTTCCTGGAACGTTTCCGGGGGAGTGAAGCTGATCTTCACCCGCCCCGCAAAAACCGGCACCAATGCCTCTAGTTCCTGCCGCACGGCCCGGCCGGTGGCGGTGTAATCATGGATCACCAGCACGTCTTTGGCCCGGGGCTGCAAGCGCAGGGCCGCCTCCAGGGTGCCGGCGGCGTCCTCCACCTCCGCCAGCCCCGTCATTTTCTCCTGCCCCTTGAGCAGGGCCGGGGTAAAACCGTTGATGCCGCAGAACACCAGGGGGACGCCGGGAAAGATCTCCTGCCGGTAACGCCGCGCCATGTCCAGGGCGCAGTTGTCCAGGGCGATGACCAGGTCGATCTTTCTGCCCCGGTACTTGGCGGCCAGGTAAGCCCGCAGCCGTTCCACCTGATCCGGGCCGGGGAAACGCTTGGCATCCAGGTATTCGATGCTGGGTTCGATCCCAGGGTAGCCCTGGTGCAGCCGATCCAAGACCCCGGCCAGCTCTTCGTCCGACCAGGCATATCCTTGGTGGTAGGAATTAAGGATGAGCACCTGAGGCTGAGGGGAGCGCGCCGCCGCGGGAGTCACGAAGAGTATCAGAAGGGAGACCACCAGCCACCACCAACGTCCTGGGGCAACCCCAGCCCGCGGCGCCGGGGACTTTTCGGTGCGAGATGCGCAAATGCCTTTCATCTTTTCCTCCCACCGGCTGAAAGGAGCAGTATGGCTGGGGGTTTAATCGTGCGGTGCCGGTTGGTTTCCATACCCTGCCATAATGTTTCTGAAGCTGGGGTAAGCATCTCAATTCCCGTTAAGGCAAGAATATCCGGCAGCCTTGGCCGTTGCTGTCTTAACGTGTTTTCGGCATCGCCCCGCCAAAGTTTAAATTTAGAGAACTTAATTTGTTTAAAAGAACCATAACATGGTCACACTATGCCACGAAAATCAACGTTTAAGCAAAATAAGTTTAGCCGGTTTTTTCGCACTTTTGGGCAATTTCATGGACATGCGTCTCTCCAAAGACGGCGACATAATGAAAAAGGCGTTGGATCACCACCTTCGTATCCAACGCCTTCCTGCGGCTTGCGCTCGTTTTCCCGGCCCGGGCTGGAGACCCGGCCGGACTATCAGGTGGCGGGCGAGGCCACCGCTAGGCGGGAGGCGGGGAAACCGGCGGCTACCCAACCGGTCCCGGCCGCTCCGGCGACCCCGTCGCCCTCCGCGGCCCCACGCAAATGATCGCCCTTGTGCCGGAAACGAATTTAATTCCTGGTAGATTTTCCTTAACCGGAATTCTCGCTTTCCATTATACTCACGCTATCAAGTCCGAAAATTCCCGTCGGCGCAAAGACCCACATGATTGAACCTGAGATATCGTCATTCTGGGGGCAGACGAGAGGTCTGACCTGGCCTTTCTGGGTTGCCAACATAATGGAGATGGGCGAACGACTTGCTTATTATGGCGTGCGCGTCATCATCCCCATCTATATCGCCCAGGCCGACGAGATCGGCGGACTCCATTTCAGCCAGAGCGATAAAGGGTTCATCTTCCTGTGGTGGGCCTTAGTGCAGTCGACCTTGCCGGTGCTCGCGGGCGGGTTCGCCGATCGTTACGGGTACAAGCGGCAGATCGTGGTTGCCGTCGTTTTAAAAAGCCTGGGCTACCTCACGATGGCCACCCAGCGCAACTTTTGGCCGTTCTTTGCCGGCTGTCTGCTGTTGGCCGCGGGAACCGCGGTTTTCAAGCCACCCATCCAGGGTACCTTTGTCAAAACGTTGACGGATAAAACCTCCGGGGTGGGCTGGGGCTTCTTCTATATGGTGATCAACGTCGGCGCCTTTCTGGGGCCGCCGCTGGCGCATTTTCTCTATGGCTACTCCTGGCCCACGGTTTTCTTTGGCTGTGCCATCCTGGTTGTTCTGAACCTGCTGTGGCTATTCTCTTACCAGGAAGTTAATCCTGGGACGGATGGATCAAACGGCGTCTGGCAGGTGGCGGTGGACACGGTCCGGGAAATCCTCAACCCCCGGCTACTGGCCTTTATTCTCATTATCTCGGTATTCTGGGCGGTACTCGAACAGCTCTGGGATACGCTCCCCAATTTTATCGTCGACTGGGTGGACAGTTACCCCCTGGCCCGACACCTGCCGGAGTTTATGCTTTCCAGGAATCTTTCCCGCGGTCCTCAGCTCGCCCAGGAGTGGGTAATCAATCTCAACCCGTTGCTGATCATTCTTGCCGTCGTGCCGCTATCCTGGTACGCCAACCGGGTAATGCGCCGGCTCACTTCCATCTTTTTAGGCTTTATCGTAGTCAGCGCGGGTACTTATGTGGTGGGCTCGACCATGTCTATTTTCACTTGCATGGGCGGCATCGCCTGCTTCACGGTGGGGGAGATGCTGTGTTCACCCAAGATGCGGGAATACCTGGCCGTGATTGCGCCTCCGGACAAGAAAGCCCTTTACATGGGCTATGCCAGTATCCCCTATGCCTTCGGCTGGGGTTACGGGTCTTTCCTGGCCGGGCAGATCTATGAACGCACCGGAGAAAAGGCTGGCTTGGCCTTGCGCTACATGTCCGAAGTGCTGAAGGTGCATACCCTTCCGGACCGTTCCCAGGCATTCGCCACCTTGACCGGGCTGCTGGGGCAGACTCCGGCCCAGGTAACGCGGCTCTTGTGGAACAAGTACGACCCCGGCTGGGTCTGGATGCTTTTTGCCTTTGCCGGCGTCCTCGCCGCCATTGCCATGTATGCCTTCATCCACTTTGCCAGGCGGTGGAAGGAGTTCAATGTCTGACCAGCCGGACCAGGGTTTAGATGATGCTGCTCATGCCTGGCGGCGGTCTGTACGTTGCCTCATTTTCTAGGGGCTCGCCAGACAAGGGGATGTTGGCCGGGGCTTCTTGACCGGCAAAGCAGAGTCCCCGTCTGTCGCCGCCTCGGGGCCGGGCGGATTTTTTCGGCGCGACGTTAATCGAAACTTTCAAATCGTTGTTTTTGGGGAGCGATTATAGTATCTTTCAACCAGCCTCGGGGGAGACTGCTTAGTCGTTTATGGCCTGACGCGAAAAAGCCGATCAGAGTCCAGACGATCAAACCGCCCCATAAATGGGTGCGGTTGGGCCTGGGCGAGGCGCGCGGTGCATTGCGCCGCCGGCGCACGGCTTGACCTGGCTGCGGGCCTTCCCGGGTGGGACGCCTAACAATGATCGTGGTAGCTAATTAAATCATGCAGGGGAAAGAAAAGATGATTCGGACGCTCCGCTGGTTTGTTGGAATTGCTATGCTGGTCGTGGGTTTTTGCTGTTCTGCGGCGTTGGCAGGTGATCAGGTCACCGTACCGGTGCTGTGCTACCACCGCTTTGGCCCCACGGTTGCCGATAGTATGACGGTGACCACCAAGGTTTTCGAGTCGCAACTCCAGTGGCTCAAGGACCACCAGTATACGGTCATTCCGCTCCGGACCCTGGTGAACTACCTGCGCGGCCAGGGGCCGCCGCCCCCGGAAAAATCGGTGGTGATCACCGTGGATGACGGTCATAAGACGGTCTTTACCGAGATGCAGCCGCTGGTGCGCAAGTACAACATTCCGGTAACCTTATTCCTTTATCCGTCGTGCCTGTCCAACGCCTCCTATGCCTTGACCTACGAACAGTTGAAGCAGCTGCAGGCAACCGGTCTGTTCGACATGCAGGGGCACACCTTCTGGCACCCCAATTTCAAGAAAGAAAAGAAGAAACTTAAGCCCGCCGAGTACCAGAAGCTGGTGGATACGCAGCTCATGAAGTCGAAGGCCGTGCTGGAGAAAAAGTTGGGCACCACGGTGGACCTGTTGGCCTGGCCGTTCGGCATCTATGACGCCGACCTGGAGAGGGATGCCGCCAAGGCGGGTTACGTGGCGGCCTTTACTATCGACCGCCGCAACGCCAGCCTGTCCGAAAAGATATTTGAACAGCCCCGCTATTTGATGACCAACGGCGACGGCCTCAAGAATTTTGAAGCCATCGTCAGCGGCCGGGCTCAGGAAAAAGGCCATAAGACCATGAATTATTAGGGGATCGCGTTGAATATCTTGTTGCCCCAGAGGGGAACCGTCATGAAAAAATTGAGTTTATGCATGTGTATCGGCGTACTTTTCTTCATCTGCGGCTGCTGAGGCGGAGCCAAGGGACTGCGGTCGAGCAGCCCCCCGCCACTGCCTCCGGCGGATTCCCAGGGGAACCAGCGGGTTTCCGGGGCCCCGGTTTACTCCCAGGAACTTGCCGGAGTCGACGCCATGGGGTTGCAAGCCCGGCCGCGTCTCTAGCCCGCCCCATCCTCCCAGTGGGTTGGGCTTTTTATATGCGGGCGCGGGGACCCATAATCCCCGGCACGTTAGCTGCAAAAAATACTCTGGGCGGGCCGGTGAGGCCGCCGCTGGCAAAAGGAAGGCATGAAGAAGAAACTCTCTATGTCCGGGCTCATCCTGGTGGGGGCCCTGGTTCTGGCCGGCGTGGCGCTGGCCGCTGACAGCCAGACCAAGGAACCCGTCGCCGGCGCGGGCCCCGCCCCGGAAGGTAAGGTGGGTGAAGGCCAGACCAAGGCGCCCACTCCCGGCGCGGCCAAAGCCTATGACGGCAAGGTGATTGACGCCGAGACCAAGGCGCCCATTGCCGGCGCCCTGGTCACCCTCAGCGATCAGCAGGTGGCCGCCGACAAAGACGGCGTCTTCCATCTTGAGGGCGCCGGGGACACCCTTAAGCTGCGCGCCCCCGGTTATGCCCGGCGCGAGCTCGCCACCACGGAGCTGGGCGCCCCCCCGGCGGAAGTTGCCCTCACCCCCTTCAAGGTGAAGGCGCTGTATCTCTCCTCCTACGGGCTCGCCAGCAAGAAAATCCGGGAAGCGGCCCTGGAAGCCGTTAAAGTGAATAACCTGAACGCCCTGGTCATCGACGTCAAGGGTGATCAAGGATTTATCCCCTTCAAGGTCGACATCCCCCTGGCCGACGAGGCCGGGGCCCAGAAGACCATATTGTTCAAAGACATGAAGGCCGTCGTCGCCAGCCTGAAGGAACAAAGCCTCTATCTCATCGCCCGGATCGTGGTCTTCAAGGACGATCCCCTGGCCGCGGCCAGACCGCAGTGGGCCGTCAAGACCAGAGGGGGCGGGGCGTTCCGCGATCGGGAACGGCTCCGCTGGATCGATCCCTTCCATCAGGAGGCCTGGGATTACAACATCGCCATTGCCAAGGCCGCCGCGGCCGCGGGGTTCGACGAAGTGCAGTTCGATTACGTCCGTTTCCCCGACAACCGCTCTGTGGGGTTCGCCAAGCCGGCGAATCAGAACAGCCGCACCGAGGCCATCAGCGGTTTCCTGAAGGCGGCGCACCAGGCCCTGATACCCGATAACGTCATGGTGGCCGCTGACATCTTCGGGTACGTCATGTGGAACCTGGACGATACCGGCATCGGCCAGAAGGTCGATGCGGCCCTGGATGCCGTGGACGTCGTCTGTCCCATGCTCTACCCCTCCGGTTACCAGTTCGGGATTCCCAACTACAAAAACCCGGTCCAGCACCCCTATGAAATCGTCTACCTGTCGCTGAAGCGGGCCCAGGAGCGCACCGGCGCTTCTCCCCTGCGCTTCCGCCCGTGGATCCAGGCCTTTCGCGATTACGCCTTCCGGGGTGGAGACTTCGCCGAAGAACGGATGCGGATCCAGATCAAGGCCTCGGACACCTTCGGCTCCAGCGGCTGGATGTTTTGGAACCCGAGGAACGTCTACCCCACGGGGAAATTCGCCGACTGATGCGTATGGAATCAAAGGTGCAGGTGAATTTTTCCGGCTGAGTTTGACGAAAGGGAAGCGAGAAAAAGGCAGAAGCCCGACAGGCCGGGGAAGTTCATGCAGATATGGCGGAGGAGAGCGGGGGACTTGAGCCCCCGCTGCCCTCCTCTGCCATGTTACCGGTTAAGGTTACCGCCTCCGCGAGGCAGCTCTGGGAGCGGCGTAGCCGGCGCCATTCGCCATACGGCCTATCCCGGCGGGTTGCCGGGGCATCATGCCGGCATTCGGCCTGATTGTGGGTTGAGGCGTCTGCGTGCGAGCCTGCTGATATTGCGGCTGGCCCTGCGGTCCGGTGGTCCCTGGTTGCCGGAAAGCGCCCGATTGCCCGTTGCGATTGTAGTTACCCGGTTGGCCCTGGGTGGTACCCGATGTGGTGACCCCATTTGCCGGGGTGCCGTTGCCGCCGGCGCGATTGCCGTGCCAACCCTGGGTGTTCCCCGGCGCGGTATTGCCGTTTGCTACGGTAGTGTTGCCGCCGGGGTTATTGCCCCGCCAGCCCTGGTTTCCGTTGCCCTGCCAGCCCTGGGGATAGCCCGGGCCGCCTGGGGGATTGCCATGACCGCCGGGGTTATTGCCCTGCCAAGCGTAACCTCTCCTATCCCGGCCGTCATAGTCATGTCCGCGCTCACCGTAATCTCTTCTTCCCCGGCCGTCATAGTCATGGTCACGCCAACCGGAGTTGGTATGCCCGCTCCAGCCTTGGGGGTTATTGCCGCCCCAGCCTTCGGCGGTCCGGTTATTATGTTCCAGGCGGTAAATGTCCTGGCTGGCCCGGTTCTGCATCTGGTTGAGCCGTTGGCGCTCCCAGGGAGACAGGTGACCGTCAGCCTTCATCCGGTCTTCGGCCCGTTCGATGCGACCCTGTTCCTTCTCCAGATTCCGCGCTTCCCCTTGGGTTAAGGCCCCGGAGTCAATGCCCCGCTGGATACGTTGCTGTTGGTAGCCTTCCCGCTGATCAATGTTGGGGTCGTAGGGGCCCTCCGCCGCAGCCGGTGTCCCGGCCAGCAACAGCCCCCCCAACGCCAGTCCTACCATGGTTATGCCTGCGCTCCATTTCAACATCGGAATAATCCTCCTGGCAAGAGTCAGAAATCATCCGTCCTGATTCGACTTCCGTATATCCCAACCTACTGGCTGGGTCCATCAAACGGAATCTCATGGGATCTGAGGGGTGAGGGCCCCCCTCCGGGCCCGCCCTTGATACTCCGAGCTTTCTACATGAGAGTTCTGAAATTCAGCCCTTTGCGGGGCTGCTGCCAAATTTGCCGCCGGGATGCCGAACCGCACTATCCCAAGGATACCGAAGATAAGCTTTTGAACTATTAGACGGCGGAAAACAGAAAAGGTTAAACAAAATTATTTTAATGAAAATTATCAATTGGTTACCATAGAAGAGCCCCTGGGTTAAAAATCCACCTAACAAACCGCATCGGCGTTCATCTAAGGTGTTAAGAGGAAAAAAAGTCGAGGCTTTGGCCGGTAAGGTCATCGTCACCGTTGAGCTCAAAGCCGATGAAACGTCACTAGAGGAGGTACATATGAAAAAATTAGGTATCGTTGTTGCACTCACCATTTTGCTGGCTGGGGGGGCGATCGGCTCATTGCCTTCACTTTCCCAGGCTCAGGTCTATGCCCCCCCGCCCTCGCGTGCTGTAGTGACGCCTTGGGTTGGGCCGAATACGCCGTGGGTCTTTTACAACGGTGATTGGTTTTCACAAGGGGTGCTGCATTATTATTTCGGTCCCAAATATGGCTGGGCCCCGTATTACGCTTATCCTCGCACCTATGTCGTCAGGCCGGCTCACTGGTATGCTCCCAAATGGAATGCGTGGTATAAGTCAAATCCTGCCTACTGGCAGCATTTTCATCACGACTATCCCTATTGGCGAGCCCACCAGGTTGGGCGCCATTATGACGAGGCATTTTATAACAACCACCATCATGGCCAAGGCAGGGGCTGGCATAGCGGATACCCCGGATAATCATAATCGCAGTTATAGAGGCGACCCTGCCGGTAGGGTCATGAAGGCGACCCTGCCGGCAGGTTAGGCGCGGACCAGCCCGACCTTGAGGTGCAGGCGGGCGGATTAACTTCGGTTCATGAAACGCCATGCGCCCCCGGCCGCTCTCACTATTTGAAACCCTGCTATTCCCTGGACAAAGACGCTAACCTCGGATAAAATTCCCACATATATAGTTATCTAAAGGCGTTGCCTGGGGCCGGCCGGGCCGGGGCCATTCGGCCCCCACCTCCGGCGCCGTTCCGGCCGAAGAGCAACGCCCCTTAGAGGTTAAGTCAAACCATGAAACGCACCCTCTTGCTCAACCCGCCATCTTTTCAGGATTTTGATGGCGGCGCCGGCTCACGCTATCAGGCCACCCGCGAAGTCACCTCTTTCTGGTATCCTACCTGGCTATGCTACCCCGCCGGTCTCATCCCCGAGTCCCGGGTGGTGGACGCCCCCCCGGAGAATTGGACGGTCGAACAGATCGCGGACCTGGCCCCGGATTTCGAGTTGGCCGTGCTCTTCACCACCAAACCGTCGTTTGCCCATGATCTGGCCACGGTCAGTCATCTCAAGGCCAAGAACCCCCGGCTTCAGGTGGGCTTGGTGGGGCCCCAGGTAAGCGTCCTGGCCCCAGAATCCCTCGCGGCCGGCCCCCAGGTGGATTTCGTGGCCCGCCGCGAGTTCGACTATACCGTCCTCGAGTTGGCCCAGGGGCGGCCCTGGGGCGAGATCCAGGGGCTCAGCTATCGCACCAATGGCCGCATCCACCACAACCCGGACCGGCCCTACGTCGAAGACCTGGATGCGCTGCCCATGGTCACCGAGATTTACCACCGGGACCTGACCATGGAGCACTATGAGATCCCCTATCTGCGCTACCCGTACGTTTCTTTCTATACCGGCCGGGGCTGCCCGGGGCATTGCGTTTACTGCCTCTGGCCCCAGACCTTTACCGGACGGCGCTACCGGGTGCGCAGCGTGGCCAACGTGGTGGCTGAGGTCCGCCGTTCCCTGGAACTCTTTCCCCAGGCCGCGGAGATTTTCTTTGACGACGACACGTTTACGGCCGACGGCGAACGGGCCCGACAGCTCAGCCGGGAATTCCGCCACCTCAAGTTCGTCTGGTCCGCCACCGCCCGGGCCAATACCTCCTATGAGACCCTCAAGGCCATGAAGGAAGGTGGGCTGCGCCTCCTGGTGGTGGGTTTTGAAACCGGCGACCCCCAGGTTTTGAAAAATATCCGCAAAGGCGTCACTCTGGACCTGGGACGCCGCTTGGCCAAGTGGTGCCGGGAACTGGGCATCCAGGTCCATGGCACCTTCATGGTGGGGCTTCCCGGCGAAACCAAAGAGTCCATCGAGGCCTCGATGCGTTTTGCCTGCGAATTAGACCCGGATACCATCCAGGTCTCTCTGGCCACCCCTTACCCGGGTACGGAATTCTATGATTTCTGCCGGGACCAGGGCTTCCTCCAGGATGACGCCCTGGTCAACGGCGCCACCGGCTACCAGCAGTGTGTGGTGGATTACCCCGGTCTGGCCGCGGCCGATATCTTCCAGGCGGTCCCCAAATTTTACCGCCGGTTTTACTTCCGGCCCCGTTACATGGCCCGGGCGGCCATGGTGATGATGCGTGACCCTGTGGAGCGCCGCCGCCTGCTTAAGGAAGGCCGCCAGTTTCTGAGCTTCATGTTCAAGCGGCGTCAATGTCAGGAAACCCCGGTGTCCGAGGGCAATCGCTGTCCATGAACCTCAAGGAGATGCTCCACCTGATGCTTCAGGGGGGGCCGGGTTTTTGCCAGATTGCCGTTACCAACGCCTGCAATGCCCGCTGCAGTTTTTGCAGCTTTCCCCGAGTGCCGCCGGCGAAACGGGTGATGGCTGACCCGGCGCGGCTCTGCCGGGGGCTTCAGGTTCTCAAAGACCAGGGGGTTGACTACCTCTGCCTCACCGGCGGCGAACCGCTGCTCTATCCCGCCCTGTTCGAGGTCCTGGGCCGGGCCCGGGACCTGGGGATCCATACCCTCCTGTGCACCAATGGCTCGCTGCTCACCGCGGCCTCTATTCGCGCTCTCAAGGCTGCGGGACTGGAGACCCTGATCATTTCCCTGGACGCGCCAACGGCCGCGGCCCATGATGCCCACCGGGGGCTGCCGGATCTCACCGGGCATATCCGGGATATGGTGCCGGAGTTGCGCCGGGCCGGCCTGGACCCCGTGGCCTCGGTGACCTTGAGCCGCCTGATCGGCGATCTGGGGGAAATGGCCCGTTTTCTGGAAGGGCTGGGGTTTCGCCGGGTTACCTTTTCCTACCCCATCAACCGGCTAAACTCCTCCTATCTGGGGTTTGCCGACCACTATTCCGTCGACTTCACCCCCGCCGAGCTCTACCAATGGTTCAGCCGGGTAAAAGAACTGAAGGCCACGACCTCTCTCCATATCTTAAATCCCCGGCTGGGCTTGACCGAACTCCAGCGGCAGCTTACCGGCCGCTCCACCCGCTTTCCCTGTCTGGCGGGGTATAAGTATTGGTTCGTGGATTGGGATCTGCAGGTCTTTCGCTGCCATTATCTGGATAATTCCCTGGGGCCCCTGGAAGAGTTCGGCCAAATGCCGCCCATCAGGGACCGTTGCAACGCCTGCGCCATCGACTGCTACCGCGACCCCAGCGTCTTCCAGTACCTGGCGGTGTCGATGGCCGATTCTCTGGCGGCCCTGCGCCGGGGCGACTGGCGCAAGGGCCTGGGCCTTTTGCTGCACCCCTACAACTTTCTCTCCCTGGCCGCCCTGCTGGAGGGCCTCCATTGGCTGCGAGACTGAGCCGAGGCCAACGCGGGCAGGAGCGGGGAGGGGGGCCGGAAAGCAGGGGGTCAGGGGTCAGGGGTCAGGGGTCAGGGGTCAGGGAAATAATGGAGGGTGGGCACTGACCACCGGCTTCATTGTCCGTATTCTGCATGGTTTTGGCGTACGTCAAAGGGTATAGAGCAAGGGTTATGAATACCTCGTCCCCTGACAAATCCGTTATCTTTACCGCCGACGATTTCGGGCTCGCCGACGCCCTCAACGGCGCGGTGGTTTTGGCCCACCGGCAGGGGCTGCTCTCCTGCGCCAGCCTCATGGCCGCCGGCCCCCGGACCCCGGCAGCCCTGAGCCTGGCAAAAACTCTCCCCGGTCTCTGCCTGGGGGTCCACCTCACCCTGATCCAGGGGCGGGCCGTCCTGCCTCCCACGGCAGTGCCTCACCTGGTGGATTCCCGGGGGTTTTTCCCTAACCACCCCGTGGCCACCGGCTGGCGGTACTTTTGCCAATCCCGCCTGCTGCCGGAAATTCGCCGGGAGTTGGCGGCCCAGATCGAGGTCGTTCTGAAGGCCGGCCTGGCCGTCTGGCACCTGAACGGCCACCTCAATCTCCACCTCCACCCCCGCATCTTCCCCGTGGTGGCGGACCTGGCCCGGGAGTACCACATCCCCGCGGTGCGCCTGGCCCGGGAAGACTGGCGCACCACCCTGGCCCTGGCCCCGGATCATCCCGCGCCTAAGATCGCCCAGGGCCTCATTTTCGCGCTCCTGAGCCGCGGGGCGGCGCGGCGGGCCCGGGCCGCGGGTCTGCTATATAATGACCACCTTTTTGGGCTCACGAACGACGGGCGGATGACCGAGGCCTACCTGACGGGTCTGGTGCCCCGGCTGCAGCCGGGGGTGACCGAAATCTATTGCCATCCGGGTCTCTATGCCGACCCGGAGCTCACCCGCTGGGCCCCCCAATACCACCGCCAGGAGGAACTGGCGGCGCTCTTAAGCCCGCATCTCAAGGCCAGCCTGGCCGCAGCCGGGGTGAGGCTGACGGACTTCCGGGAAATGGGCCTTAACCATTCCTGCCGACGCCATCAATAATACCGGGTAGTTGGTTAAGGCGGACTCTTCAGGGGCCGCCGGCCTTATCCTCGGCAATGCGGCAAGGACGGTGGCGGGCTTGACGCTCCCTGCTCCGGGACTTACTGTTTAAGTAAACGTGAGCGCTCAGGAGGACTGATCATGCCCCAAGATAAAGCCAAATGCGACATCGACCCGGTATGCAGGATGGACCTGTCCGGCAAGGAAGGCAAGATAGGCTATGACTTCGAGGACGTGACCTACTATTTCTGTTCCGAACTCTGCAAAGACCATTTTGCCAAGGAGCCGAAGAGATACGCCAGGAAGGAAAAGTCCTGACCGGCGGCATGCCTGCGGGAGCAATTGCTGAAAGTGCCTGCTTTTTGTTTCCTCTCCCCTTGAGGGGAGAGAGTTAGCGTAAGGAGTGCATAAGCCAAGTTCTTTGACGATAAGCATAATTGGCCGTAAAAAAAGGGGGGCGACCCAACGAGTCGCCCCCACTTATTTCGCTCTCTCATATGAAACACTTACCCCAGGGCGGCGATGGCTTCGCCCCGGAGTTTGGCCCGCATCGCCTGGCTCTCTTCCACCACCTTGTCCAAGTTGTCCGCGCTTTGGTCATAGAGATTGAACAGGTGGCCCTCCAGGCCCATGCCGATGGGTTCGATGACCGCTTCCGGCAGCACCAGGCTCCTGGACTTTTCCCGGGTCTCCGGGCAGGCCACCTCCAGCACCCCATCCTTGCCCCACAACTGAAAGATAGCGGTCAAAAGGGCCAGGGGCCAGGCGCTGTCGGCCACCACGATCACTTCCGCGGCGTTTACCGCCGCGGGGCTGCCGTTGAACGAAATGGCCAGGCCGCCGCCAACCCGCACCGCCTCAAAGGCTTGCACATCGCTGTTGCTGGACCCGACGTAGATGGTGTCCGCCAGGGACAGGTGAGTCTGCGCCAGGCTGTCGGCCACGGCCTTGGTTTTCCCGGGGCCGCCCATGGATTTGACCTCCTGAGAGAGGGCGCCGATGTCCATGGCCGGCAGCCGCTCCCCGAAGATGCGGTCCAGCCCCGCGATGGCCTCGGCCACCGGGGCCGGCACATCCGCTGCCTCCGCGCCCTCGGCTGGGAATTCAATCTCCGGCGCCGCAATGATTTCCCCTTGCAGGCGCTGTAATTCCCCGGCCTCGGCGCCAGACAGGGTGTAGCGGTCCAGGTCCAGCTTCACGCCAAAAATGTGCTGCTTCGTAAAGCCCAGCTTCAGGCCTACGGCCTCGGCAAATTGCCGGCAGCCGGCGCTGATCGCAAAGATGGGGAAATCCCGGCTGTGGAGGAACGTGAAGGCCGCCTCCGCCCCCGGCATCGGGGTCAGGTTTTGGCGGGAATAGGCCTCGATCCGGACATTGGTGAGACCCTGGGCCTTCAAGAAGGGCAGGAGGAGTTTGAGGACGCCGCCGGCCTGATACTCCGGCCGCTTGGCCACCTCCGCCAGGTAATGGTCGTAGCGGCTCACCTGACGGAACAACCGGTCCCCGTGGGGTTTGATAAACTCCCGGCACAACTCAAAAATATTATCATTAAGGGCCAGCGGCCCCTCGCAAGCAGTATTCAACTGCACATTTCCCATGTGGTCTCCTTGTGTGAATTGGGGGAAGGGGTCAACGGCTGCCGACGATCCTCCCCCCCCCAATATCATCCTCCCTGCAGCGCCTGCACCTGCCGTTCCAGAAAGGTCCGGTCCGGGTAGCTCTCCCGGCCGGCGCCCCGGAGGCTGACAGCTGCGGCCCGGTTGCCCAGGCGCACGCAGGTGTTGAGATGGAGGCCGGAAATCCGTCCGGCCAGGTAGCCCGCCGCGAAGACGTCGCCGGCCCCCAGGGTGTCCACCAGATCGCCTCCCAGTTCCACCGGAAAATCCAGGTATCTGGGCGGCGTCAGCAGTCTGGCGCCCCGGGCGCCCCGTTTGATGATCACCAGAGGCGGGGCCCAGGCGGGGTGAACCTGCGGCTCTCCCCCCAACAGCCGCCACTCGGTCTCCGTGACCAGCAAGGTCTCCAGGTGGTCCAGGATGTCTTCCAAGGCCCGCCAGCCCATTCGGGCATAGAGTTCCCCCGGGTCCAGGCTGAGGCGGACCCGCTCCGGGAGCCGGGCGGCGATGGTCCGCTGCACCGCTAAAGGATCGTTTCCCGCAAACGCGGTGAGATGGAGATATGTCGCGGCCGCCAACGCCTCCCAAGGCAGGTCCCGTTCCTTGATCTCGTCGTTGGTATTGGGCGCCACCAGGATGGTGCGCTCTCCTTCGGGGTCAGTCAGGATGTAGGCCCGGCCGCTCTCCCCCTGGGTGACCACGTGTGACAGGTCCACCCCGGCCAGACTCTCTCGCAAAAATTCTGCGTCGGCGTCGGCGCCCACCCGGCCCACCAGCCCCACCGGAAAACCCAGGCAGGCCAGGGCATAGGCGGTGTTGGCGGCCATGCCGCCGCCGAAGCGCCCCGCCGGCCGGCCATACCGGGCCAGCAAGGCGGTGAGTCGCGCTTCTTCCTCTCGGGAGACGGCCGCCTCGCCGCCCCGGGTGAGTCCGGTGCCCCAGTGGCGCAAAAATCCCTCCAGGTCATCCACCTGAAATTTCAGGTCGACATTGATGGCGCCCAGACACAGGATGGGGGATGGCATACCTGAAAAACTACCAGTATTTGCGCCTCCGGTCAAGGCGAGGACCCTCCTCCGGCCGGAGGATACCGTCTCGGGTCCGGCAATTTTCTTGCCGGCCCCAAGATAACGCCATGCAATCCCTGGATTTTTCTAGAAGACGTCTTATCTTGAAGAGAAACAATGGTTCGAGGAACCCATGCACCGACTCATTAAAATCAGAATAATCCGTGACTTCGAGCACCTGGAAGAACAGGTGCGCCGCGGTTTCGATGCCTTATTGGAAGCCCGCAAAACCTCGGCCTCTTTCCGCCCGGCGGTCGACATCTATGAAACTGCCCAGGGACTGGTGCTCCGCCTGGAACTGGCCGGGGTGGCGCCAGGGGATGTTTCCCTGACCATGACGGGCCACGAACTGGTGGTGCGGGGCCGGCGGCGGCCGCCACCGCCTGAAGGCATCCGGCGCTTCGTCCATCTGGAAATGGCGTTCGGCGTTTTTGAGCGGAGTTTTACGCTGCCCATACCCATCGACTCCCAGGGGGTGGAGGCCCGCTATCTGGATGGCATCCTGGAAGTCCATCTGCCCCGGAAGGCGCCCCGAACCCGAATCATACCGGTGAAAATTTCGCCGGCCGGAGAATGACCGAATCTGACTAAAAATATGGAGATATTATGACCAATAATTACGCCATTGACGATAGCCCGGTGATCGCGGCCCCCGTGGTGGAGCCCGGCCCCCGGGTGTTGCCCATATTACCGGCGACTGACCTGGTGCTGTTCCCTCGCCTCATCATGCCCCTGGCCCTCTGGGAGGAGCCGGCCCAAAAGCTGGTGGACCAGGTCCTGCTCCAGGACAAAACCCTGGGTTTTTTGACCAGCCGGGAGGAGAAGGCCACGGGGTTTGACCCGGAAAATTTCTTCAACGTCGGCACCGCCGCGGTCATCCTGAAGATGCGCAAGGCCGACGACGACTCCGTGCGTCTGCTCATTCAGGGACTGTACCGGTTCCGCCTGGAAAGGTGGGTCGGCCAAGATCCTTTCCTGGTGGCCGAGGTGACCCCCATCCCGGAAGAATACGAACCCTCTCTTGAAGTGGATGCCCTGGTGTCCAACGTCAAGGGCCTCTTCCTGAAGATGCTGGAGCTCTCCCCCTACCTGCCCTCGGAACTGGGAAACCTGGTACGGGAACTCAGCGACCCCAGGGTGCTGGCCGATATCACCGCCGGCAGCCTCAACATTGCCAAGACCGAGAAACAGGAATTGCTGGAAACCATTGACGTGGGCGAGCGCCTGCGCCGGGTCCTGGTCCACATCAATCGGGAGCTTGAGATTCTGGAGCTGGGCAAGAAGATCCAGAGCCAGGTGAAGAGCGAAATGGACAAGACCCAGAAAGACTACTACATCCGGGAACACATCAAGGCCCTGCAAAAGGAGTTAGGGGAAGGCGATGACCCCACCCGGGAGGTGGACGAACTCCAGTTCCGATTGGAGGAGGCGGAGTTGCCGGCCCACGCCATGAAGGAAGCGGAGCGGGAGCTGACCCGCCTCAAGCGGACTCCGCCCACGTCGCCGGATCACCAGGTCATCCGCAATTTTCTGGAGTGGCTCATCGACCTGCCCTGGAGCAAGTCCACCGAAGACAACCTGGACCTGCATCAGGCCCGGGAGATCCTGGACGAGGACCACTACAATCTGGAGAAGGTGAAGAAGCGCATCCTCGAATACCTGGCGGTGCGCAAACTCAAGCCCGACATGAAGGGGCCCATCCTCTGTTTCGTGGGGCCGCCGGGCACCGGCAAGACCTCTCTGGGCCGCTCCATCGCCCGGGCCCTGGGCCGCAAGTTCGTGCGCCTCTCTTTGGGCGGGGTGCGGGACGAAGCCGAGATCAGGGGCCACCGCCGCACCTACGTGGGGGCGCTCCCCGGCCGCATCATTCAGTCCATGCGCCGGGCCGGCTCCAATAACCCGGTGTTCATTTTGGACGAAGTGGACAAGATCGGCGCCGACTTCCGGGGCGATCCCTCCTCGGCCCTGTTGGAAGTCCTGGACCCGGAACAGAACTCCACCTTTTCGGACCACTACCTGGAGGTGGATTTTGACCTCTCCAAGGTCATGTTCATCACCACCGCCAACCTCCTGGACCCCATCCCGCCGCCGCTCCGGGACCGCATGGAGGTCCTGGAACTCACCGGCTACACCGAGGAGGAGAAGCTGGAGATCGCCTTCAGCCACCTGCTGCCCCGGCAGTTGGAGGCCCATGGCCTGACCAAGGAGCAGATGGAGGTCGCGCCCGACGCCATCCGCCGGGTCATCGCCTCCTATACCCGGGAGGCGGGCCTGCGCAACCTGGAGCGGGAGATCGCCTCGCTGTGCCGGGGCGTGGCCCGGGAAGTGGCCGAAGGCGGCCGCCAGCAGGTGCAGCTCAGTGAAGACGATGTGGCGCAATACCTGGGACCGCCCCGCTTCTTCCGGGACGCGGCCCTGGACCACCCCGAGCCCGGGGTGGCTACGGGGCTCGCCTGGACCCCCGCCGGCGGCGACATCCTCTTCATTGAGGCCCTGCGCATGCCGGGCAAGGGCAACCTCAAGCTCACCGGCCAGTTGGGAGACGTCATGAAGGAGTCGGCCAGCGCCGCGCTGTCCTACATCCGGGCCCGGGCCCCCTTCCTGGGGATCGAAGAAGATTTCTTCGAGAGGGCCGATCTCCACATCCACGTGCCCGCCGGCGCCATCCCCAAGGACGGCCCCTCCGCCGGGGTGGCCATGCTCTGCGCCCTGGTGTCGCTCCTGTCCGGCCGTCCGGTAAAAAAGGGCCTGGCCATGACCGGGGAGATCACCCTTAGGGGCCACGTCCTGCCCGTGGGCGGCATCAAGAATAAGGTCCTGGCCGCGCACCGGGCCGGCATCCGGGAGGTCATCATCCCGGCCCAGAACCAGGTGGACCTGGAGGAGATCCCCGAGTCCGTGCGGGGCGAACTCATCTTCCACCCGGTAGAGCGCCTGGACGAAGCCATGGAGTTCGCCTTCCCGGCGGGAAGGAAAGACTGACGGTTTGGGGGAGGGGGCAAAGGGCACTCGCTCTTTCCCCCTCCCCCAATCCTATAAGGGGAGGGTGCGGGGAGAGTAGGGTGCCAGGGGCTTTTTTATAAGTGGCACCGGATTCCAGCCTGAGGCAGGCCATCTCTCCGGGCCCGTAAACATCTCTTGCCGAATTGAGGCAGTATTCATTATTATGGGGCCACCAAAATCGCGGCTTTGCCGGGGAGAGCCCTGAGCCCTCCCCGGCCTCGACGCGGCGTTGCCCGGTGGCTTAATCTGATCTGGAGGTAACCCATGGCCGTTTTTACCTGCGAAAAATGCGGCAACAAGGTGGACACCCGCTGCAAACCCAAGAAATGCCCGGCTTGCAGCGAATCCGGCAGCATGTGCAAAATAGAGGCCCCGGCCCCGCCCAAAAAGGGAAAGAAATAAATCAGCCGGACTCAGGGATCAGGGTCCAGGGACCAGGGATCAGGGATTAGGGGTCAGGAATAACCCCGACAACCTCCATTCCACCACCGTATTTCCCCTTCCCTGACGCCTGCCGGGAAAAACCCAAAACTCAAAACCAAAAACGAAAAACGGTTTTCAAATGATTTACGGCATCGGCGTTGACCTGGTGAAGGTGGCCCGGATCGAGCGGGTCCTGGCGCGCTACGGCGACCGGTTTCTGGACCGCGTCTTCACCGAACGCGAGATCGCCTACTGCCGGGGCCGGTCCTGGGCCGCGGCGGGCTTCGCCATGCGCTTTGCCGCCAAGGAGGCCTTTTCCAAGGCCCTGGGGGTGGGCCTGCGAAAGGGCGGCATCCACTGGCGGGAGGTGGAGGTGATCCCCAACCCCCTGGGCAAGCCGGAAATTTTTGTCAGCGGCCGGGCCGCGGCCCTCTGCGAGGCCGCCGGCATCGAGAACATGCACCTCTCCCTCACCGACGAAGACCGCCGGGCCCTGGCCGTGGTGATTTTGGAGCGGTGAGAAGGTTAACAGGGCGGCCTTGTTTCTCCTGGCCCTGCGCAACCGCCTGGGCCGCCGGCGATGAAATAGAGGGGAAATGCCAGATTCTTCGCTCCCCTCAGAATGACAAGAC
>JBKQVS010000047.1:0-6942 GCA_052139855.1 Desulfobaccales bacterium
GGTGGGTTTCGTGGAGGAAACCGGGGAGCAGGTGAGCGACCTGGTGGCCGAAGCCAAAGCCGAGCATTACGCCAGACCTGACGCCTGAGACAAACAACCTGGGTTTCGCTCCTGCTCGGGGACGCAATGCAGGTATTTATGGGCGGAGGTTGAGTCTTTACCTCCTGATCCGTTACTGCCCATAAGATGGGCCAGGCGGTGCCCATTGAAACCCGGAAAAGCTCTGCGTCAGTGAGATACGCGTGTCCTGAAACCATGTTTTCTTCAAAGGCGCGTGGCCTTATCGCCACTGGCTGGCGTTGGGCCGCGCCATGATCTCATTGCCCGAATGACCGCTTGAGTGGTGTCAATCTCCGACCATAGGCAGGTACACTATGTTTAACTTCCTTTTTACTCGTCCCCTTGCCGCGTTGCTGACGGTTGCCGGGGTTGCGGTGTTTGCCCCGGTGATTTTCCCCATCCTCGGGGTTATCCTCAAGCCTCTTGTCAGGCCGGTGACCAATCTTTATCTCGACCTGACCGATGAAATGGCGAAGGGGATAGAGGAACGGGAGCAACTCCAAAAGCCCAAAAAAGCAACGGCGGAACCGGCAGGCAGCCCGGCGGCAGAGAAGAAAGCTGCCAAGCAGCAGGCAAGGGAGGAAGCCGTGGATAAAGCGGCGGCCAAGGCCATCATCAAGGGCGTGGCGGAGATTATTTAGAACCGCAGGGGCAGCGGCACAGAACCTGCGGGCCCACCCAGGCTTCCGAGTTTCAACCAGGAGCAGCCATGGCGACCGCCAAGACCGAGGGCCAAGGCTTCCAGTTTCCCTTGCTCCAAGGGATTCTGCCCATTGATCGGTCCCAGGTGCCCTCCGACATCCTGGCCGGCATCACCCTGGCCGCCCTGAATATCCCCCAGGCCATGGGCTATACCAAGATCGCCGGCACTCCGGTGATCACCGGTCTCTATGTCATCCTCATCCCCATGTCCCTGTTCGCCCTCTTCGGCTCCTCCCGGCACCTGGTCGTGGGGGCCGACTCCGCCACCGCCGCCATTCTCGCCGCCGGTCTCATGGGTCTGGCCGCCGCGGGCTCGTCCGAATACATGGCCCTGTGTGGTCTCCTGGCCCTCATGGCGGCTGGGTTGCTCATGCTGGCCCGCCTCATACGGCTGGGCTTCCTGGCGGACTTCCTGTCCCGCACCGTGCTGGTGGGGTTTCTCACCGGGGTGGGCCTCCAGGTATCCCTCATGGAGATCGGCGGGATGCTGGGGTTGCCCAGGGGCGGGCATAGTCCCATCGGCAGCCTCATCCACGATCTGCAACATCTCCACCAGACGAACTTTTACACCCTGGCCACGGCTGCGGCCGTTCTGGTCATGATCCTGGCTTCCCGCCAAATTTCGAGAAAAATTCCCGGGGCGCTCCTGGCGGTGATCGGCGCTATTGTGGTGAGTTGGGCCCTTGACTTGGGGTCCCATGACGTAGCCACCCTGGGGGCGGTTCCCAGCGGCCTCCCGAGATTTGGCCTGCCGCAGGTGCACGTGAACGCCGGTCTGTTGATGCGCCTTTTCCCCACGGCCTTTTCCATCTTCGTGGTGATCCTGGCCCAAAGCGCCGCCACCTCCCGGGCCTATGCGGCGCGCTATAACGAGCGCTTTAACGAAAATCTCGATCTGGTGGGTCTGAGCCTGGCCAACCTCGGGGCCGGACTTTCCGGTGCCTTTGTAGTCAACGGCAGCCCCACCGCCTCGGAGATGGTGAATAGCGCCGGGGGGCGCTGTCAATTGGCCCAGATCACCAGCAGCGTTATCGTCCTGTCGGTGCTGTTCTTTCTGACGGGACCTTTGGCCTATATGCCGGAGGCGGTTTTATCCGCGGTGGTTTTCCTCATCTGTGTGGATCTGGTCGACATTAAGGGGATGTATCGCATCTATCGAGAGCGGCCCTGGGAATTCTGGGTAGCCGTCATCACCACCGCCAGCGTGGTCCTGGTGGGGGTGGAGCAGGGCATCCTGGTGGCCATGTTCCTGTCGCTGGTGAGCCACACCCGGCATGGCTACCGGCCGAAAAACGCCCTCATCGTGCCGGGCCGGCCGGAAGGCTGGAAGGCCGAGCCGGTTCGCACCCAGGCCCAAATGCTGCCGGGGCTGCTGATCTACCGCTTTTCCCACGGCATGTATTATGCCAATACTCAACTGCTGTCCGAAGAGGTCGGCAAACTGGTCCAGATGGCGAAACCTTCCCTGGTCTGGTTCTGCATCGACGCCGACGCAGTTGACGATATAGACTTTTCCGCGGCTGAAACTCTGCGCCACCTCTATGCCATCCTTAAGGAGCGCGGCATCCGACTGGTATTTTCCCAGGTCTCGGAAGATGTGTCCATCCAGTTGCAACGATCGGAGATCACTGACCTGGTGGGCCAGGACGCCTTTTTTGCTGAAAACGCTGAAGTGATTCGCGCCTACCAAGAGGCCCAAAGGGTTTCATAGCCGTTAAGAAAAAGTGGGGAGCATGGGCCAGACCTGATGACCCAAACGCGGTTCTTTCATTTCGCTTGGGAACTTCATGACCGGTGGCGGGCGGTTCTGTCCGTCTCCTTGGGGGCGGCCTGGGGCTTTATCTCCTGGGAGTGGCTCGGTTTGGGCTGGAAGCTTGCTTCTCTCAGCAGTTGGATCGTGGCTATGACTATTTACCTGGCCCTGCTGGGCATCGTCATCTTCTATGCCGATGCCCCCATGACCAAGCAGCGGGTATCCCGGGATGAACCGAATCGGGTCTTTCTGCTGATCGTAATGGTCCTGGTGGCGCTGCTGGGCAATATCAGCGTGGGCATTATCCTCACGTCGGTGGGGAGTGAACATCCGGCCCACGCCCGCCTCCTGGTGGGCTTGAGCGTCTTGGCCGTGGTGCTCGCCTGGTTTCTCCTGCACACCGCGGTGGGACAGCACTACGCCCGGTTGTATTACGAAGACACGGACGCGCAGGGGCGCCCCTTCGCGGACGGCATGCGCCAGGGTTTTGTCTTCCCTGGGCATGAGCCACCCAATTATCTAGATTTCTTGTATATTTCGTTTACTGTGGGACTGACCTACGCCATGAGTGATGTCGATATCACCTCGGCGGCCCAACGGCGCATTGTGCTCCTCCACAGCGTGGTCTCGTTTTTCTTTTATTCCACCATTCTGGGAGTCGTCCTGAACGCCATTGTCACTTCCTGAGCGGCTCCCCGATGCCAATGGTCCAAGCCCGTCCTCATCCGCGAGAAAAAGACGCGCAAACAGAGGGGGTTAAAGAGAGGACTCGGAAGAGCAATGGCCTCCCGGGGTCCAGGAAGGGGTGCAGGGCCTCTATTCTTCAGGCGGATGGTTCAGCCGCGGGTTGAGGCGCGACTTCCTGCGGCTGGCTGTAGTAGCGGATGGCGCTCTCGCCGATCAAGCGGGAGGCAGTCAAAGCGGCTACCGCGCCGGTGGCCATAGAGATCAGGGGATGCAACCCCAGAGCGTCGGCCATGAAGGGAGCGCCCACCGCCACGCCGGTGCCGGCCACCACCGCGGCCATCTCCGGAACCCGTGCCTCATCGTCGATATCCTTGCCATAGAGGAGGGCGATCTCCAGGATGAGGTAGAGGTGCATGCGCACCAGAGCCGAAGTCCCCCCCACAAAGCCCAGGACCTTCACGAGCTGTCCGACATAGGGGATCATCGTGGGCAAATCGAGGATCAACCCTCCCAAGAGAGAAAGCTGGGTCTGGGCCTCGATGAGGCGGCGAGCCCGCTGTTCTACCGCCTCCTCAGGGTAGCGGTCATTGATATCGGCCACGACCTTACGGACGCGGTCTTTTCGCAAGCGGAGGAAGAAGTAGAAGAAATCGTCGGTCAGGCGGCTTTGCCGCTCCGGGGCGGGGGGAGCATCAGCAGACATAGGTTAGTCCTCATGGAGCCTGAAAGAAAATAAACACCCTATCCCTTTATTCAAAAAACCGCATTTTTGTCTTTATGAATCAAAGGCATCCTTGGCATCCACCTTCCGGTGTGTTCCTGATAAATTCTGTAACTCTCGCCGAACTTGGCCTCCAGTAACTTCTCTTCATAGCTGGCAATGTAATTATAGAAGATGAAGATCGCAACCCAGAGAACCAGAGAAAAGAGGGAAAAAGTGCAAAACGCCAAGCCCAGGTAAAAGAGGATGCAGCAGAGATAGAGAGGATGCCTCACATATCTGAAGGCGCCGGTGGACACCAAACTGCTGGTGGGTCGCGCATGACTGACTACCGCGTGGCCTGATTTGAACAAGACCGCGGCCAACCCGAGGCAGGAAACCAAAAAAGTTATCCGGATAAAACGCGGTAAGTAATCTGCCGGGACCGTCGATAGGTGCAGCACAAATGAATCTCCCAGCCAAACGATCAGAAACAAGCCAAGCAGGATCAACTGACCGGCATCGCCGTAAGGGTGTTCGCCGTTTTTACCCTTGATTCCGCCAATCCCAGTCATGGCCTCAAATCCTTATATGCCGAATATGCCGAGATTTGGCGGCATCCATGGTTACCCCAAAAATAATGGTTATGGGACCCCCATCCAGGTTCAAGCCCCAAGAGGTTTCTCTTATTGTAGCCCAAAAGTCTTACGGGAGGCAGGATAGCACAAATTTTCCTCATATATTCCTTCTGGCCTATTTTGGACATACCCTTGTGAGTACCCCCGGGACAACATCCCGCGAGCATGGTGTCCCGGAGGTAACCCCGAGGCCATATGCGCATACCATGCATACAAGTTAACTGATAGATATACGCGAGGTTAAGCACCACTAACCTATACTGATATGCTGGCCATATATTGGTAATAGATGCAGGGAATGGCACCGTGGCAGGGTGGGCCATGCCGCCCTGGAACATTTCTCTCAAGATCTGCTGCGGATTTCACCCCGGTCTTTCCTAAAGGTTGAGTGGGGTAACGGCGTCAAGGCTTGCACCTTTTTGAAATTTCCCTGTTGGGCCCCTTATCGGAGACGTGTCACCCGGCTTTCTGCCACCACCACCCGGTTGCGGCCCTGGGATTTGGCCCGGTACATGGCGTCGTCCGCGGCCCGGAGCACGTCTCGGCCTGTGGCGCCGTGGTCCGGGAACATTGCCACTCCCAAAGACACCGTGACGTTCTCCAGCATCTGGCCCCGATGCATTACCTGGAGCTTCGCAAACTCCCGTCTGATTTCCTCGGCCCGTTGCTGGACAATCTTCTGAGAGGCTTCCGCCAGGATCAGAACAAATTCTTCGCCCCCGTAACGGCAGGCCACGTCTTCCCGGCGGACGCGCTCGGCCAGGAATTTTCCCAAGGTGCGCAGTAAGTTGTCTCCTGCTTCGTGGCCGTAGGTGTCATTGAAATGCTTGAAGTAGTCCAGGTCCAGCATAATCAGGCCCAGGGGCGCGCCCTTGCGGCGGCCCCGGTAAATCTCCCGTTCCAGGGTCTCTTCCAGGTAGCGCCGGTTATACAGGCCGGTGAGAACGTCGTGGACCACTTGGTGGCGCAGCGTTTCCCTGAGCCGGATATTGGCCAGGGCCAGGGAGATGTGGTCAACCGCGGTCACCGCCAGAGTCTGCAACAACTCGGACTGTTCCCGGGTTAAGTCGCCCAGTTCCCGCACATGCAACATTCCCAGGGTCTCGCCCTGGGCCAGCAAAGGCAGACACAAATAGTTGCCGGGGTATTGGGGGGGCATATGCCGGCAACGCATCTCCCGGCGAGGGCCACCTCCCGCGTTTATCCGTCCGCGCCGGATCGCCCAACAATCATTGGGGGGAAACGCCGTCTCCCCGGGCCCGGCATCACCCCAGGTCGAGACCGCCTCCAAAAGATTATTGGCCGGGTCCCGGATAAACAAAGCCCCTGACCAGGCCGGGAACAAGCCTTGGGCGTGACGGGCAATGAGTGGATAAGCTTCGTCCAGGGAGAGGCAGGATTGCAGTTTTTCCGCCATGCAGTTGATCAGAGTCAGGTCATGGTTGCGCCGTTCCGATTCTTGCACCAGAGCCTGGAGTTGGGTATTCATCTGCTCCATCGCTGCCAGGGACTTGCTGCTTTCGCTCAGGTCCCGGGCCACGCAGACGCTCCCCGTGCTCTTGCCGTCCTCATCCCGGAACAACCGAATGGACAGGCTGAAAGGCGCGATGGCCCCGTCCTTTTTCTGCAGGGAAATTTCATACCCCCGGACAAAACCATCCCGGCGCAATTGGTTCAGCATGGTTTCCAGGGCTTTCTGATCGGCATAAAATTCAAAGGCCTTCTTGCCGGCGAGGTCCTGGGCATCAAAGCCATAGACCTGTTCCGCGGCTTGATTCCATCGGGTGAAATGGCCGTGGGCGTCCACGATGGTGATGGGGTCCACCGAGGAGGCAATAATATTTTCCAGAGAGGCGACGCTCGTTCTGAGTTCCTCCTCGGCTTGCTTACGGGCGCTGATGTCCCGGACTATGGCCAGGACGCGGTCCTGGCCGCCGATGACGGCGCGCTTGAGACTCACCTCAACCCAAAATAGTCGGCCGTTTTTGTCCTTGGATAGCCATTCGAAAAGTTGGGGTTCACCCGCAGCCGCCTGTCTGATGCGGATCAGGGCATTTTCCTGGTTGTAGGGCGCCTGTCCGGAGCTGATCTCCGCCACCGAGAGATTGCCCGCCTCCGCCGCGGTGTAACCATACATCTCCGCCATTTTACCGTTGACATCCACGATAGCGCCAGTGGCCCCATCATGAATAAAAATGGCATCATTGGCGCTGTCGAAGATGGCCCGGTAACTGGCTTCGGAAGCTCTAAGGGTCTCCTCCGCCACCTTGCGGGCGCTGATGTCTTCGAACAGGCAATGGGTACTCAGAAACCTGCCCTGTTCATCCCGGATGACCTTGCCGTTAAAGGAGGCCACGATGGTGGTGCCATCCTTGCGGACCATCTGCCACTCCACGCTATTG